>NZ_OZ060452.1:332148-664297 GCF_964059235.1 Candidatus Tisiphia endosymbiont of Nedyus quadrimaculatus
GGATAAAGGTTAAAGCACCAAATTCATATCAATATCATGATACAAGAAAACTAATTGAGAGTTTAAAATTAAATACAGTCTGTCAAGAAGCTGCTTGCCCTAATATAGGGGAATGTTGGGCAAAAAAACATGCTACAGTTATGATTTTGGGATCTGTCTGTACTCGTGCTTGTAGATTTTGTAATGTTAAAACTGGTCGTCCCGATTTACTCGATCCTCACGAGCCACAGAGACTAGCACAAGCCGTAATGAAATTAGGGCTTGAACATGTGGTAATTACTTCAGTTGATCGAGATGACTTAGATGATGGTGGGGCTGAGCATTTTGCCAATTGTATAAAGGAAATAAGACTAGTTGCTCCTAATACCACAATTGAAGTTCTAACCCCAGATTTTCTTAAGAAAGATGGGGCAGCTGAAATAGTGGTATTAGCAAAACCTGACGTTTATAATCATAATGTAGAGACAGTGCCTTCTCTATACAAAACTATTAGACCAGGAGCGAGATACTATAATTCATTAAGTCTTTTGCATAATGTGAAAAAATTAGACTCTGAGATTTTTACTAAATCAGGTATGATGGTTGGTCTTGGAGAAACAAACGATGAAATTATGCAAGTAATGGACGATTTAAGGGAAGCTAAAGTTGATTTTCTAACTATAGGACAATATTTACAGCCAACTAAAAACCATGCAGCAGTTGCTAGATATGTTTCCCTAGAAGAATTTAAATATTTTGAAAGAGTAGCAAGGGTTAAAGGGTTTTTGATGGTTTCCGCCAGTCCATTAACCCGTTCTTCTTATCATGCTGGTGACGATTTCCAAAAATTAAAGGGTGCTAAGGCCTCGGTTTCGGCATAGTATAAGAAAATGAAAAAACTACCTAAAAAGCTTAATCTATCCGTAATAATATCGTTCTTACTCGGCATTACTACCGGGATAGGATATAATGAGGTACGAGAAACAGCTTCTTGGCATAGTTTTCATACTGAAACTGATAATTTAAATGTTTGTTTTACCCCACCATCCGGCTGCGGATCATTAATAGCAAAAGAAATATCCAAGGCTAAGGATAGTATTTATGTTCAAGCATTTGGTTTAACTTCGCAAAATATAGTGGATCAACTAATTAAAGCTAAGCAAAACGGTGTTCAAATAAGGGTATTATTGGATCGTAGTAACTTACACGATAGATATTCTAAAATGCATGAATTAAAACGGGCTGGTATTGATGTTTCAATAGATAAAGTACCAGGTATTGCTCACAACAAAGTTATGATCATTGATAAAAGTAAGGTGATTACTGGTAGCTTTAATTTTACCAATGCAGCTGATAATAGAAATGCCGAGAATGTCTTATTAATAGAGAATAGCGATATTGCAGCAACTTATTTGCAAAGCTGGTTTAGTCGTCGAGCAAAAAATTAATTAATTGAACCTAAGTTCGATATAAGAATTAATAATTCTTATATCGAACTGGCTTTGTTATAAGGAAAAATGCACTCTTGAAACGGCTGACGCGAGTGCATTTTAACTTTTTTCATCATTCAATATGTGATTCTAATAATTAAAATCACATATTGAATGGAGTGTTATATTTTAACAATCAGGTGGGCAGCCGCTTCAAACCTGATTGTTTCTATATATAACACGAAAGTTCGATGTAACTTGTTACATCGAATTCAGGTTAATTAGTCCTGACCGAAACTATAGCAGACATTCCTGGTATCAAATTACTAGTAATATCTTTAGGAGTCTCAAAATCTATTAGCACAGGAATCCGTTGAACAATCTTAGTAAAATTACCAGTTGCATTATCAGTCGGAATTAGACTAAATTTTGAGCCGGTAGCTGGTGATATATTACGTATTCTGCCGTATATGATCTTTTTTGGTAAAGAATCAAACTGTAATTTAACTTTTTGCTTTGGTTGCAATTTTGCAATTTGCGTCTCTTTAAAATTAGCTTTTACATACATTTGTTCATCCTGCACAACAAAAAATAATACTCTCCCTGGATTAATAAAATTACCTACCTGCAAGCTACTATTTGCTATTATTCCGTTAACTGGGGCTATAATTTGGGTATTTACTAAACTTCTAGCTACTATATTTTTATCTTCCAGTAACCCTTTCATTTTTTCTTCCTCAGCAGTTTTCTGTAAAGCTAAAAGTAGTAAGTTCTGCTGTGCAATTTGCAAGTTTAACTTTGCCTGATTATGATCAGTCTTTGCTTTAGTAAAAGACATTTTAGATTCATCTAACGTCTTTTTACTAGCAAAACTCTCTTTGTTAAGCTCTTGAGTTCTTATATAATCAACTGAGTTAATCTCCAAATTAGTACTAGCAGAATCAATAACCTCTTGACAAAGCTCTAAACTAATTTGAGCTATTAAAGTCTTTTGTTCTATGATTTCTATATTTTTAATAGATGCCTTAATAGAAGCTTCCAGCGAAGCAAGACGTGACTTATAATCCTGATCATCGATCTCAGCAATAAGATCACCTTCTTTTACCCTCATATTATCTGAAATAAATACATTCTTAATCACTCCATTAATCTCAGAGCTAACGCTGGATATGTCAGCCTCAATATACGCATTATCAGTCGATTCTGTATGAATCCAAATATCAATATGATAAGCTAAGTAGACGACTATTACGCCAAACAAAATCAGAAAATATTTAGCAAATGGATGAGACTTATATTGTTCAAAGATTTTTAACATAAATTATAACCAAAGAATTAAGGTATATATACTCAGGTAGAACTTCAAGAATTGCGTTGTCGTCTTCAGGGATCGTAGCACAACTGTCGAAAGTTAGTAAATACAGCTTATTTATACGTCATTGCGAGAAGGCCGTAAGGTCGACGAAGCAATCCAGTAACATCATTTATCTATAGATTGCTTCGCTTACGCTCGCAATGACGTTGTGGTATAGGTACTTGTAAACTTTCGACAGTTGTACACTCGACCCTTCGACTCCTGCTACTATCATAATTTTGATTCTATCGTCTATCAACTCTTCATTTACGAGTAGTATACCAACTCTTGAAATCATAGCAGTATATATTCTTCAAAGCATAAGAGTATACTTCTTTATCATCCTTTCTACTGAATTATCTAGCACAAGTTCTTGATGATTAGAAGCAAATTCTATCCATCGTAATTCGTTTGATTCAGAATTTTTTACAAAATGGTCGTTACAAACGGTTTTAAATAAAAATCTCACATCATAATGATAATGTTCTTGGTCTATAGAATTACTAGGAATTAGATGAATATCTATATCATAAATCTGTCTAGAAATCGGTTCAATCTCTAAAATACCAGATTCTTCCTGTGCCTCTTTAATTGCTACAGTCAAAATGTCATTATTACCATCACAATGTCCTCCTGGTTGCAACCATTTATCCAACTTACGATGATGCATCAGTAAGAATTTTTTTTTATTAGAATTAACCAAGAATCCTGAACCGGTAAAATGTCCTTCTTTTGTCTCCCTACTAAATGGATTTTTACAATTATCTAAAAAGTCTAACATCCTTTCTTTATATTCATATTCTTCTTGAAAATTGCTGACATAATTTTTTATACTCTCACGTAAGTTCATAATACTTCTTTTCGTCCCATCTTTGTCATTTCCATTACAAGCTGCTTTATTTTCTCAACTCTTGATTTATTTACGATCAGTAAAGCATCCTCAGTATTAATAATGATTATATTATCAACTCCTATTACAGCAGTCAGCTTATTATTAGAACTAATATATGAATTTGTACTATCAATGTTTATAACATCGCCTTCGCAGTAATTATTCGTTATATCTTCTTTTTGTATTTGCCATAAAGAATGCCAATTTCCAATATCACTCCAACTAAAATTGGCTTCTATCATAATCATTTGACTAATATTTTCGATTATAGCATAGTCTAAGGAAATTGGGGTAATATGTAAGTATGGTTCTAAAGCAAGTGTTATATTATTATGATCTTTGGTTGCATAATATGAATCATGTGCATGTTTAAAGAGTTCTTTTTGCCATAATTTAGCCTGCTCTAAAATAAAATCTATATTAAAAATAAAAATTCCTGAATTCCAAAAATATTTGCCATTTGCTAGATAATTTTGTGCTTGTTGAAGAGTAGGTTTTTCCACAAATTGTTGGGTGTTGTAAGTTCTATCTGCTAATAACTTATTTATTTTAATATAACCATATTCGGTATTTGCAAAACTAGGCTTAACCCCAATAGTACAAATACCAAATTTTGCGACATAATTCAAAGATTCATTAATAGTAATTAGGTACTTATCAATATCATGTATATAATGATCAGAAGGCAGTAGTATGACCGTATCATAACCGTTATTCTTTGCTTGAATAGCTGATATAATTGCACATAAAGCTGTATTTTTCGGCATAGGTTCTATTATTAAGTCTGCTTCTATATTTAGCTCTCTAAGTTGCTCTTTTGCTATTAATTCATATTCCTTAGCAATTATTAAAGTTGGTTTGCCTAAAGTTCTGTTTGTAATCAAAGTTTTTTGTATTAAACTCAAATTCTTAAATATTTTTATAAATTGTTTTGGTTGCATCTGTCGTGATAATGGCCATAATCTAGTTCCTAGACCCCCAGCCATAATTACTGGTTTTACTTTCATATATTGTTAATTATATAATTATCTAACTAAAGCAACTTATAGTTTATGATTTTAAAAAAGTCTACTAAAATAAACATGGGAAATATATATGCACAAGAATCATAAAAAAACTAATAACTTTTTCTTTAAAATAGCTGGAGTAATTATAATTACTTATGGTTTGTACCTAGGCTATGTAGAGTTTTATGATCACAAATGGAGATATGTAACTCCTACCGACCAACAAGTACAGAAATATACAATTAGTGAAAACAAAGCCCTAAGCTTATACCAATTAATGAAAGATACTCATGAGATATTGACTAAACATAACATACAATATTGGATTACAAGTGGTACACTTCTTGGGGCAGCAAGGCATAAAGGCATCATACCTTTTGATGATGACTTAGATATTGGCGTAATGCACGCTGATGAAATAAGGTTACAAGATATATTAACAGATTTTGTCGAGTTAGGTTATAAAACTTACCATCAAGATTTTTACACTATATGTAACACGGTATGTATAGATATTTTTATTTTCCGCCCAAAAGACAACATGTTTATATATGCTAATTTCAGAACGTTAGGTAGATTTCCTAATGATTTCTTTTATATTAACGAGGTATTTCCACTGAAGAAATATCAATTTGGTGAGATTGAAGTTTATGGTCCTCATGAATTTAAAGCTAACCTAGATAGGCAATACCCAGAATGGGATAAATACGGGGTAATTCAGCAACCGCATAGTTATTTTGTTATTCTTTCGCCTATTGAACAAAAGACTAAATTCATTTTAACTCCGAAATTATTAAAGCCAGCTATGCCAACTGGTCCTTTAGAAGAGCGGGTAATTCCGAAATTACTAACTAAAGAGTAAACTTATCAATGAGTTATATTCCATTATTGCTTACTATCGGACTTGTTGTTTTATTTGGTTTATTTGCTTGGTTTTATCATAAGACAACCAAACTAAATGCAGAATTAGGCTTTCTATCAAATAACTATTTAGAAGCAAGTAAGCAGAATCAAATTTTGCAGCAAGAAAAAATTTCTTATATCCAAAAAATTGAGCAATTATCTAGTAAAGTAGACTATCAAAGTCAATTGATAGCTGAAGCAGATAAAGCAAGACAGGAGTCCTATGCATCGGCAAAAAATGCTTTATTTGATCTTGGTAATGAATTGTCTAAACAATTAATTGAAATTCATAGACGGGAAAATCAAGAAGCAAGGGAATTATCAGAAAAAAATATTTCGGGGGCAACAAGCAAATTTAATAACGAGTTTGAACGTTTAATAAACATGGTTGGATCATTAAGTAGGGATATCGAACAATCTAAAGGAACAGTAGACATTATTAAACAATCCCTTCTTTCTCCATCTGGAGCTGGATTACTTGCTGAAATTACTCTTGAGAACATTCTAAAATCATCAGGTCTACGTTCTAATTTAGACTTTATCATACAATATTCTGTGACAACTACCGATAATTTAAAACTTAGACCAGATGCCCTAGTTTTCTTACCTTCTGGTAACTTAATGGTTATAGATGCAAAAGCTTCAAAGTTTCTAGTAGATTTAGGGCAAGATAGTACTAATCTTAGTAAAACCATGAATAATCATTTAAAGTCCTTAAATAGTAAAGATTACGCGGAAAATATTTTAGCTAGTTTCCAAGATAAAAAGGAACATTTTGGTAATATAGTTACTTTGATGTTTGTCCCTACTGAACAGGCAATTGAAAAAATTCTGATTGCAGATAATAATTTTTTACAAAAAGCTTGGGAAAGCAATATTTTCCCAGTTGGTCGGACTTATGAATATGCTATCATTTGCTAAATTCCAAATTTCAGATTATAGACGTTCAGAAAATCACAAATTAATTATAGAAGAGGTAAGAAAATTATTGACCTCTATTGCTTCGTTAGCGGAGCATTCGCAGAAACTTGGCAATAATATTCAGCATATAGTCAATAATTATGATAAATTTGCCGCTTCTTTTAATCGACATTTTTTATCTAAGGCTAGGAATATTCAAAAATTAGGCATAGATATTGGTAACAAAACAATTCAGCATCCTATAGAGCGTTATCAGCTTGTTTCATCAAAATCTGAAATTATTGATGCCCAGTTGCTCGAATCATCCGATAAAATCAAGGAATTAGAATAGACCTCTTGCATAATTTGCTTATGTTGAGGAATTCGCAGGCACTCCCATAATTTCAAAAAATGAGGAATTGACTTTAATTGTTAAAATATATATACTTAAATCAACGTTATAATAACGTTAGTGTGATATCAAAATTATGAGACATAGAGCGTGACAAAAATTATTAATTCTAAATATAAGGCTAGCAGAAGACTTGGTGTAAGCCTGTGGGGCGATAGTAAAGATGCCTTCAATACAAGAAATTATCGTCCTGGTCAACATGGTCAGAATAGTATGGTTAAAACCTCTGATTATGGTCTACACTTGAAGGCTAAACAAAAACTTAAATGCCATTATGGTAGAATTAACGAGACGCAATTTAGAAATACTTTTACTCTCGCACAAAAAATGAAAGGCAATACGGGTGAAAATTTTATAGCTCTGTTAGAAAGAAGGCTTGACGCTGTTATATATAGAATGAATATTGCACCAACGATTTTTGCTGCAAGACAATTTGTTACCCATGGTCACATTAAAGTGAATGGTAAGAAGGTTAATATCCCAAGTATGAGACTAAAAGAAGGAGATGTCATCGAGCTAAAGGAATCAGCAAAACAAATCCCTGTAATACTCGAGACAGCTAGCAAACAAGGAAACGCTGTACCAAGCTATTTAACTTTTGATTCCAATTCATTGTCTGGTCAGTTTATTAGAATCCCAGTAATTTCTGATGTTCCGTACCCATTTGAGCCAGAAGTACATTTAGTAGTTGAACTCTATTCAAGGTAATTAAGAGACTAAATATCACCCTGCTTCGGTACAGCTTACTTGCCACGCTGTCACCCCTGCGTAGGTAGGGGGCTATAATACTTAACACATCCTTCTAGGCTATTTTTTTTAGATCTCAGCCTACGCTGGGATGACAATTCATATTAAAACCTGATCCTGCCTATAATAGCTTATCGATCACCACGTTCCAACCAATGTCCTTCAGCTGGTGACAAGTCACTTGCCACAGCTCTTCTGTCATCAAATACAAAACATTCTCCTTGCCATAACCTATTACGATTATGGGTCACTTCTAAATATTGTAAAATACCGCCCTTAAGATGGTACACATCATTAAAACCCAGTTTCTTCAAATAGGCTGTTGATTTCTCGCATCTAATCCCACCAGTACAAAACATTGCTACTTTTTTTCCAGCAAGTAATTCTTTATTTTGCTCTACCCATTTGGGAAACTGCTTAAACGTTTCTGTCTTCGGATCTATAGCCCCTTTAAAAGTACCTACACAAACTTCATAGTCATTTCTAGTGTCTACTAATACCACATTATTTTGGCTAATAAACTTGTCCCAGTCCTTTGGCTCAATATACTCTCCTTTCAGATTTGCAATATCAATATCTCCAACTGTCATAGCAATAATTTCTTTTTTCAGCTTTACTTTTAATTTTTGAAAAGGATGGATATCACAGTAATTTATTTTAATATTTACATCTTCCGCAGACGTAAGTTTTATAATTTCATCTACTAAAAAATTTACCTCTTCTTTTGTCCCAGAAATTGAACCATTAAATCCTTCTGGAGCTAAAAGAATAGTACCCCTAATTCTTCTTTTTTTACCAATAAGTAAAATCTTTGGCAGCAAAATCTCAAGGTTTTCTAGGTTAGTAAAACTATAAAAACTTAATACTGCTATTTTAGAATCATTATTCATACTGACTTCATTACTACTAATTTTCAGATTTGGTAACTGGCAAAGCTATAAACATAGAAACACCCCGTCTCTGTACCAACAAGATTATATTTTGCTTTCTAATAGATTGGGCATTGTCATACAACACATTTAATTGATCTATAGAAGCTATAGGTTGTTGATTGCTCGCTATTACTAAATCACCAATTTTAAAACCATAATTTTTTCCATCTTTTGCGATATCAGTTACAATAATGCCCTCGACTTTACTTTTAATGGCAAATTTTCGTTTAAGATTATCTGTTAAATTACTAAAAGTAACATTATTTTTTACAACAGAAAATTTATTATCAGAAGTTTTATCGCTTACCTTGTCATTTACTTTTTTAGGCTCTAGATCCTCTTCACTACTAATCTTGCCACTTAATTCTTGATTTTTGCCATCGCGTACAACGATAATTTTTACCTCTTGATCAACGATAGTTTCAGCAACCATTACCTGCAGCCTCCTAGAATTTTTTACCGGTTGTCCAGCAAATTCTATTATTACATCCCCAGGTTTTATACCAAATTTATCAGCTGGACCATCTTTTTGTACTTCCACTACTAATGCTCCCGAAGCTTCTTTTAACTCAAACCCTTCAGCTATTTCATTAGTTACTTCTTGAATTACTACCCCAAGCCTACCGCGATTAATTTTTCCATTTTGCCTTAGCTGGTCAATAATTGATTTAGCAGTATTAGATGGAATAGCAAATCCAATACCAATACTAGTCCCAGAAGGTGAAAATATTGCTGTATTGACTCCTATAACTTCACCATTAATATTAAACATTGGCCCACCGGAATTACCATTATTAATAGCCGCATCAGTTTGTATAAAATCATCTACTATACCGTTAGTGTTATCAATATCACGTCCCTTTGAAGATATAATACCAGCAGTTACTGTTCCTCCAAGTCTACCAAAAGGATTACCAATAGCAATAACCTGATCTCCTACCCTAGCTTTACTGGAATCACCGAATTTTACAAAAGGTAAAGGAGTTTCGATCTCAATTTTTAAAAGAGCAAGATCAGTTTTTTTATCACTACCTACCAATTTAGCTGATAGCTCCCTATTATCCGTTAATTTTATGTGAATCTCATCTGCATTTGCAACTACATGATGGTTGGTAACAATGAAACCTGTAGGATCTATAATAAAACCAGAGCCAAGGGGAACAGATTTAGGATTTGAATACATCTCATCAAAATCAAAAGGTAGATTAAAACGCTCCAAAAGTTCATTAAAATGATCGAATGGAAAACGCTCGAAAGATTTTTTATGAGAATCTTCTGATTTTTGGTTATATTGTACTGTATACACATTTACCACAGCTGGAATAAGTGGCTCAACAATATCTGCAAAACTATAATTATGGGATTCAGGTATCTTTATTGGCACTGACTGTAAATTACTAGATTCCTCAGGAGTAATTTTGCTTGACTGGATATTTTCAGCAAAAACAGAAGATGCTAACCACATAGTCATCAGAAAAGTGGCAATTAAAGACCTTAGTAAATTGTTAAACTTACAAATATTTTGAACCATATCATCTACCTAACTACTAATCATTTTTACTCTCTCAATGTCATTCTATTTACCCAAATTTAGATATTTAAATAGCTCTGCTTCCGGAGACAATACAAAAGAAGTATCATCTTTCTTTAAAGTATTTTTATATACTTCCAAGGATCTATAAAATTTATAGAATTCTGGATCAACAGAATAAGCAAGATTATATATCTTAGCTGCCTCCCTGTCACCATCACCTTTTATGATTTGAGATTGCATATAAGCTTCAGCAAGTAATATTTTACTTTCTTTATCAGCTCTTGATCTTATGCGAGCTCCTTCTTCTTGCCCTTCAGCTCTTATTTGGGTAGCTTCTTTTTCACGAGCAGTTTGCATGCGGCGATAAATTGCTGCACTATTCTCTTTTGGTAAATCAGCTCTTAAAATTCTAACGTCAATTACATCAAGTCCAAAATTCTTTGCTTCCTCATTAACCTGATTTAAGATATTTGACATTATGTCAGACCTTGCACTTGTAAGAAGACTAGTCAAGGGTAATCTACCTATAACTTTTCTCATTGAAGATTCTAGGTTTTTATTAAGTCTAATTTTCACACCTTGGTAGTTATGTACAGTTTTGTAAAACATCACAGGATCAACAATACGAAATTTTGCAAAAGCATCTACGATTACCCTTTTTCCATCAGAAGCAGTTAGCTCTTTTGCTTCCGCCTCTACATTTAAGATACGTTTATCAAAAAATTCAACATTTTGAATAAATGGAATCTTTATATTTAATCCTGGACTTTCAATGGTTCTCATTGCCTCACCAAATTGAAATACCACAGCGGAATGGCGTTGATCAACGGTAAATAAAGCACTGCTAACTGATAATAATAATCCGAAAACTACGAAACTTATATAATAAATTGTCTTCATCCAGCACTACTCCTTAATTTTATTTTGCTGAATTGCCATATGCGGCAAAACGCCATTAGTACCCATAATAACTTTGCTGGTATCCGTTAGAATATTTTCTATAGCTTCTAAGTAAAGGCGATCCTTAGTTATTGACTTATTAGCAACATATTGTGTATAGACAGCAGCAAACCTTTTGCTGTCTCCTTCAGCTCTTGAGATAACCTCTTGTCTGTAACCTTCTGCTTCTTGGACAATTTTAGCCGCCTGCCCTCTAGCTTTAGGTAAAATATCATTATTATAGGATTGTGCTTGATTTATCTCACGTTCTTTATCGGCTTTAGAAGTTTGTACATCCCTGTAAGCATCAATTACTTCAGCTGGCGGTTCAGCTTTTAGTAACTGCACTTTCTCAATACCAACACCAGCATTATAATGATCAAGGATTTTCTGTGTTAAACCTTCAATCTTATTAGTGATTTCTTGTTTTTGGTCTGATAATATCGAAGAGATAGGAGTATTGCCTATAACTTCTCTTATAGCACTTTCAGCAGCTGTTTTTACAGAATCTTCTGGATTAACAATATTAAAAATATATTTTTCTAAGTCAGTAATATGCCACATTATATCACAATTTAGTGCAACAATATTCTCATCGCCAGTAAGCATAGTACTTTCAGCAGCCACAGCTTTGGTGTTATCCATATTAGACCTAAGGCTACTTGTTGATCTATAGCCGATCTCAATTCTACGAGACTGGTTTACCTTCTCAACTACTACCTGTTCAAACGGCAAGGGAAGGTGATAATTCAAACCAGGGAATCCTTTACGAACAAACTTACCAAACCTCATTACTGCAGCTTCTTCTCCTTCCTTAACTTCATAAACTCCGGAGGCAAACCAAACAGCAACTAATGACAACAAAACTAACGCCATTATGTTATTGTTAAAGCTAAACTTATTATAGAAATCATTAAGGTTAAACTTATTTTTTTTCCTTGGTCTAGTAAATATATTATATTCACTTTTTTCTTCCTCTTCAGAATCTCCCCAAGGGGATTTTTTTAGAACTTGAGTATATATTCGATTAAACATTTTCTGCTATTGCTATTTTGTTAATTTGTATATTATATCACTAAATATAGTTAGCACTAATACTATTTGATAAAAAAAATTTAGTATATTATTATATCTTGTATATATAACCACGTCAAGGTTCGTTACTAAAAAATCAGCAGTTTCCGGTAAAGAAGAAAGGGTAAAGTATTCAAGTGGAAGGAGGAGAAGGAAAAAAAGATTTCATAATATCAAAATTTTCAGGAATTTTAGTTGAAATAACACATATAGATTTTTTAGTAAGAGTAGAGAAGTCCTTAATCCCTGATAAGTCTTTGGTGGACCCTAGTGGATGATTTACGAACCCAAATCAATGTAAGAATTGCTATAAATCAGCATCTATATTATGCCAGCACGCAACTATAAAACTTCCAATAACCATATGGCTAATATACTATTTTAGTAGTTTGTTGATTTCTTCAATACTTAAACCAGTAATATTAGCTATATGCTCAGATGTCATATTTTCTTTAAGTAATTTTCTAGCTATAGTTATTCTTTCTTCATATCTACCTTCCTCTCTACCCTCTGCTTTACCCTCCACTCTACCTTTTTCTAGTTGTTTTTTCAGAGTATTAGCTTCGATACGCAGCCATTTAAGATGATCTTCATAAGCCTCCCTTTCTTCGTCAGTAAAGTTCATAACATCTAGCACTGTTAGAGCTTTTTTTAAGCTGGCATTGTCTAATTCTTTAGGCAAATTATCTTTGTTTAGTAAATCATGTCTTGTTAGAAAAGCTGTCCACATATCTAAAGAGTTTTTTACTTTTTTCAGTATATCAGGTAATTCCTCATAAGAATTATCAGTAAACTTATTAAGCTCAATAGTATGTAATTCGAGATCCTTGAAATACAACAATCCACTATCTTTTTCTACTATATGGAAAACATTGTGATACTTAGTTACATTCGGAATAGAAGTAAAGTTTAGAATATGAATACCAATGGCTTTGCTTAGGGTAGAATAGTCCTGAGCTACCTTTAATTGCTCAGTATACAATTTAGCCCAATAATATAAAGCTCGCTTATCATAATCAGCTTCGTCGCTAATTTGAATCTCAATATTGAACCTTTTGCCATCAACAGATTTAGCTTTAACGTCTAATATTGAGAGTTTATCATTCTTAAAGTTTTTAGGATTATATGGATTAAGCAGCGTTACCTCTGTTACTTGATCCTCTTGTCCAACGATAGAATTAATCAAGGATATCAGCAAGTCCTTATTCTCTTCTACGCCAAAGATTTTCTTAAATGCCAAGTCTACTCGAGGAGTTATTTTATCCATATATGTTGCTATTATCAGTTATCAATTCTAAAGCTAGTATAGCATAAAAACTATAAAGCACTAAGTAATATAATGCAGAAATTAATAGCATAGTATCCATGAAAATTCAATGCACGCTACGCTATAAATGTAAATTGTAATAAACTATTGCCCCCCCTAACCACATAAAAAAATTAGTTAATTTTGGTTAAAATTCAGATAGAATTTTCTAAAATCATTGTAATTTTTAATTAATACCGTAGTCTATTATTTTAATCTTTAATCTACATCTTTCCCTCCTCTAAAACTTTTATTACCAGTTTCTATGATTTGACAATGATGTGTCAATCTATCGATAATTACTTTTGTTGCCTTAGCATTACCAAACATATCATTCCATTCTTCAAATCTCAAATGGGTAGTAATGATCACTGAAGTTTGCTCATACAATTTAGCAAATAACTCAAATAACAGGAATCTAGCTTCGGCTTTTATTGGTATACTGCTCATAAATGAAGAGTTGGTAGACGAAGATCAAAATCAACAAGTGCTAGGAGTGTCCAAGCCGAGGAGTACAGCGTACACTAGTACGTGAGCACCGCAGGTCTTGGACAACGCAATTGTTGATTTTCATCGAGTATACATAGCCTAATTCATCTACTACAATCAGATGGAATCTCTTAACTGAATCGATGAATTTGCTTTCATAATTATGGATTCTAGCATTAAGCAATTGGCTAGCTAATTCATTTAAAGTATAAAATCTTACCCTGTAACTTTTTTCAATGGCGGTGAACGCCAAACCAATTGCTAGATGAGTTTTTGCAGACCCAGAACCACCTATGAACATGATATTCTGATGATTATCAATCACTTTTTGTATATCAATATTTTCAACCAATTTAGCTTGGCATGTATCTGATAGTAACTTTATGGTTGGGAACTTAGCTAGTTGCAACCTATAACCTAGCGAGCGTGACTTCTTATATACTACTCGTAAATGAAGAGTTGATAGACGAAGATCAAAATTATGAAGTGCTAGGAGTCGAAGGGTCGAGGAGCGGAGCGTACATTTAGTACGTGAGCACCGAAGATCCCTGAAGACGACAACGCAATTCTTGATTTTCATCGAGTATATTCACACTCTGCTTCAAGAAGTTTCTTTAACACATCATACACACTAGTAGTAGGGACATCATTTGTTAAATTACTTGACTCAGCTAACTGCATCTTCATACCGACTAAACCTAATTTATCTAATAACAATATTAAGTCTTTCATTTAATTTAATTTACCTCCGTTGTTAAATGCAACTTGCTATAAATACTACAATCAGCATCAGGAGGATTTTTTAGCTGAATAAACTCAGTCTCTTGGATATCTAGTTTCATTGCTGGTTGCAACAAATATTGCTCAACTAATTTAGAGCTACAGCCGCCAGCAGCAATTGTTAGGTTACAAGCATTTGTTACCTTTTCTAATCCATACTTATTAACAAGTAGCAGGATATCTATAAATTGTTTATCACCATCCTTGTAAGTCTCTAACTTATTTCGTAGTTTGCCAAATATCTCAGGTAACAAACTCATTAACTCTTTGAACGGTCCACCATTACGTAAAGCACCGGGTTTACGTTCTAGAGCTGCTATATAGTGCCATGGATTATAATTCTTCTGATAGCGTTTAAAACTACGAACATGCTCTGCAATAATCTTGCTTTTATGTAAAATCACTATTTGCCAAGCATAGGATTTAATCTGTACGCTAAGTCCCACATATTCACACGGAACACTATACATATTGCTGTCGTATTGTATTAAACTCAAAGGTGATACGGTCGTTGGATGTAATCTATAACCGGTAAACTGCCCTCTATATCCTATTAAATATGCCTTCTCTTCCTCATATATTTCTAGAATCGTTCTTTCTGTAAATTCAGGATGTCTTTTAGTTTTAGCCCACTCTATAGACATCTCTCTTAGCTGAATGTTAATAGCTTCATAACTATCTCCTTTCAATATTGGAGTAAAAAAGTTACGTCTAGTGTCTCCTACTTGTTTCTCAACCTGTCCTTTCTCCCATCCTGATGCTGGAGTACAGGCAAGTGGCTCAAATAAATGGTGAGAGACCATTTGGATAAACTTCTCGTTAAAGATACGATCCTTGCCAATCAATATTTTTTTGACAGCCGTCTTCATATTGTCATAAATACCATTCTTACAACAACCAGCAAAAAACTTGAAAGCTTGAACATGGGCATCCATAACCATTTCCAGCTGCTCATTAGGATAAACCACTACCAAAGAATAACGACTATAGCATAGCTTTATTCTCGCTGCTTTAACTCTAGTAACCTCCCCATTTAAACATATTTCTTCCTCTCCCCAATCAAACTGAAACGCCTGACCAGCTTCAAAATTTAATGGAATAAAAACTTGCCCGCCCCTTGCCTCGTATTCTCTACGGAAGTTTCGTACAATTAGATTCACAGATTCGTAACTTCCTGTATAACCCGATATCTGAAGCTGTTGGTATAGCTGCCGTCATTCTACGTCGAACCGACTCCTTGCTATTCTCTGCTAATAGCTGATTTAGTACTTCAAGATGATTGCCAAGAACAGGCTTACCTTTGCTATATTTTGCTAACTCAAATTTAGTTTGATTGCTGCAAATGACTTTTTTTACTGTATTCTTTGATATATTCAGTTCTCTAGCAATTGCTTTAATTGCTTTGCCATCAACGTAATACATTCTACGTATTCTTCCAATTGTTTCCACTATAAACAACCTTTTAAAAACTCCTTAAAAAAATATTAAAAATATTAATTTTTTGGAGATATTGTTACTTATTTAGGGGGGCAATTTTCATTACAATTTTTCCCTTAAAGGGGTCAATAGCTGATTACAATTTACAGCCCCAACCTCAATCCTCAAGAACGAGCAAGAAGTATTACAAATCAGACAACAACGTAAGATGATGCAAATGCAACAATTACAACAGCAACAACAAATGCAAGGGTAAGGAAGAACAAATGAAACTATCAATTAACTCCTCATCCCCATCTAATGTACTAACAAAAGAGCAATTAAAATCAATTTATTGCAAGCTTTTTAGTGGAGAAGATGGTAAAATAATATTAGAGGATTTAGCTCAAATGAGTGGCATATATCGCAGCAATTTTGTTCGGCAAGAAAGTGAGTACACTGCCTTTTTGGAAGGACATCGGGCATTGTTCCTATATATATGCTCGCAGGTTTCAGAAGATGATGGAGTTGATAATATTGATGGTGCTAAAAATACTAATGAATCAGATAAGTAATAGCGATATTTAGTAACAATTAAGAGGTTAGTTATATGTTTTTATCAAAGTTTCTTGATCCTAGAAATGATTTTTGTTTTCGTAAAATCTTTGGTAGTGAAAAGAACAAAGATATACTTGTACATTTTTTAAACGATGTTCTTAAGTGTAAAGAAAATGAGCAAATAATTGAGGTGACGTTTTTACCAACTATCCAAGACCCTGATATTGCTATTTACAGAAAGTCTATTGTTGATGTGTTATGTAAAGATCAACACGGTAATCAATTCATAGTAGAGATGCAGGTAAGTAAGCATCCAGGATTTGAAAAAAGAGCCCAATATTATGCAGCTAAAGCATATTCTCAGCAAAGAATTGAGGAAGATGAGAAACACAAGAAACTAGCAGTATACGCCAAATTAAAAGGAGTAATATTTTTAGCAATAGCGGATTTTGTGATGTTTGAAGATAAAGAACATTGGAAATCGGAGCATCGTCTTTTAGATACAAAGACCTATGCCCATGATTTAAAAGATTTTTACTTTGTTTTTTTAGAGCTTGAGAAATTTAAAAAAACTATAGATGAGCTAAAAACTATTGAAGAGAAGTGGATGTATTTTTTTAAGCATGCAGGAGATAGTAAATTAACATTAACAGAAATAGAGCATTTAATAGGTAAGGATGAAATCATTAGAAGAGCCTTTGAGGCAGTAGACCAAGCTAGCTGGTCAGAGGCAGAACTTAACACCTATGAGCAAATAACTAAAACTCGTCTTGATAATTTAGCGGTAGAGCTGCAAAAAATTGAAGATGCTGAAGCTAGAGGTGAAGCTAGAGGTGAAGCTAGAGGTAAAGCTGAAGAAAAAATAGCTACAGCAAAAGAAATGTTAATTGATAATGAGCCAATAGAAAAAATAGTTAAATTTACAAAACTAACCATTAAAAAAATAGAACAGTTAAAAAAAGAAATAGAAGTGTTAAAAGAAGAATAAGCAAATGAGCAAAGAAGGAACTGCTAATAACTATGAAACTAACCCTACTTCCTCTGCTAGCGATTGGCTAGCTAATATGCCTGAGGACATCCGCAAAGCTGAGTCACTTGGTAAATTTAAGGATGTATCATCTTTAGCACAGAGCTATTTGGAAGCAGAAAAGAGCTTGAATCAACGAATTGCCGTGCCAAAGGATGATAGCTCTGATGAGGAATGGCATAAATTTTATTGTCGACTTGGACTGCCTGAAGATAAGAGATATACTGACAAACGATCCAAGGAAGATGAGGAGTATTTAACTCGTTATGAAGACATGTTTTACCAAAGCGGATTATCTAAATGGGCTCTGTCCAAAAAACTGTGTAAATTTCGAAATAGGTTATATATAAAAGTATAACAAAAAAGGAAATTACATGAATAAAAAAACTAATGAATCAATAAAGCAAGCAGTAGATTTATTAATAGATAATGATACAGATGTAAGTACAATACTGAAAGAAGGAGGTTTATTAAAAGAATTGACCAAACGTTTAATAGAGAAGGCACTGCAGTCAGAAATGAATAATCATCTAGGCTATGATAAATACAGTTGTGCAGATAATGATAATGCTCGTAATGGTATAACTAGCAAAAAACTGATCTCCGAACATGGAGCTGTAGAAATAGAAGTACCAAGGGATAGGCATAATACCTTTGAACCCGCAATACTACCAAAACGCCAGAAACGTTTTGATGGTTTTGACGATAAAGTACTATCATTATATGCTAAAGGCATGAGTATATCTGATATTAAGATTCAGTTACAGGAGTTATACAGTGTTGAAATAAGTGAAGGCTTAATCAGCCAAATTACTGATGATGTAATGGATGAGGTTAAAGCTTGGCAGAGTCGACCATTAGAAGAGATATATCCGATAGTATTTTTTGATTGTTTAGTAGTAAAAGTCAGGCAAGATAAAAGGATAATCAATAAGGCAGTATATGTTGCATTAGGAATTGATTTATCTGGTAAAAAAGATATATTGGGATTATGGATCAGTGAAAATGAAGGGGCAAAATTTTGGCTCGGTAATTTTACCGAAATGAAAAATAGAGGGCTAAAAGATATACTGATTGCCTGTAGCGATAATCTTACTGGTATGTCTGAGGCAATAGAAGCAGTTTATCCAAAAACAGAACATCAATTGTGTATTGTACATCAGATTAGAAATAGTTTAAAATATGTGTCGTATAAAGATAGGAAGCAACTGTCTAGCGATTTAAAGCCGATATATACTGCAGTAACGGAAGAACAAGCCCATTTAGCTTTAGTATCTTTTGAAGAAAAATGGAATAAACAATATCCACAAATTGCCAAATCATGGTATAATAATTGGGACAATCTAATGATTTTTCTAGGGTATCCTGAGTCAATTAGAAAGGTAATTTATACAACTAATTCAGTTGAATCTGTCAATAGTCAATTGCGTAAAGTAACAAATAATAAGCGGGTTTTTCCTAATGATAATGCTGTTTTTAAAAGTTTATATTTGACAATTAACTATATGACCAAAAAATGGACTATGCCCATTCCAAACTGGAATGAAGCTATGGCTCATTTGATGATTAAATTTGAGGATAGGCTTAACAAAATTTAATGACCTATTTTTTCGAATTTACACAGTTTTTTGGACAGAGCCTCCAGTGGCTCTTTTTTGATAGGTTATTGCGGATTGCAGCCTTAAGAGAGTTATCACTTACTTCTTGTTTGCATTATTTACTTATTGCGTTTTGTCATACGCGATTTTGTACAGTTCTTCCATACGTTTAACAGCTTGATTATGTCCTGTATGATTTTTACCATTCAATTTTACCATAAATTCAGTATCAGATTCAAGTCTATTAATTTCTTGCAATGCCTTATCTCGGCTGGTAATTGTTGGTGATTCATTACCAGTTACCAACGAATCGGATTTTAAGGTTTCACCAACCCTAACTAACAAATCTACTAAGGCTGGCGAGTAATTGGAATCTTCAATTAATTCAGCCAGTTCTTTAGTACCAAACTTAGATAAAGCTGCCTGCATCACTGTCATCTTACTGTCAAAACCTTCACCATAAGTGTTTTTCAACCAACCAATGTGAGAGTGACGTGTTTGCTCGATAGCATTTTTTTGCTGTTTTTGTAAATCCTGCGAAAAACCATACAGAGAATTAAGCAGCTTCTCACCTTGCCTTTTAGATAATCCGCTTTGGTAAAACATGTCTTCATAACGAGTTAAATACTCCTCATCTTCCTTGGATCGTTTGTCAGTATATTTCTTATCCTCAGGCAGCCCCATCCTAGAATAAAATTTTTGCCACTCTTCATCAGAGCTATCATCTTTTGGCACGGCAATTCGTTGATTCAAGCTCTTTTCTGCTTCCAAATAGCTCTGTGCCAAAGATGAGACATCCTTAAATTTACTCAATGACTCAGCTTTGCGGATGTCCTCCGGCAGACTAGCCAGCCATGAATTATTGCTGGTGGTAGTTTCGTTGTTAATAATATTTGCTTCTTCGCTCATATTTTACTCATTGATAATTTCATACATAAACTTTTTAGAAATTCTATTTTTCCAATACAGCAAATCAATACCCTTCCTATTTAATCTTCGTCAAGTACAGTAGTCGTGTCTTCAGCCAAATTTTCACGTAGCACTTCTATTTCTTCAATGGATAGTTCTGTATATTTAATTATTTTTTCTATCGGCTCATTATCAGCTAGCATTCTTTTTGCCATTTCTATACTTCTTTCTTCTTTAGCTGAAAGTAGATAATCACGTTCTTTTAAGTTTTTATGGACATAGTGGCGATAGGCTTCACGTTCCTTTGGAGTCATTTTTAGAATGCTAAGACGCTCAGCTACTTTCTTCATATAAGGTGACTTAAAATCGTCTCTTACTTCAGAATGTTTAGCAAAATATAACCATTCATCCATTTCATCGTTTATAACATCGTTAAAAATTGGTACGGAAATAACAAAATATTCCGGAAATATATTATGAATATCAACAATCCTACCACCCATATCACCAATATGCATGTGTCTAGAATGCTCGTCAGTTTTTCTAAATATAGTCTGACCATGATATAACGGTGATTTCATATTTGAATATGGAAAATATATTAAACTGATATGGAATACTTTCTTGATAGTACTATAATCCTCACTGATACCAATATTATCAACAATCAACCTACAACTATTAAAGCAGGCTTTATGCAAAAATGAACTAGTGTACGCACGATCTATTTCAACAATATATTTATGACCTTGCTTGTCTTCAACGATAACATCAGCTACGCTTTGCTTTAGGTCTTCACTTTCTTTATTGCTCTCACTCTCAAGTAAACCAGTGATTTTTACTGGTAAGTAACCAGCATCTTTGAGTATAGCCGAAATAAAGCCCTCGACTATTTCATAATCACCTTTATCTTTGAGTAGATATTTAATCGCATAGTCTAACGATACCAATGTTTTACTATTCGTACTCATAAACTATCCTCATTATAAATTTCCTTCAATATTATCAACTCCATCATCTTCTGAAGCTTGCGAGCATATGTACAAAAACAAAGCTCGCATGCCTTCATTGAAAGCGGTGTAGTTGCTTTCTTGCAGAAAGTTGCTGCGATACACACCACTTAATTGAGCCAAGTCTTCTAATATTATTCTACCATCTTCTCCACTAAAAATCTGCAAATAAATTGATTTTAATTGCTCTTTTGTAAGTATTGAGGGTGGAGATGGGGTTGCTGAAGAGTTAATTGATAGTTTCATTTTGTTGTCCTTGCATTTGTTGTTGGATTTGTTGTTGTAAATGCATCATCCTACGTTGTTGTCTAAGCTGTAGTACTTCTTGTTCACTCTTGAGGATTGAGCTTGGTGTTCCTCTAAGCTCGCAAAATAGTTTAAAACATTCATCCCAGTTGATGTTATCGTAAATCTCAGGGTAGAAATTACTGATGCCGCTCCTTTGGAAGAAGCCCAATACTTGTTCAACGCTAGATATGGTTGATGATTTCTGAGCTTTTGATAATGGTGATACATATTCAATATCAATATTAGGCGGCCTAGTTGCTCCCTCTAGAATCGGTACTCTGTTGTATTTAATTAGAGTTTGATATATCGCAGTGATTAACGGGTTTAGAAATTCCGTCTCGATTCTACCTACCATTGGTGACATTAACCGGTATTGCTCCTCCGTTCTAATTTGCACCTCAGTGGCAGTCATTTCTTTGTTTTCTTTCTGCATTCTGAATATATCAACATAGAATGCCTTAAATATCGCATCGCGGCATTGATTCTGCTCGATTTCAGTCGGTAGGATATTCTCCATACCAGTTAGGGGCATTATTTTATCCGCCATGCCATTACGGTAAAAGTTAACACTACCCGGCGTAGTGTAAAGAGGTAAGTAATAGCCATCTTTAGGCACTAATAATGGTGGGTCTAGTTGTTTTTGTGCTACTTTCAGGGTAATTTGTCTTAAACTATTGAGTAATTTAATATCAGGTAGTACATGGTGAGCAGGAGCATATCCATACACTTGACCTTCTTCTTTAATCCATCGCGTAACAAAAAATGGAAAGTACGAATAACCTGATTGACTGATAATTTTTTGTTCAGCGAGATGGATATATTCTGAACTATAGGCAAGTGTTGTCATTAATCTCTTTGCACCTTTGCCACTCTGATTCTGACTTTGTGGGCTAACTATGTGCAATATCTCTATGGTCTCATCAGGATTCTTGGCTAATCTTTCCTTGAAATCGGCAAAGTCTGGCCATTTAGCTGATGCGGCTTTAATTGGCATGGTAAAGAGTCGGTACATTGTATTGACAAAACCAAACTTATCCTCTTCAAAATAACATTCCTGTAAATTAATATTACGGAAAAATAGAGTTTGGGTTAACGCTGGATCTTCTTCGACATAGAATATTGCTGTACCAAAGGCAGCTAGATTTAGGAAAAACTGATGTATTTGATTATAGAAATTAGAAGCCGGATTGTTGAATATATCCATTATGGCTTTTTCTAGCATTTGGGCTAGTATGTTCAGTTCAGCTGATGTTAATTGCTGTTGGTATTGATTTTCATCCTCAATTACTATGCTAAGGTTAAACCAGTTCATCGCTGGATTTACCAGCAAACTTTGTAAACCTGAAGCTAATTGCTCCTTGACCAAATAGAAGTTGAATCAAATATTACCTTGTTACTTTCGGTTTGCGGGCAAACATATTTCTTCAGCTCATCCCATATCTGATTCCATTTTTCCCGTTTGGTTTTGAGATTATCAAAATATTCAATCTTTTTGTTTATATCATTATCATGCATAGCTAGTAGCTCTTGTGTTTAAATTGGAGTTGTGTTGTAAGTATGGTGTCCCTAAGTTTTTTGATACTTTCTTAAGTTTCTTAATGAATTCAGTATTATATAACACTTCATGGCTATATTTTTTGCCACTAGCTGCAGTCATACTAGGTAAGCCTAGAGTTAAACCTTCAATATCCTTAAGAGACACGATCTTGCCAAGAGATTCGTGCAACGGTGGTAAATCTTTTAATTGTGGCACTGACCGCATGCCAAAATGTTCCAACGCTTGTTTTAGACCACCAAGCTCAGGGATGGCTCTTTTGTCTAATCCTGATGGACCGTATCTTGCTATTCGCGACAAATCAGCTCCTATACTTGGATCATTGTTGTTAAGATTAATTCTTTCAAAACCAGCAAGTTTACGACTAATATCGGATCTGTTCATATAATGAGCAATACCAACAAGCGGAGATAACATTTGGATTCCCGAACCTATCCCAGCAAGCATTGAACCACCAGTACCAATCGCTCCTAAGCCTGCCCCAAGTCCAAAAGTTAAAGCTGTTAGTCCCAATCCTTGTGCTAGCCCAGTATCTCTTGCAGATTTTTGATACTTACCAGCTCGCCACTCTAAATCCCTGCCATAGCTATCCAACTGGCTTTGAGCAGCTTCCCCATAACTTCTTAACTGGTTTTGCAACCCTTCAGCATGCGATCGTTGCCTTGTATAGTCAGCAGTGATTTGCTCTTGTCTATTCTGTTCTTGTTTGTATTGTTCAATCATGCTGAACAATTGTTGTCTAGCATTATCAAAGTTACTAGTATCCTGCGACAATCGATTTTGCTGTGATTGATAGTTAGTAAGCTGATGTTCAAGATTAGCTTTTTCCCTTGTTAGCTGTTGATGCTCTTTGGTGATGCTATCCATCGAATGGCGTATTTTACTTTCTGTTTCACTACGTTGCTTTTTTAACAATTCAACGTCTTGCTGATATTTAGAAATGTGGCTACCGGCTTCCTCTTCGGTTAAACCTTTCAAGCTTTCTCTTCGCTGGGCTACTTGATCATACAGGTTTTGGAACTGACCCGGTAATTGCTCTACCTCACTTATTTTGAAATCAAGGGCGGGAGCTTTTTGTGTAAATGCTGCAAAAGCTTGTTTTAGTTGATTGGCTGATGCAGACAAACTAGATCTTTGTGATTCTATGTTTCTTAAGCCACTCTCATATTGTCGAGTATGATAATCTAGTTGGTGTTGCATATCATAGCTTCTCATGCTAGCTTGATACTGTTGCTCTTCTAGAGAGTGTAAGCCCTGCTGAGATTGTTGCAATTGCTGCGACAAATTATTGATAGTATTTTGTGCTTCACTCGCATAACTACTATAACGATCTCGTGACTCATTATAGAGACGCTTCTGTCTTGATGTATCAGCTCCAGTAATGTACCTGTTCCTAGATGCACCAACCGCTAAAGCACCAAGTCCTAGTAAACCTAATATTGGCCACATATATTATTTGCCTTAATTATTTATTAATTACCATTTCAATTATTTCATCATCAATTCTTGCTTCTTCTGCTCCATCATCTTTCCAACGCATTATAATCATTCATTACTTTACGATGTTGCACTATATCATATTGGGACTGCTGCTGTTCATCACCAGTTTTAACGTCCATCGCCATATAACAAAAGCTCTCGGTTATATCAGTAGCCCTAGAGGAATTAGAATGCACTCCTCTTTTTGTAGCATCAAACTCGAAAAGTCCGTTAATGCCACGTTGACATTTTTGGGCGTCGATGCGGCATTTACCCAGTAGTATTCTTGCCTTGGTTATCATTTCTTCCCGTAAATATTTCCTACCAATAGCAAAAGGCGAGAAGCCTACTTTCTCTGCTACCTCATTAGCTTGTTGTAATCTTGTATCCAAAGTTGGCATTTGTCTTCGACTCATGTCGTGCGGTAATACATTGCGTCCATATTGGTAAGGTCTAGTCCTTAAATGACTCAAGTAAAACTCTAAATCCTTACCCCTGTTCATATAAAAGTCAATAATATCGATAGAATCTTTTTTTTCTTGAACAAACCAAATAACCGTATAATCAACAATCCCTATATCCCAGTAAGTATGAACCTGATAGGCTGGGTCATATGGCACATAGCCAATACGCCCCTGACTTTCAGCTAGTCGTAACTGTTCAACAAAAGTACCACCTTGATCAGCTCTCTTGTAACGATAGGCTTCAAAATCACAATAAAACTCTCGACGAATTTCCTCATCAGTCATATCGACAGAATCAAGCTTACTTTTATCGACTAAGGGCTTTCCCTCATGATCTGTAGTGTCTTCGATAGTTTGGATTTGACAAAATACCTCGGAATTATCTCGATATTTTAAATATAATTCCTCACCATGTGTTAGTTTTGGGTTATCACTTGGCGTATACAGGTAAAGTAGCCAAGCATTATTCCGAACTACCATTGGTTCGATAACACAACTCATAGCCCTTGGATCATGGTAGGAATATTCCGAAATAACTGCTCCCTTGATACCGCTACCCCTAATAGTAGCATAACGATCACTACCAACAAACTGAATCACCGAACCATTTTTAAATAATATCCGTTGCTTATATTGCTGACTTCGAGCAATGACCCCATCAGGGATAAATGACATATAGGGACGACCCGACAAAGTCATACCGTCCCACACTGACATTTTAGCCTGATTATAGGTAGGGTACACATACCAATATATGCCTACTTCTCGAATAGCACTAGCAGTGATCCAGTTAATACCCATAATATCCTTACCAGCTCTTCTATGCCAAATGGCTATGGCTTTCTTACCGCCATTATACAAATACCTCCACAAAGGTAGCTGGAATGGATAGGGTGACCAGTCTACTGGAAATTTAAAGCTTTTAGAGCTAGGGATACCTTTGGTAACTTTAGTAATTTCAGCAGTAGCAGTTTTGCTAATGTTTCTCCCAGCCTTAATATTACTTTTCTTCACTACTGCTACTCTCTGCTCCGTAAGACTCTACTTCAAAGTTACTTACATCAATCATCCTTGCCATTTCCTTATCTCTTGCTTTCTGCTCAGCATTATTAGCACTTTTCCTATTACTCCTATCATCATTTTTTCTAGTTTGATATTTCTCCGAATTAGCTTTAAGATATTCCAGCAAAGACTTAGAGCAATATTTTTTCTTAGTAGCAATTGGTTGATTATCCTTGTTATAGGTGATTTCCTCATAGCCATTAATAGCCCTGTCATACAAAACCCCTTCTGCTTTATCGACCGCATATTGCAAGGCTAATTTCACACATTTGTTTAAATATTTATCTTGGTGAATAATCAAGGGCAACTGCAAAGGCAAAACAGCACTATTTTTAGCAGCAGAAAGGCTGTTTCCGCTTTCGCATAAAGCCTGTAAGAATAGTATAACATTTTCCTGCGAACCAAATTTGCTTATTGTCTCATTCGATAGTTTCTCTAAATATCTATTGAACAACCCATAATTCTTAGTCATCTACCACTCTTTGAAAATTCTTTTTATTTTCTTAAGTCTTATTAGTTGCGTTCATTATAGCACTTTTCTATCTCTTTTTCCAGTGATGTTTTATATTATAATTCTTGTCAGTAAGTTATTTTCTATTATGATTAAATTTTTGCTGGATTTTTTTATATGTTGAACATTATTGATAATTATTCTCATGGCTTCAAATTTGTGTGTGGTTAGCAATATAGAACATCTTTTGGTAAGTTACCATCAGTGGCTAGAAGAGAAAACAACATGGAAACAATTAAAAGATTGGGTGGAGATAACTACCCCTTATCTTGACTGCCATAATGACTACATACAAATTTATCTAAAACAAGAGGGGAATAGTTATATCCTAACTGATGATGGTTGGACTATCGATGATTTAAGCCAATTCAGTAGTTTGCCTGATTCTGCTAAATGGCAAAGATTTCTAGAAACGACTCTTAATGGTTTTGGTGTACATAAAAATAATAATGAAATGTTTGTTAAAACCAATCAGCACAATTTTGCCTTAAATAAACATAATCTTATTCAAGCAATTCTAGCAGTTAATAATTTTTTAATAACGAACGATTAATTACCTTAAAAAAAATTTTTGCAAACGCCCCCCTATGCCCGATTTTATGCCGCACAGACCCCCCTACTGATTTTAGCTAGCGTTTTCTGCCAAAAAATGAAAAAAACTGACAAAAATCGTACAAAATCTTGCCAAAATAGCTATCAACAATCAATTTAGGGCAAGACCTTGTGATACCAATACAAAGGATTGAACCATTGTAACCCGCACAACTCTTAGGGTTAGCAAATCCTTATAATTTTATATGCAACTCATATGCAACTTCTACTTTAAATGAACAATCAGTTATTATTGATTAACCATATCGTAATCTTGTTTTTTCTCGACTAATACAATTAGTTTCATCAAATTATACTGCCAATTCAAATTATTGCTTTTCTACATTTTCTTCGTTACGCTAGACTGTGTTTTTTGAAATAATAGCTTAAAATTTCACAAATACAGACTCGTACAGCACTATTATTTGCTCTTAATTCTTCTAGCTAAAAAATAAAATTCTCTTATAAACATGCCTAAAATAGCTTTAAGTGCTATTTCTCTAAATTGCCCTTGCACCATTATCAGCTTTTACGAACTCAAAAGCAAAATTATGACTCTTAAAAGCGTTCCACAGATCCCTACCATATTTCTGCTGAATCCAGTAACCAATAAAGTCAGTTGCTGGTTTAAGAATAATCCTATTGCAAGTCATATCCTCTTCAACTGCTTCTAACTTGCTAAACCAAGATGTATCGATAAGCTCACCATGTAACTCGATTAGATATTTCCGTACTTTGTACCATATTGACTGAGGATTTAGCTGGCTTAGTCCTAAATAGTTCGATTGCGATTTATCAGCAGTTGTTTCAGCAGTTGTTGTAGTTTTTTTGCTAATAATATCTAATTGTTGAACCTTGTTGCCGTATACTGCTTGTACTTGATGGAGTAATTTTGTTTTCTCATGCTCGAGTAAGCTAATATCCTGTTTTAGCTTGATCCTATAGGTATCACCAAAGACCCCTAAGAAACTACAATTAATCAGCAATTTACAGGCAGTATCACGTTCAAAGACTCCAGCAATCTTGTATTTCAGTTGATGTGTTGGACTAGTGTCTAGACTCGCTTCTACCTTCCGCAAATAGCTCTCTCCAGCCCTAGTAGCATCATCCATCTTGAAATTAAAGCTTTCGTTATTTGCAAAATCCGGTGGACGCATTTCCTCTTGTAAAGCCAAAGTCATATAGTTTAGCACTGCCTTCTTGTTACGAAAGCGATTATTAGGACGTTGCTCGCTTAGTCTAATCATCAACTTATTGATGAAATTTAGGTTAAAATCACGGTTTGATCTGATTCTTAATATCGATCCATCTTCTTCGGTCAACGGGTGAAACTCCTCTAACTTCTGAAGAAAACCCCAGCCTTTAACCTTGCTGGCAACTTGACTAATCACACTAGCCAATTTTTGGCAAGATTGTCGATTAACCCCACCACTACTTGCATCATCATCTTTTGAGTCAGAGTCATTGCCTAAATCGCTGATTGGAGAGGCATTGCTAGAATTGAGGGGTGATATCTTACTTACAGAACTTACTGCTGCTTCTGATTGAAAGTTTTGCTCTTGCGTTGACTTACTTTCTGCCAAGTTTTGTTGACAATTTTTTTCATTTTCCTCACAATCATCGCTAGAATTTAGGATGGGTATCTTGCTTACAGAACTTACCGTTGCTTCCGATTGAAAATTTGGCTCTTCCGTTGATTTAATCTCTTCCAAACTTTGTTCACAATTTTCTTCGAAAAAATTTTTTTTGCCATATCTAGATATAGATATATTATATAGATAATTATCTATTATATGTAGTGGGTAAAAATTTTTTTCAATTTTTTGAGTTAACCCAAAACTTTTTTTAGTTGACTCAAAATTTTCTTCAGATTGCTTTAAAAATTCTTGTTGGTTAGAATTATAATTATTAGTTTTACGGAAACTGACAAATTTTTTAAGGAGTGTGATACATTGAATATGAGGACATCTAGTATTGTGTATAATCATGGTAGTTGAATAAAAATCAATAAAACCACTGTTTTTCAGTTCTAACAGACATTGCTTTACCCGTGTTTGACAAACTCCTAGCTCTTGTTGGAAGAAAAGAAAGCCTTCCCGTAATTCTTCTACTGGGCTATCCCTCTTATTATCAAATTGTAGACGAGAAACTATCAAAGACAAAAGTTGACGAGAAGTTGTACTTAATCGTTTACCACGATCGTTGATAAGATTCCGCCACTCATGTGGGATAAAATTACCTACTATATTATAAAAGATGGTATCAGGATTCTCTACAAGACTGTTAGGAGAAGTTAATATTTGTGTCATATTCCCTCCCCCTGAAAATTAGTTAGAGAGAAAATTTGTCTAATATTTTTGCGACTATAAATTGGTTGCAAAGTTGCATAAAAGTTGCATAAAAATTTCTGACTATAATTAGGAATTCCCCTGAAGCCCTGATAGGGAAGTGGCGCACCCGAGAGGAGTCGAACCCCTAACCCTATGATCCGTAGTCATATACTCTATCCAATTGAGCTACGGGTGCCTTATATACTCTTCTGCTTAAAGAATTGCTTTTTGAGATATTATTGGATTCACGTACCAAAGTACGCTGCGTGCGTCCCTAATTCATTTTCAATTCGTAGGATCATTCGAGTATACTTGAATCCTAGATAGCATTTTAAAGTTGAAAATGGTGAAATTTTTAGAAAGAGTATAATATATCCCTAAACTCCTATTATGTCAAGATCATAAGTTTCCAAACCTAGAACAGCCTAATTAAAATATTATTTAGCCAAACCAATTTATTAAAGTAAAAGTGATAGCATAATGCATGACTGAAGCAAAGATTGCTGCTGCAATGTCATCTACCATAATACCAATACCCCCTTTGATATTAGAATCGAGCCAATTTATTGGCCATGGTTTTATTATATCAAAAAATCTAAACAACACTAAGGGCAAAGCAAATAAAAAGATAAAATTTATTATTTGTGAACTTAAATATTTTGTAAGTCCTGAGTAGTTTACGAAAACCACAGAAAAACAACTTAGTATTATTGTTAGCATTTGACCAACTACCTCATCAATCACCACTTCTTTTGGATCGTCCTGTGTACCATATTGTATGTATATTGAAGAGAAGTATGTGCCTAATATAAATAACAATAGGCAAATCAAAAGAGTAATAAATTGTGCTTGTAAAGTTGTGAAATTAGTAAATGAAAAAATTAGTTGATTAGTTATAGAAAGATATACGATCAAGTAACACAAAGGGAAAGCAGCTAAAGACCCAAATGTACCAGGACAGTATTTTATTCTACCTATATAGAAAAAAGTTACAAAAAGTTCTACAAATTTTTTTCTTTTAGACATAATTCTGCTTAATTTTCTGATAATGCAAATAATTGATGCAAGCAACGTATTGTTTTTTCGGTATCTAGGTCTTTTATTAGGATAGAAATTTTAATTTCTGAGATTTGTATCTTTTTCACTGATATATTTTCTTTTTCTAGTTCATTTAATACCATACCAAGTAGGGTTTGATCATTTTTAATACCATAACCAATAATTGATACTATAGAAATTTGACTGTCAATGATAAAATTATTTATTTGATTAGTATTTTTTAGATCATCTAGTAAATGTTGTAATTTATTTTTATCAGATAGTTGGATAATGAAACTATATTGTATATTTTCCTCAATATTTTCCATTAATTCTAGGTGAATATTATGGTCAGCGATGAGGTTGCATATCTTAGAAAAACTCAATTGGGAGGATACCACTAGTTGTAATAAATTTTTGTTGGAAGTAATACCAGTAATTTTCCTATTTTCCATAATTTTATCTCTAGATGTTATTAGTGTACCGTTTTTTTCGTGGTATAATGGGAGTAAAAACGATGATAAAACGCGTATGGGTACATTATATCTAATAGCAACCTCTAAGGAACGTGGATGCAGCACTTTAGCCCCACAAGATGTAAATTCCAGCATTTCTTCGAAACTAATCTGTGATAATTTTGTTGCTCCCGGGACAATTCGAGGATCGGCAGTAAACACTCCTTCCACATCAGTGTATATATCACATCTATCAGCTTTCATAGCAGCTGCAATTAAAGAGGCGGTAGTATCTGACCCTCCTCGACCAAGCGTTGTCAACCTATTATGATTAGTGACACCTTGGAATCCAGCAACTATTGGGATGATGTTTTGCTTAATACATTCTATTAATAAACTAGTAGAGAGTTGTTCAACCAAAGCTTTGCTATAATTATCATTGGTTAAGATCGGTAATTGCCATGCCAGCACAGATCTTGCATTCATGCCTTGTTCTTGTAGTTTAAGGGCTAGTAAGGATGCTGTTACCATCTCCCCGCTACAAAGAGCGGCATCATATTCTGCTAGTTCTGAATTAGTCTTAAGACTAGAAACTTCATTACATAGAGTAACTAGCTGGTTGGTAACCCCGGCCATAGCTGAAACGACAATTATTACTTGATTGCCATGCTGCTTTTCAAGCTTAATAATTGGAATAATTTCTTTTATTCTTGCAATGTTAGCAACGGAAGTTCCACCAAATTTTTGAACTATTATTGACATAAATCTGAAAGCGTAATTTTCGATGTCATTCCTGTGGCTTCAATGTCATCTCTGTGTAGATTACTAGTATGTCATTGCCGGCGTAGGCGGGAATCCAAATACGATCTTACAACCCCTGCTTCTCTTACGATGTCACCCCACAACTGTTGAAAGTTTACAAACACCTATACCACAGTGTCATTGCGAGCGTAAGCGAAGCAATCTAGGAAACAATCTATAGATAAATGATGTTACTGGATTGCTTCGTCGACCTTACAGCCTCCTCGCAATGACGTATAGGGAAGGTGTACTTACTAACTTTCGACAGTTATGGATGTCACCCCTGCGTAGGCAGGGGTCTAAAAAAGTTTAACAAACCCTCTTGGTTTATTTTTCTATATCCCGCACCGAAGCAGGGATGACATAAACCTCTCGCAGGGATGACATACACCCTCGTGGGAATGATATCCGCAGGCAAAAATAACATCATAACTACACAATATTGACTATTTTATGGTTTTTCTTACTAGAAAATTCTACTTTGCCTGCAATCAAGGCAAATAACGTATGATCTCTACCAAGTCCAACATTTTTACCTGGGTAAAATTTAGTGCCACGTTGTCTAACAATAATGTTACCTGGTATCACATATTGTCCATCATATTTTTTGAGACCCAACCTACGACCGGCTGAATCTCTGCCGTTTCTAGAACTACCACCAGCTTTTTTAGTTGCCATCTATATATCCTTAAATAAATCCTATTATAGTTTAGTAATGTCTAATATTTTCAGTTCGGTCAATTCTTGTCTATGACCAGTCTTGCGACGATAATTCTGACGACGTTTTTTCTTAAAGACAATAACCTTATTATCTTTAAACTGGTTAGTAATTTCAGCAGTAACAAGAGCTCCTTTAACCATTGGCGTACCTATAAAAGATGGCTTTGAATCTTCACCAATCATCAATATTTGGTCAAATTGGATTTTTGAACCTCTTTCACCGTCAATTTTTTCTACTTTGATGACACTGTTTCTGCCGACTTTATACTGTTTCCCGCCTGATTTGACGATTGCGAACATGAAAAATATCCTAACTAAAATTTAAACAAATTAAGTCGGCATTATATTACCAGCAACTATTTTAGTCAATAGCAATTCGTAATTAAATCGATAATGCTATAAATAAAAGATAGTTCATATTATTGGTAATAATACAGTTTCTGATCGTTATTATTGACCTTGTACTGTTGACATGATGAGTAACTATGTGATATAAACTATATGATATAAACTATTATGTTAAAAAGTTAATGATTTGTAATAGTTTTATTTGTTATCCCTGCGAGGTTTTATGTCCACAACTGTCGAAAATTTACAAATACCTATACCACAGCGTCATTGCGAGCGTAAGCGAGGCAATCTAGGAAACAATCTATAGATAAATGATGTTACTGGATTGCTTCGTCGACCTTACGACCTTCTCGCAATGACATATAAAGAAGCTGTATTTACTAACTTTCAACAGTTATGGATCTATGTCCTTCCTGAGAAGGGTTTATGTCATTCCTGCTTCGGTGCGGAATCTAAAAAATGATCAAGATGGGTTGTGTTAAGTTATTTTAGACCCCTGCCTACGCAGGGGTGACATTGTAGGTAGGGGTGACATTGTAAGAGAGGCAGGAGTAACATTGTAGGGTTTTATGTCATTCCTGCGTAGGCAGGAATCTAAGAAAATAGACCGAGAGGGTTTGTGAGACTTTTTTAGACCCCTGCCTTCGCAGGGGTGACATTGTAGGTAGGGGTGACATCATGGTGTTTATGTCCTTCCTGAGAAGGGTCGATGTCATTCCTGCTTCGGTGCGGAATCTAGAAATGAATTATTTTTTTTAATTAAAATGGTAAAATGATGGTGAAAAAACAAAAATTCTTTAAAAATTTACTGGCTAGTAGTGCAATTGCCTCGGTTGTAGCTAGCCTAGGCAGTAGTAATGTGGCATTTGGTGTGGCTGTTGAGCATGGTGTTTTGATGATAGACAATGCGACGTTGAAGGATACTGTAGATGGAGGTCAAAATCATTGGAATGACATTGATCAGAATGGTGAGGTTGTCGATCCAGCTAATTTTGTTGATGCACTTTGGGATCACGATGCACTTACCTATGGTGGTGGTTTTGAACTTACTGCTAACAGAGAAAATGCCATTATTACCGCTATCAACCTAGCTGGTCACAACGGTAGGCTTATGGTTAATGAAAATCTGTCAATCGGTTCTATAGTGCCTGATGCTCATAATGCTGGTGCTGGTGTTGGTAATGATGCTAGGTTAGCTCCAACTATAGCAGCTGGTCACACCTTAACTTTAACTGGTACTCTGGCTGCTGCTGACCAACATGGTTTTGCTGCTCTAGCAAACACCTACACTGGTTTGGGTAATGTAACGCTTGGTGGTAATGCTTCAACCCTTGTAGTTGGCGATGGGATAAGTATTGGTGCTGTCACTACGAATGCTGATGATCAGGGAATATTAACCTTCCTAGGAAATGCTGAAGTAACTGGGGAGATCGGTATTGAAGAACACGATTTAGGTCAGATAAATCTTGGTGATGGAACAGTTATTTTACACCAATCAGTTCATGCTAAAGCTATTAATTTTAATCATAACAATTCTATACTTCAAGTTAATAAAGATGCGGACATTGACGCTCATATAGAGATTCCTGATATTCTTGGTGCAAATAGATCTCGTGGCACGCTAATCTTCGAAGGAGGAGCAGGAGGACACTCTGAAGTAATAGGGCGTATCGGTGCTGAACATCATGCTTTAGCATTCATAAAGATAAAGGAAGGGCAAGTTACTTTTTATAACAATGTTTATGCTAATAACACTGAGCTTACCCATGAACATTCTGTACTTAACGTGAGAGGAAAGGGTGTAACAATAATCACTGGTAGTGTAGATAACACCACTGGTGCAGATAATAAGGGTATATTACACTTCGTAAAAGCTGGTGAAGTAACTGGCACTATTGGTGGTGTTGGTAAGGCTTTAGCAGCGGTTAATTTTGGAGTTGCTGCTGGGCTTGATGCGGGGGGAGGTGTTGTAAAATTAGGGGATGCAGCCACTGCCGCAGATTTTAATATAAACCATAACAATGTTATAGTTATTGCTAGAGGTTTGATGACTGGTACTGTGAATTTTAATGCGGCTGGTAGGTTAACTGCTCATTTTGGGATTACGGGTAATGTGGATTTCCGCGGTAATAACGGTACAATTACTTTAGGAAGTGGTAAGACAATCACTGGTGCTGTGGATAACACTGGTGGTGGTGCTGCTGGTGTATTAAACTTCGCAGGAGCTGGTACGGTAACTAGGGCTATTGGTGCTACTAATGCTTTAACAGTGGTCAATTTCGGGGGAACTGAAACAGGTGTTGTAGAGTTACAGGGTGCAGCCACTGCCACAAAATTTAGTATAAATAATGATAAGATTACTGTCAATGCTGCAGGTTTGATGAAGGGTGTTGTGAATTTTAATGGGACTGGTAGGTTAAATGCTAATGCTGGGATTGAGGGTAATGTGGACTTCAAAGGTAATGATGGTATAATTACTCTAGGAGCTGGTCGGAAAATCGAAGGTAATGTGGATAATAATAGTGCTATTAAGGCTGGCATATTAAACTTCGCAGGAGTTGGTGAAGTAACCGGGGATATTGGTGCTACTCGTGCTTTAGCAGAGGTTAATTTTGGAATTGCTGGAATAGGAGGAGGTGCTGTACAGTTAGGGGGTGCATCCAAGGCTAGAAATTTTAATATTAACCATGCTGCTGCTGATGTTACCGCTGCAGGTTTGATGAGGGGTAATGTGAATTTTAATGCGGCTGGTAGGTTAACTGCTCATTTTGGGATTACGGGTAATGTGAACTTCAAAGGTAATGCAGGTACAATTACTCTAGGAGATGCTCAGACAATCACTGGTGCTGTTACTGCGGGTGGAGTTGGTACAGGAACATTAACCTTTGCAGGAATTGGTACGGTAATTGGGGATATTGGTACTAAAGATGCAAGACTTGCTCGAATTAATACCGGTGGTGCTACTACATTAGGAGGAAGTGTCTATACTAATGATCTTCACTTTGGTAATGCTGTTGGTCATGCTGTAACAATTGGTGGTCATTTTGGAGGGAAAGTTACTTTTGATAATGCTGAGTATGGAATACTGACATTTAACGGTGCTGGTGGATCATTTATTTTCAACTCAGCAATAGCAAATGGTGTTAAAGGTACTTTAAATGTTAATGCTAACCTTGTAGCTACAAATGCACAGATTGGAAATATTAAAACCATAAATATAGGTGATGCTGATGCTAAGACTCTAGCAATAAATACCTCAGATGCTAATGTTACTCTCCTTGGTAATGGTGGTGGTGCTAATCAAGTTATTAATTTTATGCATGCAAATTCGACGTTGAGTTTATTTACAAGGGGACGTGATAGTACTGTAACCTTTAATGGTGACTTACTAGGTGGTCCTGCTGGTCATGGAGGAATCGTGTGGCTAGATGGTGATGATATAGCTCCAGGTTACACTTTAACTGTGCAATCTGCAACCGGTGCAGAAACCCTTGGTACTAATGCTAATAAGCTAGGTGAATTACGTATTTCTCGTCAAGTTACCATCGCAGGGGGTGCTAAGATACTTGATGTCCAAAATGCAAATAAGTTGACTATTACTAATGGGGCAACATTTACCGATGAGAGCACTAGCTCTGCACAGATTGCAAATATTCATATTGGGGCAGCGTGTGCTGATATGCCTACACCTGCAGGCAAAGCAACTTATATACTTGATGCAGTACACGGTGGTTTTAATTTAAATGCTGCTGCGATTACTTTTGACCATGCAGATGCTCAGTTAACCTTACGGAATAGTGCTGCTGACAATAAAACAATAACTTTGGTAAATAATTTAAATCCAGGTGCTAATGGTAAGGGTATAGTTGAGCTTGATTCTGTTGTGGATGGAAAAACATTGACGATTGCTGGAGTAGGCTTATCTTTAGGTACTGGTGGTAATAACCTAAAAAAGGTAATTTTTTCTGGTGCTGGTAAATTTAACACTCAGCAGATTACCATTCATAGCAAAAATATAGAATTAAAGGTAAATGAACTAACATTGGGTGCGGTTAATAGTAATATTTTATTTGCTAATAATACTGTACTTACCGCTAATGGTGATATTACAGGTGATGTAGATTTCCAAGATAAGGATGGTACAGTTAAGTTGGAAGCTGGTAAGAGAATCAATGGTAGTGTAACTAGTACTGGTGCTGTTAATGGAAAATTAGAATTCCTAGGAATTGGTGAAGTAACAGGCTCGATTACTAACTTAAAGATGTTAAAAGCTGGGGCAGGTGATGTACAATTAGCAGGTGTCAATCATACTATTACTGAAATTCAAGGTAATGGTAATAATGATTTAATTTTTGCTACGAACTGTAATTTAACAGGTTCTATTAACTCAACAGGAGGAACTGCAGTTGGTTTAATATTCAAAGGCAACAATGGCGTTACTGGTGTAGTTGGAACGGACAAAAATCCTGTTGGTACTATAGAAGTCCAAGTTGGTACTAACATCTTTAGAGACAAAGTTCGAACTGCTAATGATCAGGACATCATAATATCTGCTGAAGCAACTGCTGAGTTTGCTAGCACTGTGACGACCCGTGATATTAAGGGAGCAGCTGACGGTCAAGGTACGGTAAAATTTAGTAATGCTAAAGAAGCTATAACCGTTAGTAGTACAATAGGTGCTGGAAATTCAGTATATACTCTAGAAATAGCGGGAGCAGATGTAGCGATTACCCAAGCAGTTTCGGCGAAGAATATTAGCTTCTCTAATGCTAAAGAGGCAACTTTAACTTTAAATGGAACAAGTACTGTAGATGGCATTAGTACTGTTGGTAATAATGTTCATACTCTTGCATTAGCTGCAGATTTTACCACTGGAATACAAGATATTGGGTCAGAGAATAACAGATTAAAATCTATTAAATTACTGGGTGATCATACAATTACTATTAATAGTGCTGTCTATTCCGATATATCAACTAAAGATAATAATACTGGTAAAGTAGTTTTCAACTCGGATAGAAGCTTTGCTTATAACCTTGGAACAGAAAAATTAAGATTGTCTGATGTAACTTTTGATAATAATGCTACGGTAAAAGGTGATGTTTATTCTAAGCAAATAACAATTGCTAATGATAAGACTGCAACTTTTGCTGGTACTAAAAACAGAACTATATCTGTGCCAAACCTCACTGTAGATGGGTCTAGCCTATCAAGATTATTGAAAAGTTTTGCTTATAGTACACAAATTGTTTCGGATGAAATAAAAAATGCAGGTATTGCAAAATTTGATAATGCAGTACTGGTTGATGCCAAAATTAATGGTGGTAAGGTAACGTTTGACGATAATGTTTGGTTTAAACAAACTGCTGATGGAACAGAAGTAAGTTTTGCTGCAAATAAGTTTGTAATATTAGAACAAAATATTAGGTTTGCTAATATTAAGGCAGATAAAGCTAAGATAATTATATTACCTAAAACAGCCTCTATAACTGGTAATTTAGCAGCTAAAGATTTCACCGTAGATCTTGCAGCTAATAAATTACAATATACTGGTAAAGCACAGCTGACAGGAAAGATAGAACTAGTTACTGCCTACGATACATCAAGTGGAGCAGGTGGTAATATAGAGGTTCAGAAAGATAGTGAATTGGATTTATCGAAAGCAGACCAGCTGATTATAAAAGTGAACGCTCAGACTGATGTTAACAAAATTCCTAAAGGGGGTGCTCAGTATTTTGTGATTTCTTCAGTTGATGGTAAAGGTCTTGTTGCAATTGATAATAGTAAAGTTAGTCTTGACTCAACTGGTGAACAAAACCGTTTTGTACAGTGGTCCATGGATTCTAGTGATCTAAAACTGTATATAACTGACATTTCTAATAAAGTTTTAGTTAAAGACTCTGCTAAATATGCACCACATGAACAAGAGTTTGTTAATAAACAATTGCTGAATGCAACAGGTGATGCTGCTAAATTCAGAGACCAACTTGGTAAAATGGATCAAAAGAATGCCCATTTAGCGATTGAGAAACTATTGCCTGGTAATGAACATTCAATAGGAGAGAGTCTTGCAAAAACATCTGCAATAATGGGAACGTTGATATCTCAAACTGCTATCCAAATTGCTTCAAGACAGTATATGAGAATGCATAATCCTGCATCAGCTATAGGGTCTGGTGATGATGATCAGGTAATGTATGGAGTATGGGGTAGTCCATTCTATGGTACTGCTTGCCAAGAAATGTATGAAGGAGTTAGTGGTTATAAATCGAAATCAGCTGGTGGAATAGTTGGATTTGATGGTTTAGTAAATGATAATCTGCTACTTGGTGCAGCTTATAGCCGAATTAACACACAAATGTCTCATCAAAATCAGAAGGTTGGTGATAAAACTAACGGCAAGACTAATATCTTCTCTTTATATAGTTTATATAATTTTCCAAATAATTGGTTTACTGAAGCTATAGCATCATATGGCATAACTAGGGTTAAGAACTCAGAAGGACGCCTGATCGCAACGAAGGTGAGAACTGTTACTGCTCTAGAGACTGCTGCTGCTAAGTATAAATCTATTTCTTATAGTGGTCAATTACTTGCAGGGTATAATTATCAAGCTTCTGAAAAGTTAATGATTACCCCAACAATTGGACTCAGATATTTGCAATTTAAGGATGCTGGCTATACGGAAACTGGTACAAAATTCCAAAACCTAGCTGTTAAGAAAAGGTCGTACAATAAACTTGAAGGTATTTTGGGGTTAAGAACTGCGATAACCCTGAAGGTTAACGAAGTACTGTTAACACCAGAATTGCATGGTTACGTTAATCATGACTTCAAAGGAAAAGCACCAATTATTGATGCAAGGTTAGATGGGATAAATGAACCATTACCGACTAGATTAGTTAAACCTGCTAAGACCTCCTTCACTGTTGGTACTGGCTTAACTGCGAAATATAATATGATGGAATGTGGCGTTACCTATAATGCTAACATTGCCAGCAAATATATTGGTCACCAAGGTAGTTTGAAGGTTAAAGTGAATTTTTAAGTAGAACGAAAAAGATGTCATTCCCGCCTACACTCCGGAATGACATCTTCCTGCCATTTATGTCATGGCAATTGTCATAACGTAAACACTCTTAGCCCCGGAATCCTTTAAGATTTTAGCACATTTGTTAATGGTAGTGCCAGTGGTCAATACATCATCTACTAATAATATTTTTTGGTCTATAATTTGATATTTTTTATTGAATATAAGGCTATTTGATAAGTTTTTTTCTCGTTCTTTTTTAGATAAAAAAGTTTGGGATTTGGTCCATCTTGACTTAATTAATACGTCAGGACTTACCGGTTTTTTTAGTAGTTTGCTGATTTCTTGAGCCATAATCAAAGCAGGATTATACATTCTAAACAATCTTTTGAACCTATTCATTGGAACTGGAATAATCAGGTCAATATCTTGAAATTCGCTGTGGTATTGTCTATAAAGTAATTTGCTGAAAGTTTTGGAGAAAATAGTTTTATCTTGATATTTAAAGGCATGAATTATTTCTTTGCTATGCTCATTAAATTTAATTAAGCTACGAGACATGTCATAGCAAGGTTTATGTTGAAAGCATTTTGCACAACACATATTATCTAAAATTGATATATCTAATCTACAACCACAAATATTGCAGTAAGGTTTTGTAATAAAATCAAGTTTCTTCCAACAATTTAGACAAAAATCCTCTTTAGTGGCAGTCATTTCAGCACAAGACAAACATCTTGCTGGCAAGATATAATCTATTAGGTAATTATAAAATCTACTGATTTTGTACATTATTATAAAAGCAAACCTTTAGACGCGAATTCGGGATAAGAATTTGTCAATTCTTATCCCGAATGGGGGTTTAGGCAATATCTCTAGTTAAATTTACCGGTCTACGAACACATGGGTTGCCAGTACTAGAAGAATCTGTTGATTCAATAGACACACAAGGGCTTTTAATCTCGTAAGGAGGACCAGGAGTGCATGATAATAACTGCAAGAGTATAACAAAAAACATAGAAAATCTTAATAATTTTGTCATAATTGTCATTTAGAATTAATTTTATTATCTTAGATTCTATAGGAGGTTAACCTAGTTTGCAATAAATCTCAAGTACATTTGATAAAAAATAAGCTTTAGATACAAAATACATAATAGCTTGTGGTATTTTCCCTGACAAGCATATATACTCTCTTCAAATATTTGCAAGTAATAACCTGAGGAAACGATGGTAAGTACCACATTCAAAGAAAGACCTCCTTATGCTAGAAAGTATAATAGCTGGCGTATTAGAATTTTATATTCAATAATTATTGGTTATTCAACATTCATATTTTGTCGTCAGAATTTTAATATTGCAATGCCTGCTTTAATGGATCATTTTGAGGTAACAAAAACTCAACTTGGCTGGATTTTAACAGCCTCTTCTATAGTTTATGGTGTAGGAAAGTTGTGTCATGGATTCTTTAGCGATAGATCAAATGCTCGTATATTTATGGTGGTTGGTCTTGCCCTTGTAGGCATCATAACATTGTTATCGGGTTTTGCTTCTAGTATAACCTCACTGGGTCTTTTATGGATTCTGAATAATTGGTTTCAATCCATGGGCTGGCCGCCTGCAACACGTATGTTGACTTATTGGTACGCTTCTAAGGAATTAGGAATGAAATGGTCTTTGGGGGCTACTTCTAATCAAATTGGTGGAGCAACTACTATGATAGTGTGTGGCTATTTAATAGACGTTTATGGTTGGGAAGCAGCATTTATAATTCCTGGAATAATGGCATTATTAATATCGTTATTTTTATTTAATAGATTACGTAATTCTCCCAATGAGGTTAATTTACCCATAGTGGAAGAGTATAAAGAATGTGATATATCTCTTGGAAGCAATGGTGATAATTTATTAACGAGGCAACTAATAAAAATTGTATTTTGTAATAGGCTAGTGTGGTATGTGTGTTTTGCTAATATGTTTGTTTATATTGTACGGTCAGGCGTAATTTTTTGGGCACCCGTATTTTTACGTGAACTAAAAAACGTTACTATTGCTCAAGCTGGCCTACAAGTTGCTTCTTATGACATCTTAGGTTTAATTGGTGGTGTTGTTGCTGGATGGATGTCAGACAAGCTATTTCAAGGACGACGTGGACCAGTTGGTTCAGTATTTATGTTTGTTTTGGCTTTTACTCTTATTTTATTTTGGCAAATACCAAACGAGTATGAAATATTTAGCATGATTATTCTTGCTTTGGCTGGTTTCTTTGTATCTGGGCCGCAAGTCTTAATAGGTGTTGCTACAGCAGATTTTACTAATAAACAAGCAGTTGGTACGGCTAACGGTCTTTCAGGTCTATTTGGTTATCTTGGTGCTGCATTGGCTGGGGTATGTGTTGGTTGGATTTCTGATAATTTAGGTTGGAATGGTGTTTTTTTATTTTTTATCTTTTCTGCTTTCTTGGGGGCAATACTTTTTTCCTTAACTTGGAATTATAGTTCTAGAAAAATTGCATAAAGTACCACAACCGTGCTATCAGAATTTGCTTGCCAAAAATATATAAATTTATATAAATATTAACAATAAATTAATAAAGGTTTACTGTGACTCAAGAATATACATTTTCAATGATTAAGCCAGATGCTACGAAAAGAAACCTAATTGGTAAAATTATTTCTTACTTAGAAAATACTGGACTAAAAATAGTAGCTCAAAGAATGACTATTTTAACTAGAGATCAAGCAGAAAATTTCTATGCAGAACATAGGTCAAAGGCATTTTTTAATAGTTTAGTGGAATATATCATTTCTGGTCCAGTCGTCTTACAGGTGCTTAAAGGGGAAAATGCTGTTTTAAAAAATCGTAGAATAATGGGGGCTACTAATCCAAATGATGCTGAACTAGGCACAATTCGAAAAGATTTTGCAGAGAATATTGAGGCTAATAGTATCCATGGTTCTGATAGTTTAGAAAGTGCAGAAAGAGAAGTGAAATTATTCTTTACTAAAAAAGAAATTGTAGAATAACTTAAGTCTTATGAAATATAGCGTTGTAGTTATTGGTGGTGGTCATGCTGGTTGTGAGGCAGCTTCCGCTTCTGCACGTCGTGGTGTAGATACTCTTTTAATCACTCTAAAGCTAGATAATCTTGGTGAAATGTCTTGTAATCCTGCAATAGGTGGAGTGGCAAAAGGTACTCTAGTGAAAGAGGTAGATGCACTTGATGGGCTTATGGGTAAAATTATAGATCAAGCTGGTATACATTATAAGATGCTTAATGAAAGTAAAGGGCCAGCAGTTTGGGGACCAAGAGCTCAAGCTGATAGAAAACTTTATAAAAAAGCTATGTATAATGCTTTGATAAATCACCCAAATTTGACAATTTTATATGCATCTGTAGAAAATATTGAAATCCAAGACTCTAAAGTAAAAGCATTGATTTTAGACGATGGTACGAGAATTGAATGTCAAAAAACTGTGTTGACTACAGGTACGTTTTTATCTGGACTCATTCATATAGGGCCTAAAAAAATCCCATCTGGTAGAGTGGGTGAAAGGCCATCATACGGCTTATCTAACACATTAAAAGATCTAGGTTTTTCTCTTGGTAGGTTAAAAACTGGTACACCTCCAAGAATAGATGGGAGAACAATTGATTATAACGAAGTAGAAGTGCAGGCTGGAGATGCCGTACCACGCCCTTTCTCTGAACTTACAGATTCTATTAAGGTAAAGCAAATAAATTGTTTCGTTACTAGAACAACTGAACAAACTCATGAAATTATTAGAAATAATTTAGATAAATCAGCTATGTATTCTGGACAAATCGAGGGCATAGGGCCAAGATATTGCCCATCTATTGAGGACAAGGTTACTAGGTTTTCTAAAGCAAGTCATCAAATATTTTTAGAACCTGAAGGTTTGGATGACCATACTATATACCCAAATGGTATATCTACATCATTACCTGAAGATATACAACTAGCATTACTAAAGACAATTCCTGGTCTTAAGAAGGCTACAATGTTAAGACCAGCCTATGCAATAGAATATGATTATGTTGATCCTAGAGAATTAAAAGCAACGTTAGAAACAAAAAAAGTTGAGGGGTTATACTTTGCTGGTCAAATTAATGGCACTACTGGTTATGAAGAAGCGGCGGGGCAAGGAATCATAGCAGGTATTAATGCAGCTTTATCACTAAAAAGTCAATCAAATTTTATTTTGACTAGAGCAGATGCCTATATTGGTGTTATGATTGATGACTTAATTACTCTTGGTACAGCAGAGCCTTATAGAATGTTTACTTCTAGATCTGAATATAGGCTTTCAGTTAGGGCAGATAATGCAGATTTAAGACTAACTCAAATGGCTATAGATTTTGGTATTGTATCTGATTTACGCAAAGAGATTTTTAACAAAAAATGTGAAGATATTCATAAGGCAGAAAATATTGTAAAAACTATTTCTTTAACAACCACTAAGTTAGCTAATCTAGGTGTGTCTATCTCACAGGATGGTTCGCATAAAACAGCCTTTGATTTGCTAGGATTACCAAATTTTGGTGTCGATAAAACAATAGAAATCTTTCCAGAGCTTGTTTCATTAAATAGAAAACTTCTTCATTATCTTTATATCGAATCAAGGTATTCCTCTTATTTGATTAGACAGAATGCAGATATTCAATTATTTAAAGAAGAAGAGTTGGAATTGTTAGATGATGATATTGATTATTTTAAAATACCAAGTTTGTCTACAGAGGTACGAGAAAAACTACATCATCATAAACCAGATACTATTGGTGCGGCTAGAAGAATATCCGGTATTACTCCAGCTGCTTTAATAGCAATTATAATTTATATGAAAACAAGACATAGAAATTAATGCTTAACTATGATAACATTTCACGTGAAACAATAAATGCTCTTGAAAAATATCAATCGTTAACATTGAAATGGAATAAAACTATTAATCTCGTTTCTTGTAATACTGAACATGAGTTTTGGATAAGACATATTTTAGATTCTTTGCAATTAATGAAATACATAAATGAGCAAAATATCCATTTAGTAGATGTTGGTTCGGGTGGTGGATTTCCAGGGATAGTATTGTCTATTGCAGGGATACAGAATGTTACTTTAGTGGAATCTGATATAAGAAAGTCTATTTTTTTATTGCAAGCTTCTAAAATTTCTAGTAACAAAGTAAAGGTGGTTAATCAACGAATAGAAGATATTAAATTAGATTGTGATATATTAACTTCTAGGGCATTTGCTCAGTTAGAGAAAATATTTGTTTATACCAAACATATTAATGTAAAAAATAAGTATTTGTTATTTAAAGGTGAGCAGTATCAAAAAGAAATTGAGATTGCCAAAAAGAGGTGGTCTTTTTGTCATTCGGTATATGATAGTGAGACTTCTAATAATAGTAAAATTCTAGAAATTAGTAATATACATGACAAAAATAGTTGCGATAGTTAATCAAAAAGGTGGAGTTGCTAAAACTACGACTACTGTAAATTTATCGACAGCTTTATCTGTAATGGATAAAAAAATTTTAGTAATAGATTTAGATCCTCAAGGAAATAGTAGCACTGGCTTTGGTATAAATCAACAAGATAGAAAGGTTACTATTTATCAGGTATTAACAGGTTCAAAGCCTATTGAAGAAGCTATAATACAAACAAATATTCCAAATTTACAATTAATTACAGCTAATACTAATTTGTCTGGTGCTGAGTCGGATTTATTAAGTATAAAAAAGCGAGAATATTTATTATCAGATTTATTAAATAACTTAGTCGATGACTATGATTATGTTATGATAGATTGCCCTCCATCTCTTAATCTGCTGACAGTCAATGCATTAGTTGCTTGTGATAATGTGTTAATTCCTATGCAGTGCGATTTTTATTCATTAGAAGGGTTAAGTCATTTACTAAAAACAATTGAAATTATAGAGAAGAGTCTAAACCCAAGAATAAAAATTGCTGGTATTTTATTTACTATGTATGATAAACGCAATCTATTAACTGAGCAAGTGGAAGAGGACGTTAGAAAATGCTTAGGAAGATTGGTATTTAAGACAGTTATTCCAAGGAATATAAAACTATCTGAGGCACCATCTTACGGTCAGCCAGCAATTATTTACGATCATAAATGTGCTGGCTCTATTGCTTATATGGAACTTACTAAAGAGATTTTAGGTAGAAATATATGAAAAACAAAGGTTTAGGTAAAGGGTTGTCAGCTTTGCTTGGAGAAGAGGTTTTTACTATAGAGAAAGATGAATTAGTAAAAATTATAGATATCGACAAAATTGAAGCTAGGAATAATCAACCAAGGAAAAAATTTGAGTATGATAAAATAAAAGAATTAGCAGATTCCATAAGTAATAATGGTTTGTTACAACCAATTATTGTTAGTTCAATTAGCGATGGGAAATATAAAATTATAGCTGGTGAGAGACGTTGGCGTGCTTGTAAGATAGCTAAGGTTACTGATATTCCTGCGATTATAAAAGATTTAAATGATAAAGAGATTATAGAAATAGCTCTAATTGAAAATATTCAAAGAGAGGAATTATCGGTTATAGAAGAATCAGAAGGATTTGAGCGGTTAATAAAAGAGTTTGGTTATACACAAGAGCAGCTAGCAGAAAAACTTAGCAAAAGTCGTAGTCATGTAGCAAATTTATTAAGGCTAAATCACTTGCCACAATCTATCAAAGATAAAATAAATGATGGGTTTTTAACTATGGGACATGCAAGATGTTTAATTAATCATGAGCAGGCTGAGATAATAGCTAATCATATTATTGAGAATGATTTAAACGTTCGTCAAACTGAAGATATGGTAAGACACTGGTCCAAAAATGAATATACAAAAGCCCCAGAACATGAGAAACGCGTAGGAAAGAAATTCCTAAAAGAAGGTAGTAAAGATAATGATTTACAGTTATTAGCTAAATCATTGTCAGAAAGATTTAATATAAAAGTAACTATTGAAGACTATCCAATTGGTGGAAAATTAATATTTCACTATAATAGTTTAGAGGAACTTGATTCAATTTTGTCGAGGTTAAATTAAATGCAAATTTTTTTAGATAGTGCTGATATTAAAGAAATTGATGAGATTAACCAATTGGGTATCATTGATGGTATAACTACTAATCCTTCTTTGATGTCTAAGACAAAAGATGATTTTGGATCAACCATTGTTAAGATATGTAAGATAGTACGCTCTGATGTTAGTGTGGAAGTAGCTGCCAATGATGTTGACACTATGATTAGCCAAGGTAATAAAATTTTAGGAATATCAAATAATATTGTTATTAAATTACCTATGACATGGAATGGTATTAAAGTGTGCCAGTATTTTGCAGATAAAGGAAAGAAAGTGAATATGACACTATGCTTTTCGGTTAATCAAGCTCTTATCGCTGCAAAAGCTGGAGCATATTATGTATCACCTTTTATAGGCAGACTTGATGATATAGGTCAAAATGGTATGAGTTTAATAAGCGATATAAGACAGATGTATGATAATTATCAATATCAGACAAAAATCCTAGCGGCATCTATAAGAAACCCTAACCATGTTTATCAATCTGCTATGTATGGAGCTGATGTTGCTACAATGTCTAGTAAAATTATCAAACAATTATTAGATCATCCACTAACAGATTCAGGTTTAGAGGTTTTTAATAGAGATTGGGCTAAATCTAGATTAAAGTTTTAATAATTAAAAAGGTGAATATATGAAAAAAACTCAATTACAATTAAAGACTATAAAGCTTGTAGGTATTAATAAGGTGCGTACTTCCAACATAGCTGAGCTTAACCCTGAAACAGCCCAAATTACTTCTTGCTTTCAAAAGTTTCTTCAGCAGGATTTTGCTAGTAGAATCCCTAATAGGGTAAATCCTAATGTTATTTTTTCTGTATATACTGAGTATGAAAGCGATCATACAGGAGAATATAGTTATTTTCTTGGAGAAGAGAGTAGTGACATTGCAGTTATTCCAAAAGGTCTAGATAGTTTAATTATTCCTGAACAAAAATATATAAAGTTTACCACTGAAGCTGGTCCAATGCCTGATATTGTAATAAATAGTTGGCAAAAAATTTGGCAAATGTCATCAGAATCTTTGGGGGGTACTAGAAGTTATCGTGCAGATTTTGAAATTTATGATGAACGTAGTATAGATTACAAAAACGCAATAGTAGATATCTATATAGGTATTAATTAAACTACAAAAAGTAATTTATACTCTATGTTACAAAAACTATAGAATTAATTCATATATATTAAGGTTAATCTTTCCACCAACTATTTATAAAGTTAAAAGCTACAAGTAAATTATAAAAAATAATCGACAATAAAGGAATTAAGAGTTATGTCATATCAATATGTTTATGTTATGAATGGTCTAAGTAAGACTATCAATGGTAAACAAATCTTAAAAGAAACGTATTTATCCTTCTTACCAGGGGCAAAAATTGGTATTATTGGTCCAAATGGTGCAGGTAAATCTACTCTTCTAAAAATTATGGCAGGTATTGACAAAGAATATGACGGTGAGGCTTTTGTAGCTAGTGGGATTAGAGTTGGCTATTTAGCTCAGGAGCCGCATCTTGATCCTACTAGAAATGTTTTTGATAATATTATGGAAAGTTTAAGTGAGAAGAAAGCTTTAATCGATGAATTTAATGAAATAAGCTATAAATTTGCTGAGGAAATGTCAGATGATGCAATGAACGAACTTCTAGCAAAACAGGCTGATCTACAGGAGAAAATAGATAGTTGTGATGCTTGGAGTTTAGAGAGGGAAATAGAGATTGCTATGTTTGCATTAAGGTGTCCAGATAAAGATGCCGATGTTACAAAAATCTCAGGTGGGGAAAAAAGACGAGTTGGGTTATGCAAACTTTTACTAGAAAAGCCTGATATGTTATTACTTGATGAACCGACAAACCATTTAGATGCTGAATCGGTATCTTGGCTAGAAAATTATTTAAAAAATTATAAAGGTACTGTAATAGTTATTACCCATGATCGATATTTTCTTGATAATGTAACGGATTGGATATTAGAGGTGGATCGTGGTAGATGTGTTCCATGGCATTCTAATTACACTGCTTGGCTCGAGCAAAAGCAAGCAAAATTAGAGCTTGAAGATAAAGAAGAAGATGATAGGAGTAAACAATTAAAAAGAGAACTTGAATGGATACGTCAATCACCAAAAGCTAGGCAATCAAAAAGTAAGGCTAGAATTACCGCCTATCAGGATTTGTTGACCAAACAAAAAGAACAAAGATCCGGCACTGCACAAATTATTATACCTAATGGTCCACGCTTAGGCGATTTAGTTATAGAGGCAGAGCATATAGCAAAGAGATACGGTGATAAGGTGTTGTTATCAGATTTTAGCTTTAAGGTTGTTCCAGGAGCTATTATTGGTATTATAGGTCCAAATGGAGCAGGTAAATCTACTTTATTTAACATTATCACTGGCAAAACTGATCCAAATCACGGCTCTATTAAATTAGGACAAACTGTTAAACTTGGTTACGTTGATCAATCAAGAGATGATTTAGACGATAACAAGACTGTGTGGGATGAGATTTCCTCAGGTCTTGAAGAGTTACAACTTGGTTCTAGATCAATGAAAAGTCGAGCTTATTGTGCAGCCTTTAATTTTAGGGGTGGAGACCAACAGAAGAAAGTAGGGCAACTTTCTGGTGGTGAACGTAATAGAGTGCATATAGCCAAATTACTAAAAGAGGGAGCTAACGTTATATTACTTGATGAACCATCGAATGATCTTGATGTTGATACGTTACGAGCCTTGGAAGATGCGATTTTGGATTTTGCTGGATGTGTATTAGTAATAAGCCATGATCGTTGGTTTTTAGATAGAATAGCAACACATATTATTGCTTTTGATAAAGATGGAAATGCTACATGGTTTGAAGGAAATTACCAAGATTACCATGATTATATGATTAATTTAACAGGGGAAAATATTATTAATCCTAAATATCGTCATAAAAAGTTAGTATAAAATATGTCTCTAGGAGAAATATTAGTGGTTATGTTAGTAGCACTGATAGTAATGAAGCCAGAAGATATTCCAAGCATTATAAAAAAAATTCAAGAATTTAAATTATACTGCTCAGCTATCAAAAATCAAGCATTGGTCTATATTACGAAAGACTTAAAAATTGATAACGATATTCTAAAGAATAATGCTGAGCAGTTGAATTTTTATTTAGAAAGAATCATTAATATCCAAGGCTATTATGATGGTAATTATTCTCTAGATGAGCTTAAAGCAAAGTATGATGAGCTTATAAAAATAAAAAGTACAAAGTATGTACAAGATTGTAAGAAATAATGAATTTATTGAATATATAAAAGATATATTAGCACCTTTCGGTCAAATAACTACTCGTGCGATGTTCGGTAGTTATGGTATATATAAAGATAGAGTGATAATAGGGATTATTGCAGAAAGTGAGCTATATTTTAAAGCAGATAGCTTCGCCGCTAAATATTTTAAATCTTTTGGCTCACAGCCATTTACCTATAATAGCAAAAATAAGCTGGTAACTATATCATATTGGAAAGTATTACCTGAAATTTTAGATCAAGAGGAAGAACTTGGAAAATGGGTCTCTATGGCGTTTAATGTATCTATTAATTCCAAGAAAATACCTCATGCTTTAAATCATTTGAGTATATACCCCAATTCGAGATAAGAATTAGTTAATTCTTATCCCGAATTCGCGTTATATGAGATCATATGGAAAAATTTGCTAATTACTTAAGAACAATTACAAAGTGAAGAAGAAGTTGAGGCGTATGTCAATGCTCATAGGACTCTACTTTTTTTATATAACCACTATTAAAATTGCTGATGATTGTCTATTAGCGAGGAGTCGCTGAAAGCGGCGACGCGGCAATCTAGGATACGCGAAGCGTACTAGAAAAAACAGCTTCGCTGTTTACCTGGATCGCCACGGCATCTAAAGATGCCTCGCGATGACGATTATAGAAAAATGTAGGGTACTATGGTCAATGCTGCTCCTGAAGACGACAACGCAATTCTTAATTTTTTATTCTAGAGTATACTATTAGTGCTAGTTTATTTTATGTTATAATCTTCTGAAATCATCTAATTCTAATTAGGTATAGCTTGTTTAAGAAAATACTAAAAATAAAATTTGTTTTTGTAACTATTACATTGATTTTGCTGATCAGCGGAATCAATTTTTGTATATTTTACTTATTTGTACCTAGTTTACTTGCAGAAAGTAAAACTCTAATAATCAAGCCTAAATTGTCGATTAATCAAATTACTACGATATTAAATGATAACAAAATCATTAAATATCCTTATTTATTTGCATTTCTTACAAAAATATATTCATTAAAACATCCTATAAAAAGTGGGGAATATATTTTTACTCAAAATATTTCTCCAATGCAAACTTTAAAAATATTGTCCAGTGGCAAATCGATTATTCATAAAATGATTATACCTGAGGGTATGCTGGTGCATGAAATAATACAAAAGATTAATAATGAAGAACGCTTAATTGGTGAGATTCTAGGAACAATTCCTGAAGGATTTTTAATGCCATCTACTTATTTTTTTTCATATGGTGATCAAAAAGAGCAGATCATTGATAAAATGCGAAAATTAATGTCCCTGCAGCTTGACAAAGTCATGGAGAAATTATCACCCAATTCCCCATTAAAAACCCGTCTTGACGTCTTAATTTTAGCATCCATTGTGGAGAAGGAAGCTAGCTTAGATGCAGAAAAACCTTTGATTGCTGCTGTATTTCTAAATCGTCTTACCAAACATATGAAATTGCAAGCAGATCCAACGACGATTTATGCTATAACACTTGGGAAAGATAAACTAGCAAGGCGATTAACTAAAAAAGACTTAGCTATCCAATCACCCTATAATACATATTATGTCTTTAATTTACCACCTGGAGCTATTTCTTGCCCTGGAGTAAAATCTTTAGAAGCTGTAGTAAATCCTGCTAAAATTGATTCATTATATTTTGTTGTTAATATTATGGGAGGGCATAATTTTTCCAATAACCTTAACGATCACAATAAGTACGTTGAGATTTATCGCAAAAGTTTGAAGGAGCATTAAGTATGGACAATACTGAATTTGCCAAATTGGCTGAAAAAACAATATCTTTAATTGCCGATACAATTGAGGCAGAAGATAAGAATTGTCTTATCGATATTGATTTTCAAGGTGATATTCTAACCCTAACTACTAACCAAGGAGTATTTGTTATTAACAAACACTCAGCTGCTAAAGAAATTTGGTTATCTTCACCGATTAGTGGTCCTTACCATTTTTATTATGTTGCTGGTAAATGGAAATCAAAATCCTCTGATGATCTAGTTGTTATTTTAGAGCAGGAGTTAAAAATTAATATGCTAAATTGTAGCTATTAGTACCCTACATTTTTTATATAACCACTATTAAAATGGCTGCTGATCGTCATTGCGAGGAGTCGCTGAAAACGACGACGCGGCAATCTAGGATACGCGAAGCGTACTAGAAAAAACAGCTTCGCTGTTTACCTAGATCGCCACGGCATCTAAAGATGCCTCGCGATGACGATTATAGAAAAATGTAGGGTACTATGATTGTAGCTATACTCTTCTGCTTTGAAGAATTGTTTTTTGAAAATATCATTGATTTGCATGTTCACCATTCATTTTCAAATCCAATGCTTCAAATCATTTGAGTATATTAGTTATTATCTTAAATTTAAGGAATAATATCTAAGATTCATGATGTTATATTATTGTACTCTTTACTTAATTCTCTAATCACCCAAATCCATATGGTACAAATTATGCCAAATACTATCATTAAATATATAGAAATAGATTGATAAGTCGCACAAGGCAAAATAATAAATATTAAAGACTGGAGAAGGGCACTTGCTGACTTTCCAAGTTTAGTACCAATTACGTCGGCAGCTGCTTTACCTTTTGTCTTAAGTTCGGTATCTAGAGGAACATATGACATTTCTTTTGTAGAATCAAATAAAGTATATTTACTTGATTTACTTAGAACGTTGTTTACTAGTCCCATTGTAATAGCAATCAAAGAAGGATCAGTTAGCATAAAGCTAACCACTATTATGGCAGCAAACCCATCAAAGTTAGATACTGAAAAAAATAGCATGCCAGTTATAAAGACCATTATTGGCGTTATACTTGCTGCTGTAAACCAGCCCAACCTTCTTACAATATTAGAGCCAAGAATAACAAATAAAATGGTAAATATACCAGTAATACTTAGGTAATTGCCAACAAAAGCAGCAAATTCCGTAGGTGTTTTATAAATCTTTGAAGCTGACGCTTTCCAAGGTCCTTCAACTAAATTTATAGCTATACCATAACAAACAAGTAATGTAGCAATTAATCTAATATATCTTGAAGCAATAATCATTTTAAAACTTTCTATAAGAGTTAACGATTGTCTCTTGACAGAAAATTGCAGTTTTTCTACCTGAACTTTATCTAATATTTTATGGTTCAGCATCCAAAAAGTTGCCAATGCTATTACGCCTAATACCAGTACACAACCTAATATAATTTGTACTGAAAGTTCAGTCTCTGTATGTTGTAGGTCAAACTTTTTAATTAGAAATTGATTTAAATAAGCTAAATTTTCTAGAAACTTACCTGATATGTAAAGTCCCGTTTGAGCAAAAAGTCCAAATAAAGGATAGAATCTTTTCGATTGTTCCACCGAGGTTATATTATTAACAAATTGCCAAAAAAGTAATGCAAATATTACGCTCGGCCACAATTCTGCTATAATATAAAACAGAGAAAAACTCCAATTAGATAAAAGTAATATAAACCATTTCAAGTTTGGATAAGACTTTATTAAAACGCCAGCATGTTCACTACTCAAATGTAATGCTAGATGATTAGGAAAAATATAAAAGGCAAATAAGGCAAAAAATAGTAGGAAAATTGACAATATAAGGTAGAATATATATTCTCCTTTCATGTTATTTACTAATTTCACATAGATTATCGACAGCAGAAATGCCGAAGGTAGAACCCCCCAAAATTTAAGGAATGATACAGTTTCGGTACCAATCATGGTATTAACCAAACTGTCTTTTAAGGCTCTGATAATATTTTGTATAAATAAAATACAAAACATCAACAATGTTACATATAGAAATTTAGATAATTCATGCCTTTCGATAGGAAAGACATATTCTGACAGTCTATTTGTTAATTTTGAGGTAGGTGATGTATTGTGAGTTATAGAGAGATACGAAAAAATTTTAGAAATAACTGCCATATAAGGCCTAACCTACTTATTTATTGGCTAGGGTTACATATTAAAGCTTATTGTCTTTAATGTCAAGAAGAATAAGCACGAATTTGAGCAGGGTAATTTAAAAATCGCAATCAGTGATTGATATAAACATAAGTTTAACCACTCTTGAGTTAGCTATATGTGACTACGATTCATCCATGCTGCTTTTAAAAAATAATTCTTGAAAGTAGCGAAGAGTTGATACTATATTATTTTTATTACTGTTCTACCTACGTTGCTGTATTACCTGCTAAAGATATATCTTGAGTCTCTTCTAGTACATATTGGGGTGTTGTTATGATATCTATTGGGTGATCAACGTTTTCGTTCTTACTGTCAGAACTTTTACATGCTATGTATATAGCGACAGAACCTATAATAACAGAACCAGCAGCTAAACTACCAGCTATGCCTAAAATTGCTCCTGTTAACATTGTACTACTAACATCCTGATCGTGAGAAATTGGTTTTTCAGTAGTATTGTTTTTAGGAGTAGTAATGCCATCAGAGGTAGTAGTGTCCTCTAATTTATAACCCTCACTTGTTGCACGTTTTACAATATAATGTGCTGGCAAACTATCTTTATTATCTATTGAGTTAGGGCGAATCATAGAAAGAGTTGTCAATAACAGCATATCTTTAGCTGTATACGACTTAAGAGGCTCTACTTTAGGAAGAGGTTTATCTTGTTTTAAAAAATTATGTTTCCGGTAATGATTAGCCCAGTCTCCCTGAGTAAGGTTGTTATGTCTCATATTTTTTCCTCCTTGTACATTAACAAATTTGTTGCATTCAACTACTTTAGATAAAGTATCAATTAATATCAAGTAAAATCATTATATTTAATGACTAATATTCTAAATATAATAGTGTATTAAAAAATTATGATATTATTTGGTGTTAAAAAGATTTTTCAGTATCTTTTGATTGACTAAAGAGGATTATTATAGTGTATATTAAATTTTGCTAGATTTCACGTTTAGCAAAAAATATATAAAAACATTTTAGGAGTGTATGATGATAAAAAAAAAGAGATTAATTACTACTATAATAGGATTACTATTACTAAGTTCAAATAGCTTGGCAAGTACAACAGCTGCAAAATCAAATGCCAATAAAACTAATATTAGTAGTAGTGGCACTAATGATGAATTACAAAAAATTGAGAGTGATTTCAAGTCTTATGCTGCGGGAGTTTCAGCAGAACTAAGAGAAGAAATAACAAAATATAGGATAGAAGTGGCTAAAATTAATGGCCAAAAACGTGAATTATATAAAAAAATCTCACAAGAAGCTCAAAACTATCTTGCCAAAGAACGAGACTATAAAAAAAGAATACTATCCTTAAGCAAAAATTCAGCTGAAAACCAAGAGGATACTAGCTCTATTGAGAAAAAATCTGACAAAAAAGATTTGCCTAAATAATGCTTTATGAACAATTTCAGCGGAATATTGAAAAGCTAGTTGATAGACCTCACCTGAGGTCTATCGCATTGGCTATTTCGGGTGGTTCTGATTCCATAGCCCTTTTAATGTTAACACATAAATGGGCTAGCACTAATAGTATTAAGCTAGTAGTGATGTTAGTTAATCATCATTTACGAGAGCAGTCTAAGATGGAGCATGAGTATGTACGAGACTTAAGCCATAAATTGGGACATAGATATCACCAGCTTCATTTCGATCACCAAAATAATTTTTCTAATTTACAAGCAAGGGCTAGAGAAGGTCGTTATAAATTAATGACTGATTTATGTAGCAAATTAGATATATTGACAATTTTAACAGCACATCACTTGGATGATTATATTGAAAATTATTGTTTGAGATTAGAAAAAAAAAGTAGTCTATTTGGACTTAGTGCTAGCAATATTAATTGGTATAATAATGTTAAAATAGTGAGACCATTGTTTAACATTCCGAAACAACAGTTAATTGCATATTTAGTTACCAATAATGTAAAATGGTTTGAAGATGAATCTAATAAATCTGACAAATATCAACGAAATATCATTAGAAAAAAGCTATCCCTAGAAGGAGAATATATAAAGAATCAAATAATTTCTCAACAATCTAGAATTAACCAAGTAGTAGAAGAAAAATGGCAACCGGAATTGATTGCTTGCATTGCAGAATCAGTAAAAATTTATGATTTCGGTTTTGCTACTGTAAATTTATTAAAATTTGCAGAATTTTCTAGTGCAATAACACTACAGGTAATCAGTTTTGTACTTATCATTATTAGCGGTAAGAACCGCACTAGTAGATCAGGCTCAATAAGCATGATAACAGAACTATTACAACAAAAAATAGACTTTATTAAGACACTCCATGGTTGCGTGATTAAAAAAATTAGTAGTAATCTAATAATTTACCGAGAATTTGGTAGGAATTTACCTATAGATATTAGGCTTAATAATGTAGATGTATGGGATGGTAGATTTCATTTCTATATCAATAAACCTCTTGTAGAATTCGCTCTAGCTCAGGAATTTGTAGGAGAGCCGGAACGCAGAACCGAAAGCAGTACAAATAACGTATTTGAGGATTCGAGTCTAGCCCCGACGCCCAAATTACCAGCAGAAGTAGAATTATACAAGAGGTCTAATAATTCAGGTTATTTGATCAGTAACCTAACGATCAAGGATTATAGTAAAATAAGGCAAGATTTAGATTTTAAAATACTGAAAGACGCAAGTTTTAACAATCATATAGCTATTTTATTCACCCTACCAGTAGTCAAGATACTTGAAAAAGTTATAGCCATACCCCATATATCGTATTATAATGACCAAGGTTTGGGGAGAAGGCTTAGTGTTTCTTTCTCTCCTAATTTTATATCGCGTTTTACACATTTCTGTTAGGTGAGTAGTAGATGAATAATCAAAGTAAGAATGTTCTAATTTGGGTGTCGATTTTTGTTTTAATAGTACTTGTTTTTCATGCGTTTCAAAATGATGGTTTTATTGGAGGAAAAAGTAATATCGCTTTTTCAGATTTTTTAACCAAAATTGATGAAAAAGCAATAAGTTCTGTTAAAATTCAGGGTAGAATAATTGATGGAACTCTAAGTGATGGAGCTTCTTTTTCGACTTATGCTGCTGACTATCCAGATCTAATAAATCGCCTAAATAGCAATTCGGTTCATATTGAAATAGTGCCACCTGATACAAAAATGAACTTGTTGTTTAACATATTTGTTTCGTGGTTTCCAATGATTCTTTTGATAGGTGGGTGGGTATTTTTCATGCGTCAAATGCAAGGTGGAGGAAAAGCCATGGGTTTTGGTAAATCTAAAGCTAAGCTAGTTTCAGATAAAGGCCCGAAAATTACTTTTAAAGATGTTGCTGGAATTAACGAAGCTAAAGAAGAATTAACTGAAATTGTTGATTTCCTTAGAGACCCAAGCAAATTCCAAAAACTTGGTGGTAAAATTCCAAAGGGATGTTTACTTATAGGATCACCTGGAACAGGTAAAACTCTCCTAGCAAAAGCTATAGCCGGCGAGGCAAATGTCCCATTCTTTAGTATCTCTGGCTCTGATTTTGTTGAAATGTTCGTTGGCGTTGGTGCTAGCCGTGTTCGCGATATGTTCGAACAAGGTAAACGCAATGCTCCTTGCATAATTTTTATTGACGAAATAGATGCAGTAGGTCGTCACAGAGGTATTGGTATGGGTGGTGGCAACGATGAACGTGAACAAACACTAAATCAAATGCTGGTCGAAATGGATGGGTTTGAGGATAATGAAGGGGTAGTTATTATTGCTGCAACTAACAGACCAGATGTATTGGATCCAGCGTTACTAAGACCTGGGAGATTTGATCGCCAAATTACTGTTCCTAATCCAGATATTGATGGTAGAGAACAAATTTTACAAGTACATTTGAAGAAAATAAAATGTGCCTCAAATATAGTCGCTAGAATCATAGCTAGAGGAACTCCTGGATCTTCAGGAGCAGATCTTGCTAATCTTGTCAATGAATCTGCATTAATTGCTGCTCGCAAGGGTAAAAAAGAAGTAAGTATGGCAGATTTAGAAGAGGCAAAAGATAAAGTGTTAATGGGTGTAGAAAGACGTTCTATGGTTATGTCAGATGAGCAGAAAAAACTAACTGCTTATCATGAGGGAGGGCATGCATTGGTTGGTTTGTATTGTCCTGCTTCTGATCCAATTCACAAAGCAACTATTATTCCAAGGGGTAGGTCACTTGGAATGGTTATGCGGCTTCCTGAAAATGATCGTTTTTCTATGCCACGTGATAAAATGGAAGCTGATATAGCGGTGGCAATGGCTGGCAGGGTAGCTGAGGAGCTTATTTTTGGCAGAGATAAAGTTACTTCTGGGGCTTCTTCAGATATTAAAATGGCAACCCAAATGGCTAGAGCTATGGTAACGGACTGGGGGTTAAGTGATGCAATAGGACCAGTATATCATGGTTCGAGTAATGAAGATCTATATACTAGTGGTAGGGGAGCAGGTCATACTTCTGTACATACAGCAGAATTAGTTGATACAGAAGTGAGAAAAATTATTGAAAAAGGCTATGATTTTGCCAAAAATATATTAACTAAACATATTGATCAACTTCATTTATTAGCTAAAGTATTGATTGAACATGAGACGTTGTCCGGTCAGCAGATTAAAAACTTGCTTAGTGGTAGGTCTATGAATTCAGAAGAGGAAAATTTATTTCCAATAAAAAATGACCATGGTGGTACTATAAAAGTTAAGAAACTAAATCAGAAAAGAACAGCAGGGTAATTTAAAAGTCGTGACTACGGTAGAGAGGTGTGCTTTTAAATTGCTCTGAAATATAGTTAGAATTTTGGATAAGGAATAAACATGGCAGAACTTAGATTACCACCTAATTCTAAAGTCCGTAAAGGTACTACATATCAACATTCTGGAGAAGCGGTTAAGTTACGTAATATCAGAATTTATAGATATGACCCAGATTCTGAAGAAAATCCTAGAATTGATATTTATGAGTTAGATCTATGCAAGACAGGTCCAATGGTTCTAGATGCCTTAATTAAAATAAAAAATGAAATAGATTCTACCTTGACTTTTAGGCGTTCTTGTCGTGAAGGAATTTGCGGTAGCTGTGCGATGAATATAGATGGAACTAACACACTTGCCTGCATTAAGTCTATTGAAGAAATTCGTGGTGATGTCAAGATATATCCTCTACCGCACATGAAGGTAGTAAAAGATTTAGTACCTGATATGTCGCATTTCTATGCTCAATATGAATCAATAGAACCTTGGCTAAAAACTGACAGTCCGCCACCTTCCAATACTGAAAGATTGCAGTCTCTTAAGGATAGAGAAAAACTAGATGGTTTATATGAATGCATATTATGTGCGTGTTGTTCCACCTCTTGCCCAAGTTATTGGTGGAATGGTGATAAGTATTTAGGACCTGCGATTTTACTACAAGCCTATCGGTGGATTGCTGATTCTAGGGATGAATATACTGGAGAACGTTTAGATGCTTTAGAAGATCCATTTAAATTATATCGTTGTCATACGATTATGAACTGTACAAAAACTTGTCCGAAAGGTTTAAATCCAGCTAAAGCTATTGCAGAGATAAAAAGTCAAATAATAGAACGTCACGGAGTGTAAAGCGAATAGACTTAACCTAAGTTCGATATAGCATTAGTGTATCCTTGATGTTACTCCCGCGTAGGCATTGCCCGCATGGATCAAAAACGCCAACGTAAGTAATGGTACTTACAGGACCAAAAACGATGTCATTCCCGTCTACGCGGGAATGACATCGTTGATAGTTCATGCTACTACATACGTTAACTATTGATTGTGATTTTCAAATTGCCCTAGAGCTAATCTTAATAAAATATACTTGTTATTAATATAACCTCAATTCGATGTAACAAGTTAATACTAGACCCAGTATCATCTCTATTGTGGGGGATGTCACTCACAACTGTCGAAAGTTCGAAGGTAGAGCGGGTTTTAGAGAGATTTCGTGAATAAAAAAGTATAATATCTTTAATAAATTCCTTATCAATGAGCAAGGTAAATTATATTAGTCGGTGTATCTTTTAACTAATACTTGATTATATCTACTTTTTTACTTATGAAAATCCTCTAAAACCCGCTCTACCTTCGAACTTTCGACAGTTGTGGGGATGTCACCCCTGCGTAGGCAGGGGTCTAAAGAAGTAGCAAGGATTAAGTGCTTAAACATTTTTAGATCCCTGCCTTCGCAGGGATGACATCGAGCGTGCAGAGAATAATAATTATTCTTACATCGAACTGAGGTTAATATAAATTATTTGCTCACCATTTATTTTCTAATCCAATTCTTTAAAGCATTTATAGATAAAAATCACTCTACGTGATAATTTTTAATAAAATCAAACTTATAATTTCTTTTATGCAAAAGATCAACTAACTGACTTAAATTTTCTTTGCCATTAAATTGGTCTTGAAACATTTCATCATGCATAAGTAAAATTAATTTATTAGGTAAGACAGTATCATTTCTGTTAAATTTATCTTCTATCTCTTGCACTAATTCATCTAAGGATTGAATTGGCTTGCCATGCTGATTATGCGTCCATTCTAAATCCCAGCCATATAGATAGAAGCCATTTTTATATATTCCATCATCATCTATTCTTTCTACTTTATCTTCTTCTTTTGAAATATATGGATCATCTTTACTTAGGTTAGGGAGACGGAATACATCTCTACCTGGTAGTCTAGTATTGATATGTGAACCAGTGAAACCAAAAACAGTATTATTTTTTTTAAGATCCTTAATTACATCCGGAAGATGATGATAAAAATTCCTATAGTGGTTATTAGCGTGAGTATAGCTGTGATTTCCTATTTCAATAAAAGGGTTTTTTTTAGCTAGATCAACAGCTTTCTTTAGTCTAGGACTCGAATTATCATAATGTAATCCTACCATGAACATGGTAATAGGAGTCTTTTTTTGGGTCATGACATTAATAACATTTTCGCTTCCTCCAAGAGGACCATCATCAGATGTTATATAAATTGTTTTATTTGTATCTGCACATAATGCATAAGGTAGATTTACTATAGATACGAAACAATAGATTAGGAAGATTTTGGTTATTCTCATAAATATATACCTGAGATTATATGGTTAAACCCCAATTCGGGATAAGAATTGGCAAATTCTTATCCCGAATTCGCGTGTTAAGTAGGTTACTTTTACCGTAAATAGAATTGTACCATTACATTACCAAGTATACCAAAGTAAAAAATTGACAATTAACAATAAATATTTACTGGTAGTGATATTAATAGCGATGTAGTGGTTCATTTGAGTATAATTTTGCTAAAGACAAATAATCTTGTGGTGATAAATTTTCAGATCGAGAAGAATTATCAATCTTTAATCGAGATAACAAATCTTCTATGTGCGGGGTTAGTTTCTTCAAAGATGATTTAATCATTTTACGACGTTCACTAAAGGCTAGTCTAGTAATTAGTTCAACTTTCCCAATTAGTTCAGATGTTAATGGATTATCAAAAGGCACGAGTCTCACTATTGCAGAGTGGACTTTTGGTGCAGGGTAGAAAGCTTGCGGATTAACATCAAAGCATTTTTCGACTGAACAAAGTAACTGACATATTATTGATAATCTGCCATAAGATTTTGTCCCAACTTTACCACATATTCGCTCTACAACCTCTCTTTGCAGCATTAAAGTCATACTACTTATTAAGTATGATTTTTTTAACCATTTTATGACTAACTCTGTACCTATTTGGTAAGGTAAATTTGAAATAATAGTTATTTTATCATGTGTTTTGTCATGACTTAAGGTTGATAGATCAAATTTAGAAGCATCTGAATGAATAATATGCAGATTATGGTATAACTCTCTTATTTCCGTTAGTAACGGTATGCATCTAGCGTCAGTTTCAACCACAGTTAAAGATTTAGGGTTGTGGGAAAGGATAGCTCTAGTGAGTCCGGCTGTACCAGGACCAACTTCTAATACAGAGTCATTTTCTCGGAGACCGCTTACGCGAACTATTTTATCACATAGACTACTATCAAAAATGAAATTTTGACCATATTTCTTAATAGGAACAATACCATGTTGGCTGGCATGCTTGGCGATTGAAGGTAGTGTACTCGGATCATTCGAGTATATCACAAAGGTAGCATTATTTTGATATATGCTTTCTTACGCATATCCTCAAAGTATTTTTGGGCTTTTTGTGACATTTTTTTATTGGTCAGAAGATTTATTACATAATCATTTTCATCTAGAGTAACATTAACTATCTTTTTATTACACATTAAGATTAACTTAAACCCATCTTGCATCTCGAAAACACTACTTTTCTCTCCTGTATTTAAATCCTTGAGAATTGTTTGTAGCGTAGAATCTAGAGTACTTAAATTTTGATTGACTATCTCTAACGTAGAAGAATCTTTATATAAAGATTCTTTGATATCGTGACAATTTGTAAGGCGTTTTTGTAACCCATACATCTTTTGCAAAGTTTTATCCTGTTTATCTTTTGAAGTAAAGATTTGAGCCGATATTTCTGCATCTTTTGAATTAGTCGCTAATATTATAGCATCAACTTCTTTTGCACTAATAGCAACTGATCTGGAAATACTAGATAAAATATTCATTTTGATAATTTCAGCACCAATCTGAGATTTAAAACTATTAATATCTACAGATTTACTCTTCAAAAGTTGCATTAATTGTCCTTTTGCCATTTTATTACGTTGCTCAATAGTCTCTATAGACTCATTTAATTCACTATCAGAACTTTTTTTACCGTTTACAGACTGATAAAGCAATAAATCATTAATCACGCTGTTAATTGCCATCCTGTCAAGTTGCTTATCTGTTTGAGAATCAGGATTGTTAATATTGTTAAGTGCCATGAGCATGTGTTTTCTAGCTAAAAATTCATGTAATGTAATTGGCTCATTATTAACTAATGCAACTATATTGGATAATTCTGCTTTCGCTATAGCTAGGTTAAAAACGATAGCAACTAAACAAAATAACTTCTTCATAATTTTAGACTCACATATTTAATATTTTTAAACCTATAGAAATAGCAGGTACAGCAGAATTCTTTTTTATTCCCCTACTACCATCTACCATATAATTGTCTGAAAGTTTTCCGGCTATTCTAACACAATCATTCAAGTATGTCACCTGGATACTCTTAGAAAGAACATTTAGTTTGCTTTTTGGCCAATTTACTCTCATATCATAGGCAACTGACCAATTTTCTGTTAATTGATAAGTGAAATTATAGTAAAATTGCCTTATTTTGTTATCAGTTAATTTATCTGTAAAATAATATTTCTGTAAATTTGAAATCTGAACCAATCCAGCAGTTAACTGAATTTTCTTAGAGTTAAGGCTTCCACCTAATTCATCTCTAATTGGATCAAAATTTCTACTTTTTCTAAATCTATAGAACAGCTCTATCTTATCAGCAAAACTACTAGCAATTCTACCAACATTTTCGATATTATTAATAGAGTTAGCATTAATAGCAGTGTTATAGGTTTGTCCTAGAAATAAACTTGTATAATTCTCTTCCGATAGTATAGAAGAATTAACCCCATAACTTAATCTATTGCCAAATTCATGATAATCTATACCACTATAGCGATTCGAATTGAATATATTATTTTCTGATAGTTCATATTTTGATGGATCAATAAAGGAAAATTTCTTATTAGAATTATGTCTACGTCCAATAGTTACGGATATAATTGGTTCTACAAACAGGCTAGTTTTATCAAAAATTGATCCAGCTAATGGGTAACGCCAAATATTTTGGATTTCAGGTGTATTTCTAGTTAGAACATGATTAGTCCTAGAATCATTTGGATATAAGTGATTAATAAAATATACATCTGATCTATTCCGTAAGGTAACATTAAACAAATGACCTGCCTCAGTTAAAAAATTATTATCCACTGCCAGTTGTAATGCAACTCGACCTAGTTCCTTTCCACCTCTTTCTTTATAGATTAATCCATTATTCTCTACAACTAAGTTACTAGTTTCTTCGTCATTTAGAGGTATAACATTCTTGGTTCTAACCTTGGGGAAAATTAATGGATTCGTACTACTAGAATCATTTGTTCCCAACCCCTCAAAATATATTCCTTCCGTCAATAAGTAATTATAATTATTGACATGTTCTAAATATAACTTAGACATTAAATACGGAGTATAATTGTTATAGTAATTTTTTAAATAAGCTTTATCAGAAGTACGTTGTAACCTAAATCCGTATCTATAATCGTTTTTGGTAAAATTACCATTGCTTAATAGATAATATGAGTTCACCTTACGGTTTTTTATCGTTACATCACCATCTTTTATAGAGTATGGTACTTTACCATAATTAGCGTCTAAAGATATATAATCAGTTTTATTCGGTTTGTAACGAGCTTCTAGTTCGAGAATTTTATATATAATGTTATGCTTTTGCCAAAAAATCCTAGGGGTTAGAGTAAAGTCTAGATTAGGTTTAGCTCTATAATATAGCGGTATTCCCAAAGCATTATCCCGCACTCTAGGTATCAATATTCCCGATTCTGCGGGAGCCTTAGGTGTTGGATGAGAAAAATATGGTATATACAAGATTGGTACACCATATACCTCAAAAAATAGGTGATTATAAACCATTTTATTCTTATTAAGATATATCTCAGTATTTTTTGCAGAAACTTGCCAAATAGGTTTTTGGTTACATAGTATTTTGCATGGAGTAAAGGTACTATTATGCAGACGAAAAACATCTTCATTTACTCTTTCTGCTAATTTTGATACTAATAGTGTATTATCACCAAAATATAAAATAAAATCTGAGATTATCCCTGCCTTTAGTTTGTCTTTTAATATAACAAGATCTCCTAGAATAACTCTATTTTGCTGATCTTTAATTCTAATATCACCTTCAGCCCAAAGTTTATCTTGCCCTATATCATAAATCAAAGAATTAGCTGTTAGGAAGTAATTATCCAATATAACTTGAACATCACCTTTAGCATAAATAAGCTGTTCTTTTTGGTTATATTCAATATAATCCGCTGACATAAAGCTAAATTGTTTGTTCATCCCTTGCTTGTCAGCTATTGCAAAACCAAAAACCGATAACAAAGTAATAATAATCAATATATTGCAGAAAATTCGCATTAAAGATAACTTTTGAAGTGAGGGGGTATATAAAATGCGGTCATTTAGTATATAGTACTATATACTAAATTTGATATATTTATACGATAATCCGACGTTAAATAGTAGTAATTTTTAAAATTAGGCTACAGGGCTTGTAAAGTAAAAGACATAACCTTCAATTTACTTTCTATATCATCTCTGATTACTGGATGTCATTCCCGCTGTGGCATTACCCGCGTGGATCAAAAAGCCAACGTAAGTAATGGTACTTACAGAACCAAAAACGATGTCATTCCCGCGTAGGCGGGAATCTAAAAAATAACCTGCAAAGGCTATTAGACATTATAGATTCCCGCCTACGCGGGAATGACATACTAGTGATCCACGTGGGCAATGCCTTCTCGCTGCAGCTCGGGTGACATCAGTAGTAGTTAAATTTAAGTTTATATCAATTATTGACTGCGACTTTATAAACCGCTATGATAAAATAATACTTGACTAAATTAGTAGGATATTATATAGTAATGTTATTATAGTGGAGTTGTTTGTATGCAATTAACTACAAAGGGGCGATATGCTGTAATGGCTATCTTAGAGATCGCATCTCAAATGTCGGATATGCCTGTTACCTTGGCTGAAATTTCGGCAAAACAAAATATATCGGTTAACTATTTGGAGCAAATTTTTGCAAAACTTAAGAAAGCTAATATAGTTAGATCAGCGAAAGGTCCAAAAGGTGGTTACATCATTAATGAAAAATTAAATAATATCAAGATTACTAATATTATTGATGCGGTAGATGAGAATATTGAAATGACAAGATGTTTAGGAAAATCTCAGAATAGTTGCGTACCTAATAAAGTAAAATGTAACGCTCATCATTTATGGTTAGGTTTAAGTAAGCATATAAGGAACTATTTTGACACCATCTCTGTAGCTGATATGCTAGCTGATACACTAGATAGCTCTAAAAGTTTTTGAAAATTATTTTAACTTATGTATTAGTGGGCGAGTAAATTATGTTATTATAACCTCAAATATCGATGTAACATTACCGTGTCCTCATATGTCATCCCTGCGAAAGCAGGGATCTAAAAATGTTCAATTGTCCTATTAGGCTAGTTTTTTAGACCCCTGCTTTCGCAGGGGTGACATTGTTCGCAGTTGATGCTTAACAATATAACTTGTTACATCGAACAGAGGTTATTATATGTTATATTTAGACCATAATTCTACTACTAACGTTCATCCTAAGGTTAAGGAGCTTATGAAGAATTTGCTCGAAGAAGCATATAATCCGTCTTCTATTCATACCAAGGGACGTTATGCTAGGAGTTTAGTAGAAACAGCTAGGGAGCAAGTTGCAAGATCTGTGGGTGTTGACATAAATTCTAGAGAATATCAGGTTATTTTTACTTCCTCTGGCACAGAAAGTAATAATTTGCTGATGAATAATTATTATGACGGAGAAATTTTTGTTTCTAGCATAGAACATTTATCGATCTTTGATCATGTTAAATATAGAAATAATATTAAAATTATTCGTGTCGATAGTGATGGCATTGTTGATGCTCAGCATTTAGGAGAACTGCTATCGGTTAGTCATAGCAATAAAAAGCTCGTGTCTGTAATGCTAGCTAATAATGAAAGTGGTGTTGTGCAAAATGTACAAGAGCTGGTTAAAATTGCCCAAAAATATGGGGCAGTATTTCATAGTGATTGTGTTCAGGCAGTTGGCAAAATATCGGTCAATATTAAAGAATTAGGAGTTGATTTTGCTACTATATCAAGTCATAAATTAGGAGGAGTACAGGGAAGTAGTGCGTTGATTGCTAAAGCAGAGTATACACTTAAAGCAATGATGATTGGTGGAGGGCAAGAGAGAAACATCCGCTCAGGTACAGAAAATGTACTAGCGATTGCTTCGTTCGGGCTTGTGTCATCAATAGCGACTACAGAGATAGAAGATAGATACAAAAAAATGAAGAAATTACAGACATATTTGGAGCAAAATTTGTGCAACTATAAAAATGTTAAAATAGTGTCGAAAGATGTTGAAAGATTACCAAATACCACGTTGATACTCGTACCTAACACTGATGCACAAACCAAATTGATAGCTTTCGATTTACGGGATATAGCAGTTAGTTCCGGTTCTGCCTGTTCATCAGGGAGAGTTGGTAAGTCACATGTTTTATCGAATATGGGGTTTAGTGAGGATGATACTAGGTCTTCGATTAGAGTCAGCTTTGATTATCAACAAACTACCCAAGATGTTGTAACGTTTATTAAAGCATTTGAAGAAATATACGCTTCTAACTTAAACGTCATTGCGAGGAGCTACTTTAGTAGCGACGAGGCAATCCATATCTAATTTCTTGGATTGCTTCGTCGTAGCAATGCTACTTCCTCGCAATGACGTATAACCCTTCTAGGTACAGGGATGATCTTAAAAATCACAGGAACGTTAAAAGAGTAACTAGTATGGATGAATTAGAAAAATTAAGACAAAAAGTAAAATTAAGTGGTAAATCACTACCAATTTATATGGATTATCAAGCGACAACTCCTATGGATACAAGGGTTCTGGAATGTATGCTGCCATATTTTACCACTAAATTTGGTAATCCGCATTCTAGGAGTCATTCCTTTGGTTGGGAAGCTGAAGAAGCTGTGGAGTTGTCGAGAAAAGCAGTAGCAAGGCTTATTGGAGCAGATCCTAAAGAGATTATTTTTACTTCTGGTGCTACTGAATCTAATAATTTAGCTATTAAAGGAATTGCTAAATTCTATGGTAATAAAAAAAATCATATAGTGACGGTGGTAAGTGAACATAAATGCGTTTTAGATGCTTGTAGACATTTAGAAGATGGAGGATTTAAGGTAACATATTTGCCAATTCAGCCAAGTGGTTTGATTGATTTAGAAATATTGAAAAATGCCATAACAGATCAAACTATACTGGTATCGGTGATGGCTGTGAATAATGAGATTGGTGTTATCCAACCAATTAAAGAAATTGGCAAAATTTGTCGTGAACGAGGAGTATTCTTTCATTCAGATATTGCCCAAGGATATGGTAAAATTCCCATAGATGTTAATGATTGTAACATTGATCTGGCAAGTATTTCTGGGCATAAAATTTATGGTCCCAAAGGTATTGGGGCTTTATATGTAAGGAAAAAGCCTAGGGTACGATTAGTGCCGATTTTAAATGGTGGTGGGCAGGAAAGAGGTATGCGTTCTGGAACTCTACCAACTCCTTTAATTGTTGGGCTTGGCAAGGCTGCTGAAATAGCTCTGCTTGAAATGCAAAAAGATGCTAAGCATGTAGAAGAACTTTTTGATAGGTTTTATGATAATATTACTAAAGAAATTGCCGATGTTTATCTAAATGGTTCTAGGCATAATAGATATAAGGGAAATCTAAATCTAAGTTTTGCTTATGTGGAAGGTGAGTCTATGATACTAGCTATTAAAGACTTAGCCGTTTCGTCCGGTTCTGCTTGTACATCATCTTCGCTTGAACCATCATATGTGCTAAAAGCTATGGGTGTTGATGAAGAAATGGCACATACATCGATTAGGTTTGGTATTGGTAGATTTACTACTAGAGAAGAAATCGATTATGCTGCAGCGTTAATAGCGTCAAAAATTAATAAATTAAGAGAGCTAAGCCCTCTTTGGGAGATGGTGCAAGAGGGAGTTGATTTAAAGCAAATCAAGTGGGCAACACATTGATGTGTCATTGTTGTGCAGTGTTTCAACGAGAACGATGTCATTCCCGTGTAGGATTTGCCCACGTGGATCACTAGTATGTCATCCCTGCCTTCGCAGGGATGACATACTTTTTGCCCTGTAAGTACCATTACTTACGTTGGCTTTTTGATCCACGTGGGCAATGCCTTCCCGCGTAGGCGGAAATGATACCGAGGTTGCTTAGATGGTTATCACTTAATTATTATAATATAGATAGGAAATAAAATGGCATATAGTCTAAAAGTGCTGGATCACTATGAAAATCCTCGTAATGTAGGGTCATTAGATAAAAATGATGCATATGTTGGAACAGGTCTTGTTGGAGCTCCTGCATGCGGTGATGTAATGAAGCTACAAATTAAAGTTAGTGAAGATGGAATTATTACAGATGCCAAATTTAAAACTTTTGGTTGTGGTTCTGCTATTGCTTCAAGTTCTTTAGTAACAGAATGGGTTAAGGGTAAATCTATTGATGAGGCTGGTAGTATAAAAAATACTGAAATAGCCAAAGAACTATCTTTACCGCCAGTAAAACTCCATTGCTCTTTATTGGCAGAAGATGCAATAAAAGCTGCAATAGCTGATTATAAAACTAAAAAATTGCAGTAGACTTATGAAAAATATTATGTCATTGACTGATGCAGCAGCTAAGCAAATAAAGCTATTGATAGGCAAACGTAATAAACCATCTTTTGGTATTAGGGTTGGGGTAAAATCTGGTGGCTGTTCTGGTCTATCTTATTACGTAGAATATGCGGATGACAAGAATAAGTTTGATGAGGTGATAGAAGATAAAGGTGTACGAATATTAATCGATCCAAAAGCTCTGATGTATATTCTAGCAAGTGAAATGGATTATGTAGAAGACAAGTTTAAATCCGGGTTTACTTTTAATAACCCAAATGAAAAAGGTAGTTGTGGGTGTGGAAAGTCGTTTAATATATAAAAAAATATTTCTGTTTTTATAAGTTACTGATATACTTACTTAAGTAGCTATTAAATAATGAGTACGAAAATGACAAGGCTAAGTATCGATATTCCTAATGAACTACATCAGTTCTTAAAAATTCACACTGCGTACAGAAAAGATACAATAATGAATTTTGTAAGAGAAGCTATATATATTAGAATACATCAAGAAAAGAAATTAAACGAAGAATCTGTTAAAACATTAAAAGAATCAAGAGAAGGCTTAAATATAAATACATATCCATCTTATGAAGAAATGTACAAAAAACTAAACTTGATATGATTATACAAAGTGCTACTAGACGATTTGAGAAAGAATTATCTATAATGCACAAACGTGGTAAAAACATTACAAAATTAATAGAAACAACTGATTTGTTGGTAAAAAATATTAATGAAGGTGTAGAACATCATTTGTTATTACCTACCAAATATTGTTTACACAAAATTGTAAATATGAATAATATTTGGAATTGTCATATAGAACCTGACTGGATATTACTTTACTACTTAAACGATGAAATATTAAGGCTAGAACGTACGGGAACACACAGCGATATCTTTAAATGATGATTTAACTGGTATAGTGACTCTGTTGGTAAAATATTTAGGAAACATCATGCAATTATTAGATTTCGTTAATAAAAAAAATTACATAGATGGAAATTGGCTAGATTGCCAAGAACAGTTGGAAGTATCAAATCCTGCGAATGGCAAGGTAATTGGCTCGATACCAAATTTGCCCAATGATTTAATTGTTGGTGCTATTCACAGTTCTGTTAGAGCTTTTAAAGATTGGTCACAGACTTCTTTTGAACAAAGAATCATCATATTAAGAAAATGGCATTCTTTAATATTAGAGAATATTGATGAATTAGCCTGTATAATTACCTTAGAGCAAGGGAAAATATTAGAAGATGCAAAGCGGGAGGTAGCATATGGAGCGTCGTTTATTGATTGGTTTGCCAGTAATATTTATAATATTCAAGGTAAAATCAAGCTTGGCAAATCAATAAATCACAAAATTATTACCGAATATGAACCGGTTGGTCCGGTTTGTGCAATTACTCCGTGGAATTTTCCAAGTAGCATGGTAGCAAGAAAAGTTGCCCCAGCACTAGCTGCTGGTTGCAGTGTTATACTTAAACCATCGGAACTCACTCCTTTTTCTGCATTGATTTTGGCTAAACTTGCAAGTGATGCTGGCATGCCAGCTGGAGTACTAAATATTATCACAGGTGATGCCAATAATATTGGGCAGATATTTTGCAATGATTTTAGAATTCGTAAATTATCATTTACTGGCTCTACTAGGGTAGGGAGGATATTATACCAAAACTCTAGTGCTACTATGAAGCGTTTGTCTCTAGAACTTGGCGGCAATGCACCATTTATTGTATTAAGTGACGTTGATCTAGAGAAGGCTGCAAGTGAGCTTATATTAGGAAAGATCAGGAATAGTGGACAATCCTGCACTTCTCCTAACAGAATATTTATTGAAGAGACAATTTATGATAAATTTTTATCGATTCTTAATATGAAATTTGCTAATCTTAAAGTAGGGGATGGTTTTGATCCTGAATCAGTTATAGGACCACTGATTAACAAAGCAGCTACAGATAAGATTTTAAAATTGATCGAAGATGCTAAAAATAAAGGTGGGCAAATCATATGTGGAGGTAAAGCTCATAATAATTTTTTTGAGCCAACAATTATTAGCAACTGTCAGGATAATATGGAGATTTTTACAACAGAGATATTTGGACCGGTTCTTGCCTGTTATAAATTTGCTAATATAGATGAGGTTATAGCTCGATCCAATAATACGGAGTATGGATTGCAAGCTTATATATATTGCAAAAATATATCCACAGCTCAAATAATGGCAGAAAAACTTGATTTTGGTATGGTATCAATTAATGATTCACTACCTGCTAATGCCAAAGCAGCATTTGCCGGACGCAAGAATTCAGGATTTGGAGTGGAAGGTTCGGATGAGGGAATATTTGAGTATTTGAATAGTAAATCTATAAATTTGTATAATTAATCCTTATATAACTTAAGGAAGATATCAACATGGCAAAATCAAGAAAAAAGGCAGGAGAAGAAAAATATACAGCTGAAAATTTTTATAAATTAGGAATATATTATAGCAAAAAGGCAGTTTCATTAGAATTTGATAATGGACAACAGGAAAATATAAATGATAACTGGAGTAAGGCTGCAAAAAGTTTTTGGCTATCTTTGTGCTTAGGCAATGTAAAAGCTGCTTTTGCCTTTTTTAATTGCCGTTGCCATGTTTGTAGCAATGAGAAAGAAGATGTCGAGATAAAAACTCTAATGTATGGAGCAGCCTTACAGCTTACACCCAAAAAATGTACTGAAATGCTGCCTAAATACCGAGTAGAAGTTCCTGAGTCTATGCAGGTTATAATAGATGAGTTTGTAGCAGTAGTGAGAAAAGCTCAATCTGATATTCATGCTGAAGGAGTGAATATAGAAATAGTAAATAGTCAAATAGCTAAATGCAGCAATCTCATTAAATTACACAGCAAGTTAACGCCTAATTGTTTACCAACATCTGCATACGAGGAGGCTGAAGCTTCTTATTCCTATAATGGCGAAGTTAATCTTGGATATCAGAGTAGTGTTAGTGATGATACTGTTAGTACCTCTTCGACATATGTGTCACTACTAGGAGAAGAAGTACAAAGCCAAAACTAGAGTGTACACTCCTGGGTTCTAATGTTGGTAGATATTTTAGATCCCAGCTTTCGCAGGGGATCAGTTCTATTATTATGCCTAAAACCTTCTCGGGTTAGTTAGACTAAATATACGCCTAGTTCTCTTGTTATTTATTTTCAAATCCATTCTTGAAAGCATATGGGTATAATAATTAGACCTATCTAGCAAAAAATAATCATTTCGTTTGACTTTTCTTGTATATATCTGTATAAGTCCACTGACTTGTAATGATAATCAAATAGTATGAATAAGGTGGAAAATAATAGTTATTTCTCAGAAATGAGAAGAGTAGTTTGGCCAATTGAAGGGCATGAAAATAAGAAATTTTTGCCGATGGCGGCTATGATGTTTTGTATTTTGCTCAACTATTCCACTCTTAGATCGATAAAAGATGGATTTGTGGTAACAGCTATTGGTCCTGAAGCAATAAGTTTTGTAAAAACCTATGTTGTTTTACCAATGGCAGTACTATTTATGGTTGCTTACGTAAAGCTTTGTGATGTGTTAAAACAAGAAAATGTTTTTTATGCTGTAACTAGTTTTTTTCTTGCATATTTTATCCTATTCACTTTTGTCTTATATCCTTACCCAGAGTTAGTGCATCCTAATCCCGAAACAATCGATGCATTGAGTAATGAATATCCAAATTTTAAGTGGTTCATTAGGGTAGTTGGTAAGTGGAGCTTTGCAATCTTTTATGCTATATCAGAACTTTGGGGAAGTATGATGCTTAGCTTATTATTTTGGCAATTTGCTAACCAAATTACTAAGACTGAAGAGGCAAAGCGTTTTTATTCTATGTTTGGTATGTTAGCGAATTTATCTTTACCAGTCACTGCATTAATACTTGGCTATTTTTTAAGCAAAGAAACTCAAATAGTTTCAGAAGAACTGAAATTTACGCCGCTACTTGTTATTATGATGAGTAGTGCTGTAGTTATCATGTTGTTATATAGATGGATGAATCAGCATGTTTTAACCGATCCTACTTTATATGACTCAACAAGTAAAGCAACCAAGAAAGGCAAGGTTAAGTTATCTCTCATAGAAAGCTTCAAAATGATTTTTAGCTCAAAATATTTAGGACTTATTGCCTTACTAATTATATGTTATGGTGTGTCAGTAAATCTTGTAGAAGGTGTATGGAAATCAAAAATTCAGCAGCTATATCCAACTAAAGAAGAATATACCATGTATATGGGGCAATTTCAGGCTTGGCAGGGTGTTACAGCTATATTGTTTATGATTATTGGCAGTAATATTCTAAGAAGGGTTTCTTGGTTCACAGCCGCTATGATTACTCCTTTGATGATGTTAATTACGGGAGTTGCTTTTTTTGCCTTTATTTTCTTTGATAGTACTATCGCGATGTATATTACTGGTTTATTCACTTCTGGACCTTTAGCAGTAGCAGTGATGATTGGCATGATTCAAAATATTTTAAGTAAGGCAACAAAATACTCACTATTTGACGCTACTAAAAATATGGCATATATTCCTCTTGATAAAGATCTTAGAACTAAAGGTCAAGCGGCGGTAGAAGTTATAGGTGGTAGGTTCGGTAAATCTGGAGGTGGTATTATCCAGTCAACATTCTTTATCTTGCTCCCTGCTTTTACCTTCACTGAAGCTACACCTTATTTTGCTGGCGTGTTTTTTGTTATTGTAATATTGTGGCTATACGCGATCAAAGCACTTAATAAGGAATATAAAGTTCAGATATCTGATGTCAAATCCGAAAGTTAGTTGTAACGAAGTTAGATTGATGCAGTATTTGCCCAACGTGGATCAAAAACGCCAACATAAGTAATAGTGTTTACAGGAGCAAAAACGATGTCATCCTAGCTTTCGCGTACTAGTGTCCGGTTTAAGTCGGTTGTCATCTAAAACTAGAGCATGCGTCATCCTGAACTTGTTTCAGGATCTAGGAAATCAAGTAGTTAGCGTAAATTATCGTAAGTAACCTGAATTCGACATTAATTATTATTCTAAGCACCTTCGATGTCACCCCTGCGTAGGCAGGGGTCTAAAAAAATAGCCAAGAAAACTATTTAGACTTTTCTAGCCCCCTGCTTGGGGTAACATTGAAGGGGAATCAGAGAGAATGTAGTGCTATTTGTCTAGATAAAAATTATATACTCTTTATCATTTAAAAAATTATATGGACAAAGTTTTTTTAATTAGTTATAAGAAACTCTGCCTTGAATCTTTAGCTGTAGTCAATTGATTTGAGTTTATTACACAATAGGTCTGTTTATACGGCTAGATAGCTCAGTTGGTAGAGCAAAGGACTGAAAATCCTTGTGTCGCCGGTTCGATTCCGGCTCTGGCCACCATCTCTATGATAAATCTCTTATCGTATACTTTATGAAATATCTAGATTGTATAATAACTATTATACAATCATGAACAATATTCTGAAATACAAATTACGCGAACTCGGGATAAGAATTAACTAATTCTTATCCCGAACTGGGGTAAATTATTGTAAGAAAACTTGAGTATTTTCTAACTAGTGTTTATACTGTGGTCATTATTTTGTAAAATTAAATAACCATGATAAACTCACGTTTTTATAAGAAATCTGCTCCTTATAAATTATCAGAAATTGTAAAATTAATAGATACTGAGATAGTATACTCAAATGATTTGTTAATCCATAATGTTAAGTCATTAGAAGAGGCTAATGTTGGTGATATAAGTTTTTTAATTCATAACAAATATATTATTCAATTCCAAAACACTAAAGCTTCGTGCTGCATAGTCCCAGAGAATTTTTTGCACGAATCTAATAATGGAACAATTTTATTAAAAACAAAAAATCCGTATTTTGCTTATGCAAAATTAGTAGATTTGTTTTATAGTAAAGCAAAAACTTATCCTAACAAAATTATGCCATCTGCTTATATTTCAGATTCTGCCACTATAGGAAGTAATTGTTATATAGGGCATAACGTTGTTATTGAAGATCATGTTATAATAGGAGATAATTGCATTATAGAATCTGGGACGAGTATAGATTTTGGAGTAGTAATAGGTAATAGAGCATTAATATACTCAAATGTTTCAGTAAGTTACAGTATAATAGGTGATGATGTGGTAATATTAGCGGGAGCGAGAATTGGACAAGATGGATTCGGTTTTGCAACAGATAAAGGAATTCATAAGAAAATTTTGCATACTGGTATGGTAAAAATAGGTAATAATGTTGAAATAGGTAGTAATACTACTATTGATAGAGGATCGATAAATGATACAGTAATAGAAGATTTTTGTAGAATAGATAACTTAGTGCAGATAGGACATAATGCTATAATAGGACGGGGGTCAGTTATTGTTGCCCAAGCAGGTATAGCAGGTAGTACTAAGGTAGGAGCATATTGTGCTTTAGGGGGGCAGTCAGGCATATCCGGACATATAGTACTAGGCGATAAAGTCCAAGTAGCAGCCCAATCTGGCGTGATAAAAGATGTTGAACTAGGAACTACAGTTGGTGGATATCCTGCAGTACCAATTAGAGATTGGCATAAACAATCAGTAATTATGAAGCAACTTGTAAACAAAAAAACGGGATATAGATGACAATTAATATTAGAGAAATAATGGAAATGCTACCTCATCGTTATCCATTTTTATTAATAGATAAGGTGCTAGAATTTAAACTTAATGAGTCTATTGTTGGTATCAAGAATGTTACTTTTAACGAGCCGCAATTTACTGGTCATTTTCCCACAAAACCAGTAATGCCTGGTGTGCTAATTATTGAGGCTATGGCTCAACTATCTGCTATTTTAGTAGCCAAATCAATGGACTTCAAAGATAAAGATGTTTTCTTTATGACTATTGAAGAGGCAAAATTTCGTAAAGTTGTTGAGCCAGGTGATACATTACATATTTATGCTAAAATAGAACAAAATAGAGGCTCTGTTTGGAAATTTTCAAGTGACAGCAAAGTCAATGATCAGATAGTTGCAGAGAGCAAATTTACTGCAATGGTTAAAAATAGGAATTAACAATGACCTTATCAGCTATACACGCAACTGCCATGGTAGATTCAAAGGCTTCGATTGGTGCAAATGTCAGAATCGGTCCTTTTTGTACTGTTGGGTCGGATGTGGTTTTGGCGGATAATATTGAGTTAAAATCACACGTAGTTATAGAGGGCAAAACAAAAATTGGTGCTAATACAGTTATATATCCATTTGCTTCCATTGGTCAGTCCCCTCAAATAGTTAAGTATGAGGGAGAAAAGTCAGAGGTTATCATAGGCAGTAATAATACTATTAGAGAATATGTAACTATTCAAGCTGGTAGTAAAGGTGGTGGTATGGTTACCTCTGTAGGTAATAATGGTTTATTTATGGTTGGAGTACATATAGCACATGATTGCATCGTAGGAAATAATGTAATTTTTGCAAACTATGCTAGCCTAGGTGGTCACGTTAAAGTTGATGATTATGCCATTATAGGAGGGCTTTCTGCTGTTCTGCAATTCGTACGTATAGGACAACATTCGATGGTGGGGGGTATGTCTGCAGTGAGCAAAGATGTGATTCCATTTGGAGTAGTTACAAATGAAAGGGCATTTCTTGAAGGAATAAACTTAGTTGGGATGAAAAGACGTGGCTTTGATAATCAGGAAACGCTTGATACTATAAAAGCCGTAGATGAGATTTTTATTGGCGAAGGTATTTTTACTGATAGAATTGAGATAGTTTTAAAGCAATATAAAGGTAATCCTATTGTAGAACAAATTATCGCTTTTATAAAACAGGATCTTACTAGAGCATTTTGTCAGCCAAGACAAGTTGAGCATGATAAGGTAAGTAGGTAAAATGTTGCAAATATACCCTTTAAAGCAAAAGAGTATAATTGGAATTATAGCAGGAAATGGCTTACTGCCAATTTCACTCGCCAATAGTTTCATTAAGCAAGGCGGGCAATGTTATATCGCAGCTTTGGAGGGAGAAGCAAATCCGGTATTGTATAAGGATTTTACCCACCAATTTTTTAAAATCGGTATGGTTAAGCCAATAATTGAATATTTTCGTAAGTATGATGTAAAAAATATAATTCTTGCTGGTGGTGTAAATCGTCCTAATTTGCGATCAATTAAAGTAGATTTAATGGGATCAAGGTTACTTGCACGCATATTGAGACAAAAATTTTTAGGAGATGATAAACTTCTTAGTATAGTGACAGATTTCCTAGAAGAGAAAGGGTTTAAAGCAGTTTCTAGTTATGAAATATTAAGAACAAATAATGATGTTATGACCATAGCTGTTCCATCTAGAATAGATAATACAGATATCGAACTGGGGATAAAGCTATTAGATAGTATCGGATGTCTTGATGTAGGACAGTCAGTAATTGTTGATAATGGGTATATTATAGGTATTGAGGCGGCTGAGGGTACAGATAATTTAATAGAAAGATGTTCATATTTACGTAAAAATTCTACAGGTGGTGTACTTATTAAAATGATGAAGAAAGGCCAAGATACTAGAATTGATATACCTACAATAGGAGCAAAGACAATAAGTAACTTAGCTAATTATGGTTATAAAGGATTAGCCATACAGAAAGATAAAGTGATTATTTTAGAGATAGAAAGAACTATTGACCTCGCTAATGAATGCGGACTTTTTATTAAACTTACTTAGTGTATCTAAAGAATTAAGGCAATAGATTTTATCTTACAGCCCCTACTTTCGCAGGAGTTGTAAGATAAAACTATGAAATGAAAAAAGTAAGTAAATTATTGTCATTGCTAATGCAAGGTTTAGAGACTACTATTTGAAACCAGCAAAGACTTGATAAAAATTTAAACCTATATTTATTTAAATTTTTATCAAGTCGTGGTTTATTGCGAATGTTAAGCCTAGAGATTTATTTGTTAACTCTCTAACCAACTTGATTTTTTTATTTTAAACTTTTTTTTAATTTTTTAAAAATCATAGTTGATGACACCCTAGGCTATTAAACCGATGTCTTATATCGAACTCAGGTTCAGGTTATAATAGGTATCTTTTTCTGTCACAATAATACCCGTTAACTTTTTATCATCCTTTAAAACCTTAGCTAGTTCCGAATCAAACACGTTCACTGTAAGCACTGTTCCTTTTAAGGAACTATTAGACTTAGATTTTAAATATTCTTCGATTTTAGTGCATTTTATGAACGTGTCGAACGGTGAATGTAACATAAAGTCTAGCTTTCCGTCTTCCAATTTTAAGTTTGTAAATTTAATAAGTACTGGCTAAAAGTTTTTCTGCAAAAAAAGTATGGTTAAAAACCATATAGTAATCAAACATATCCAAAGTCCACCTCTAATGTCATATGTACGCTTGATTAGGATTTTTAGAGCATCTTCAGTCTTCTTAGCTTCTCTTATACACTCTGATCTCATGGCAATTATGTAACCTGATATAGTCATAATCTTGCTATATAGTTGTTTTAGATCTTTATCATTAAGATCATTTTGCATAAAACCCTCTTACTATGATTGTAGGTAAAATATTCCTATTCATTATTAGATAGGGTAGTTGAGGTTGCATTTTTAAAAATAAAGTTGCTAAATAAGCAAGAATAAATTTGATTACTGAGCAAATATTGTATATATTCATAAGGCATTTCCTTTTATGATTGAGGTTTTGTGCTTAACTAACATTTAGTATTATTTCGTTTTTATTCAACTTACCTATATTTAGTAGTTGAATTTATGTACTAAATAGTTTTAGTTTTTAAAGTTTATCTTACTAAATAATTCCTTGGTTCATTTAGTAAGATAAACAACTTTACTGTGACAATTTTTTATTGTCAAGAAAAAACCGTTTTTCACGGATCAATTTTATAAAAAAAATATTTACAATGGGCTGGATTGAAAATATAAAAGAATTCCTTGGGAATAAAATGGAAGAAAAACAACTAAAGGCAAGTGATCTTGCTGCACTTGCAGGCATTCCTCCGACTACTATGAGAGGGATGTTGGGTAATCGACGTCCTGAAATAAAAAACATAATCAAACTTGCAAATTATTTTGACTGCTCTATTGATGAAGTGCTAGGTAGAAAGGAATTTGAGCCTCAAGAAAAACAAGAATATATGCAACTATCTCCAGAAGCATTAAGTGCTAATTTGAAGGGCTTTATCACCGAGAAGATGAACAAAAACCAAATGACTCAATACGAATTAGGATCAAAAATTGGTCGTAGTGAAGACACCCTTCGTCCTTTTTTAAGAGAAGATGATAATAACCAAAAAATGCTAAGTACCGAAGCGGTTATAGCTATTTCTGATTATTTTAAAGCTCCTATTGATGGAATGCTAGGTAGAACTTCGCAGCTTGGAAGAGAGAAACAGGTAGACAGATCTTTAGGTAACTTAAAAACATTGAGTCCTGAAGTTCTAAAAGCCGCTCAACTTATTGGGAAATCCATTGCAAGTGATATATCACCTAAGGATCTGACTACAGATAATGTTGCTCCCAGCCAGGTGAGTTCTTTAATTAAGAAATCACCTAATAGCAGCAGAGGAAGATAAATCTTTTTTATCGATGATAATTTAATGCAAGAACGTATTAGCAATATTAGAGTCCTTTTTGCTAAGTATAAAATAGATGCCTATATAGTACCGTCTAATGATCAATATCTTAGCGAGTATGTTCATGAAAGTGCTAAACGACTGCAATATATGACTAACTTTAGTGGGTCAAACGGTATTGTGGTGATCTGCAAAAATAATGTTATATTTTTCACAGATGGTCGTTATCTAGAACAAAGTAAGCGTGAACTAGATCCAAAAATTTTTGAGATTTTTGATATTAAAGATTTACCCTATTTTCCTTGGGATGATTATTTAGGTAATGATGGTATATTGGGGTATGATGCGAAACTCTTCACTAATGTTAAGTTAAAAATATTTTCTAAAATAAAGCCTCGTTTACATAAGGTATCTAATAATTTAGTAGATCAAATTTGGCGTAATAGGCCGGCTGAGCCATCATCAAAAATATATATTTATGATGATAAGTTTGCTGGTCAATCGTATAGTGATAAAATTACCATGTGCCGTAATCTACTCACTAAATATTCTGCAGATACCATGATTGTTACTGCAGCAGATTCAATATGCTGGTTATTAAATCTCAGAGCAAGTGACATTCCATATTCACCATTGATGCTTGGTATAGTCCTAATCACTAAGGATCAACTATATTTATTTACTAATCCAAATAGGGTGGATCAAGATATTATACTTGCTCGTCCTCATATAACTATCTTACCTTCAGCACAATTTGCTGATATATTGAGTCAAGCTAATAAAGTCCTAATTGACGAAAACTTCACTTCAAATTATATCATAGATTTGCTAAGCACTAAGATAATAGAAAAAATTAATGATCCTTGTCAATTAGCTAAAGCCCGTAAAAACGATATTGAAATTAACCATGCAATTAATTTCCATATTAAGGATGCGGTGGCACTATGCGAATTCTTTGCATATTTATTCGAACTACCAAATTTACAAGATCAAACTGAATATGATTTAGGAGCAATATTAACAGGGTTTAGATTTAAACAAGATCAATATGTTATGGATAGCTTCCCGACTATATGTGGCTTTAAGGAAAATAGTGCTATAATTCATTACCGAGCAACAAACACGGGGGCAAAGAAAATCTTAGGTAAAGGCATATTATTAATTGATTCTGGTGGTCAATATAACGGTTGTACTACTGATGTAACTAGGACTCTTGCTATAGGTGGATACCCTACAAAAGAACAAAAATTACGTTACACTCAAGTTCTTAAGGGGCATATTGCTTTGTCGATGATTAAGTTTCCAGTTAATCTTATTACTGGAGCTAATTTAGATGTTCTAGCTCGGCAGTTTTTATGGAGAGATGGGCAAGATTACCCACATGGTACAGGTCATGGTGTTGGTAGCTTCTTAAGTGTTCATGAAGGACCACAAAATATTAGTTTACGCAGTAACGTTATTCTAGAACCTAGTATGATTGTATCCAATGAGCCGGGTTATTATAAAACGAACGAATTTGGCATTAGAATAGAAAATCTGATGTATGTCAAAAATACTTTACAGGATAAAAATTATCTAGAGTTTGACACTCTCACCCTTGTTCCTTATGCAAAAGATTTAATAGATCGCAGAATGCTAAACGCAGATGAGATAAATTATATAGAACAATACTATCAAAAAATCAAACAACAAGTTTATCCTCTACTTTCAATTAGTGGACAAAAATGGTTAAGTAATCAATTACTTTTCTAGCTTATTGATTTCTTCAATACTCAAACCGGTAATCTTTGCTATATACTCAGACGTCATATTTTCTTTAAGTAAAATTTTAGCTATAGCTATAGCTTTTTTCTTTTCACCTCTAGCCTCGCCTCTAGCCTCGCCTCTAGCCTCACCTCTAGTTTCAGCAGCTTTTTCAGCTTGTTCGATTTTGAACTGCTCTACTGCTAGATTATCTAGTTGGGTTTTGGTTATATGATCATAGGTATTTAGCTCTTCTTCTGACCAAGAAGCTTGGTCTATTGCTTGGAAAGCTCTTTTAATAATAATATCGTGACCAATTAAATGCTCCATTTCTATTAAAGTACTATGATGGGCATGTTTAAAGAAATACATCCATTTTTCCTCAATAGTTTCTAGTTGGTCAATGGTTTTATGGAATTTCTGCAGTTCAGCAAAGATAAAGTAAAAATCCTTGAGATCATGTTCATAAGTCTTGTTATCCAACATTCGATGTGTTGATTTCCAATCTTTCTTATCTGGGAACATGATGAAATCGGCAATAGCTAGGAATATCACCCCTTTTAGTTTAGCATATACTGCTAACTTCTTATGATTTTTATCTTCTTTAAGTATCTGCTGTGAATAGGCTTTAGCTGCATAAAATTGAGCTCTTTTCTCAAAGCCCTTATGTTCGCTAACCTGCATTTCAACAATTACTTGTGTGCCATTCTGATCTTTACACAAAACATCGACAATAGATTGCCGATATACAGCAATTACAGGATCTTGGATGGTTTTAAGAAAACTAACCTCAATAATTTGATCCTTTCCCTGATATCCTAAAATATCATTAAGGAAGTGAATTAATATATCTTTATTTTTCTCTGTACCAAAGATTTGCTTAAAGCAAAAATCATTTTTTGGATCAAGAAAACGGGAAATAGCCATAATAAATAACTTAAATTATATAATACTCATTAGTAGTATAGCAAAAAAACTCTCAAGCACTAAGTAATATTCGATAATTTTTTAAAGCTATCGATAAATAATGCTTATACCAAGAAGCTACCTAAAAGACATATTTTATAACTTATACATTAGTTAGTCAATTAAAAATATACCTAAAATTGAAATAATTATAACATTTTTTCAATTTTCAAAAAACTTGGTTCAGAAACTCATTAGGTTCTATGAAGGTTGTTATTTAATTTTGTAGATTTAGTTGACTTGCTATTATTGAATACACCATACTAAATCTCAATTGGTCCAGTAGTTAAACCATTAACAAATTGTTGCAAGTAAGGATTATCACTATTTTTTATCTCATCTTTTTTACCAAACCATAAAATCTTCCCTTTATAAATCATAGCAACCTCTTTAGCTATCATATAAGCACTATTCATATCATGAGTTATGGTGATGGTAGTAGCCTTTAGCTCCTCTTGAACTTTAATTATTAATTCATTGATAACATTAGCCATTATAGGGTCAAGACCGGTAGTTGGTTCATCAAGGAAAAGAATCAATGGATCGCCACAAATAGCCCTAGCTAAAGATACTCGCTTTTGCATACCTCCGGAAAGCTCAGATGGATAAAGACCCAGTATTTTTGTAGACAAACCTACAGAATTAAGTTTAGATGCAGCTAACTCCTCTTTATTTTTTGGAGATAATTTATATAGTTTTTCAGTAAAGAATGTAATATTATCTTGAACAGTTAAAGAATCAAAAAGAGCTCCCCCCTGAAATAGAAACCCCATGGTTTCCATCATTTTAAATCTATCTTTACTTGAAATATTTACAGTCTCCACTTCATCAATAACTATACTACCTTCATCAGCCTGCATTAAACCAACTATAGTCTTTATTAACACTGATTTACCAGTTCCTGATCCCCCAAGAATTACTATTGAACTATTACGCTTTATATCTAAGTCTATACCATCAAGTACCTTATGATCGCCAAAAGATTTATATAATGAGCGTATTTTTATTTTTGATTCGTTATCCATAATCTATTCTAATATACACGTCATACCCCAATTCGGGATAAGAATTAGTTAATTCTTATCCCGAATGGGCTTTTATATAAGGAAAAATGCATTCTGAAAGCGGCTAACGCGAATGCATTTTAAACCTTTCTAAAGCTAAAAACATGATTTTAAAAGATTAAAATCATGTTTTTAGCAAAATATTAATTTAACAATCAGATGCAGAGCCGTTTCAAATCTGATTGTTTCTATAATTTCACCGAATTTGGGATAAGAATTGACAAATTCTTATCCCGAATTCGCGTGTCATCGAGTCTTATACTTTAAAAAACAACTCTGTTATCAAGTAATTACTGATTAGAATAAGAACTGAAGAATTTACTACCGCAGAAGTTGTACTCGTCCCAACTCCTTTTGCTCCTGTACCTGAATAGTAACCACTATAACAACTTACTATTGAGATAATAAAACCAAACACTGCTGCTTTTACCAAACCAGAAATGACATCTATTGGTTCTAAAAACTTAAAGCTATTCGTTATATAATTAAAGCTATTAAAATCAAGCTTATAAACACTTACCAAATAACCACCCATTACTCCTAATATATCACCTATTAATACTAAACATGGTAACGTAATAACTGCGGCTAGTACTCTTGGAAAAACTAAATATTTTATGGGATCAGTTGACAAAGTATAAAGCGCATCTATTTGTTCAGTCACTCTCATAGTAGCTATTTCAGCAGCAATTGATGCACCAACCCTACCAGCAACCATAAGACCAGCAAGAACTGGTCCAAGCTCTCTAGTTATTGACAGAACTACCACCGTAGCTATTGAACTTTCAGCCGAAAAACGAGAAAAACCTGTATAGCTTTGTAATGCCAGCACAGCACCAGAAAAGAAGGTAGTCATAGCTACAACTGGTAGGGAATAAAAACCTATAGACAATAACTGTTTTAACACTAAGTTGTAGTATAAAGGTCTCTTAAAAATACTAGTGACTCCCGCAATAGTAAATAGAGAAAAAGCCCCTATAGTCCTTGCAAAACTAATAGTATGTTTACCTAATAAATTAACGGTATCAAGAATCATTTTTGTATACTCTCTTATATCTGCTACCTAGTAGAGTGAGAATTTCATAACCAATGGTATTTATTATATTCGCTATTTTATCTAAAGTACAATAATTCCCTATAATTTCAGCTTGTTGTCCTAGAAAAATTTTGTTTGGTGGTAGTTCAGTAACATCAATAGTAATTGAATCCATTGATACCCTGCCAACTACAGGAGCTGAATGCGAATCAATAACTACTACCCCACAATTGCTAAAAGCCCGGGGATAGCCATCAGCATAACCAAGAGGCAAGGTAGCAATTAGCCTATTACTATTTGTTTTAAAGGTCATATTGTAACCAATGTAACTTTCCGGTGGTAATTCTTGCAATTGTATTATTGGAGCAGTCAGTCTTATTGGATTATGCATCGGATTTTCCAAGGCATTTCCCAAAGGATTAAGTCCATATAATGCTGCACCAGGACGTATTAAGTCAAAATGATATTCTTGTCCTAGAAATATACTACTAGAGTTAGCTAGACTAGCTTTGACTTTTGGGAAATATTTTAAATAACGCTTAAACTTTTTTAATTGTTGTAAATTATAAGGATCATCAACTATTTCAGATGTAGATAAATGACTTATAATATACTGCAATTCAAGACCAACTAATAGATCGGGTTTGTCTATTATATGTTGCATTTCTGTGTCGAGCATTCCTAAGCGATTCATACCAGTATCAACATGGATTGTACAGCGTAGCACTTCTTTTTTAAGAGTAGCAAATTTTTGCCAAATTTCAACTTGCTCTAAACTATTAAGCACAGGAATTAAATTACTATTCCTAAATTCCTCAACATCATTGCTAAATACACCATTAAACACAAAGATATTAGATTTTTGCCCCAATACTTTACGTAATGATATTCCTTCATCAACTGAGGTTACAAAAAAACTTTGACAATTCTCCATCTGTAAGGCTGGTGCGATAGCATCAGCACCAAGTCCATAGCTGTTAGCCTTTACCACGGAAGCAATCTCTGAAGTTTTACAAATTTTAGAAATAATACGATAATTAGCACGAATTTTTGCTAAGTCTATTTCAAGTGTACATTTATCAGTATGCATAAAGTTCTAAATTCTCATAATCTTACAGATTTTTGTAATGCTGCTATAATAATTGGAGCAACCGATATTACATGGAACTTAGATGGTAAATCAGTAGTTTCTATTGTATCAGTTATATATACGTTCATTACATCAGAATTCAGAATATTTTCTTTAGACATTCTAGAAAGCACTGGGTGAGTTATAAAAGCATTGACAGATAAAGCTCCTACTTCCATTAATAGCTTAGCTCCCTTACAAAGGGTTTCGCCACTATCAACAATATCATCAATTAATATACAATGCTTGCCGGAAACGTTACCTATTATTTCTGACATTTGACATTTATCATGAGACCTCTTGATATCTCTACTTTTATTAATAACAGCTATATTCATGTTAAAAAGCCTATTCACATCACGTACACGTACAAAACCACCAACATCTGGAGATACAATAATAGAATTATTATAAGTTTCAATAATCGGAGCAAATAAACTTATTGGATCAAGATTTTGTACTGGAATTTTAAAAAAACCCTCTAATTGCTGTGAATGCAAATCGACAGTTATTACATGATCAACACCAGCAACTTCCAGCATATTCGCTACAAGACGGCTCGATACTGGAGTAAAACTACAAGATCTACGATCTTGGCGGCTATAACCAAAATACGGTATAACTGCAGTTACTTGTGAAGCTCCCGCTCTTTTTACCGTATCAACTAATAATAAAAGTTCCATCAAGTGGTTATTGGCTGGTCTAGAAGTAGATTGTACTATAACAACATCACACTTATGCATATCTTCAAGGATTTCCACCCTTGTTTCAGCATCATCGAAAGTTGTAATATAAGTTTCGACATATTTACAATTTAGTTCCTCAGCTAAACATCTAGCTAATTTTTTATGACTAAGACCTGCAAGAATTTTCATGCTAATTATAATAATTGGTTTAAGTTTTTGTAGTATACAATAATTATAATTTGCACTAAGTGTTTTATGAAAAATATTTTTATTATTTCTATTCAAGTTGTCGTCTATTACTCGATAATCAAGTTTTTTCTAAGGCATACAATTCATGGTAGTTTATGTCATCCGAGCTGCGGCAGGGATCTCAAAAACCTTTACGTCTAAGGTGTTTTTGTATTTTTAGATTCCCGCCGTTGCTGAGAATGACATCTTCTCGACTTCTTTTCATGACTTTTAAACTACCATGAATTGTATGCCTTAGAAAAAACTTGATTATCGAGTATTAGCTATGACACGCTTCATGGATTGCCACGCTCACGTAAGTTCGCTCGCAATGACGTATAAGTATACGTCTTTTAAAAAATCACGACTTTTTCATCAATTCATCTATTAACTTATCAAAACCGCTATTACTGAGAATATTCATGAACTCTGACTGTTGAGAATTGATAAGACTAACACCTTCTGTAATAACATCTGAGACTTTTAAATTAGTTTTATCGCTTGCATTCTTTACTTGACGTACTAAGTAATTTACTTTAGCAGTTCCTATTAACATTTCTACCATAAACTCTCCTTCATCAAGAACACGCACTTGTTGAACTTTAGGTTCTTGACCCTGGTAATTCTTTACTAAATCAGCATAAGACTTGCTTACATAATTACTGTAAACTTCTGTGAATTGTTTAATTTGTTCAGGAGTTAGAGTTCTTCTGTAAACACCAAGGGTAAATTTAGCCATCCAATTTAGATCTAAGTTAGCTAAAATTAGCTTTTTACTTTTAGCAATTTTAGCGTCTTGATTTAAACTCTCATCTTTAAATACGTCTAGCCCATCTTTTATTAGCTGATTAACATAATTATCAATCACCTTGTTATCAGTAGTAGCACAGTAGGCTGACAAAGACAGGAAACTTAAAATTAAATAAACAATAATTTTTTTCATAATTTTGCATTTTTTAATTAGGTTTAGGGCATTTAAATTGCTTAGGATAGCAAATTACAGATTCACGATTTTGATGCGTAGCTGATCTTACAGCTATGTAAGGATCAGTAGAACTACATCCTATATAGTCAGTAAACGGTAATAATCCTAACCTAGTATTTATAAGTTGTACACCAGAAACTATGATTTCAAAATCTCTATGTACCGCGTACATTATAGGATTTAAGTAACTATTTGTAAATATAGCATCTGTACTATCTCTTGCATTAGTACCACCAAGAAATGGTATGACTAAATATGGTCCAGGACCAACTCCATAGTGGGCGAAAGTACTACCCAAAGTTTGTTTAGTAACTTTCAATCCAATTTTATCTGCTACATCAAATAACCCACCTATACCAAACGTAGCATTAATTAAAAATCTCCATAGACTTTTCATAGTTTGATCATAATTCATCTGTAAGCCATAATTGACAACAGTCAAAGGCATACTAACGTTATCTAGAAAACTACTCACTCTAGCCCTAGTATAATTATTACTAATTCGTTTATAGCCTATAGTAATAGGTCGTAAGAACAGATAGTCTAAAACAGAATTAAAGGCAAAGATTTTACGATTTAGTTTCTCATAAGGGTCATAGACTTGAGTACACCCCTTACCTTCATTATAAACATACCTAAAATCTTCATCATCTTGAGTATTTTGAGTACTTGCTATTGCAGTTATACTAGAAAAATTAATTAACAATAGTAATATAAATTGCTTCATGGCGTCATTAATGGTTTTTCTTACAAATCACCATATAGTATTTATCATTTTTTTCTAGAGCTAATTCTTCACTATTTAATATGGTAAACTTAGTTTGACCTAAAGCTTTCTTAATATCTGCTATAGTAAAAATAAATCCTTTTCTCTTTAACGAAAGGTTTGTGACGTTATCTATTGGTAAACAAAATGCAAAATACCCTAATGCATTGACTATAGAATAAATAGAATTAAAGTAATCTAATAGGTTTTTAGTAAAAGAAAGAGAGTTAAAACTTAGTACTACATCATATTTATTAGAGTCATGTTTAATAAAATCCGATATTGAAATTTCTAATAACTGATCATAAATATTGCCATATACGGTAACAAGCTTATTCATAATTTCTGAATTTTCAACACCGGTAAAAGTAAAGCCATCAGGAAAACGCTTTTTCACTTCATAACCCACTAAACCTATATTACTACCTAGCTCCAAAATATGGTAATTATCAGGTAAGTCTGTTATGTTATTCATAGTTGTGCTTACAAAACTGTAAGGTAGGTATAGTTTATTATTACTACGAAATTTATTGCCATAATATTCAGCGGTAAGATTTCTATATTGATGCCAAATTTGCGGTGGAATCTCTGACAAATTATTATAATTTTGTAGAAAAGATTCTAACCTTACTTGATCAGCTTCAAAAGCTTTTTGTAGATGATACAAAGCTTTTTCATAATTATTTTTTAAGAAATATGTCCAACCAAGCCAATAATTAGCTTGATGGTCGTTAGGAGAAAAAATTTTATCAACCAATTTGAGCCTTAGTATAGCGTCATTTAAGTTATTTTTATACAAATGTTCTATACCAAGATTAAAATTAGTTTCTTTTAAGTGTGTTACCTTATATTTTACATCGACAAAATAATTGATACACGTAAAGATTTTCTCCCTATACCAAGATGGAAAATTTTTACTACAATGATAATATAATTTTATTTTGTCTTTTATTGAGCCGTAACTGTTACGAATAATTTTGCTGCCGAACATAAATTGCTATGAATTTGATTTTGTAAACATATATTCATCATATAATAACATATATATCAAATGACACTAATACTTATAGTAATAAATTATATAAAATAAATCATATTGTACTATTTTGCTTTCAATAATTGTTTTTTTTTAACAACATAGTATAATACACCCCAATTCGGGATAAGAATTAGTTAATTCTTATCCCGAATTTGCGTAATACGAAAATAATTATAAGGTTCTACAGAATCATGTCACTTATTGCTAAACGCTTAGATCTAATAAAACCATCGCCAACTTTAGCTTTAGTCAAAAAAACATTTGAACTAAAAAAGCTAGGTAGAGATATCATCTCTCTTGGGGCTGGTGAACCTGACTTTGACACACCCAATAATATCAAAGAGGCTGCAATTAAAGCACTGCGAGATGGTTTCACAAAATATACAAATGTTGATGGTACTTTGGAGATTAAACAAGCAGTACAGACTAAATTCAAGTATGAAAATAATTTAGATTATGATCTAGATGAGATAATAGTATCAAGCGGTGGTAAACAAGTAATCTATAATTTATTTATGGCTTCCCTTAACCAAGGGGACGAAGTAATTATTCCCAGTCCTTACTGGGTCTCATACCCAGACATGGTAATGTTAGCTAAGGGAATTCCGGTATTTGTTAACTGTGGCATTGACAGCAATTTTAAGCTTACTGTTGAAGCTCTAGAGCAAGTAATTACCCAAAAAACTAAATGGTTAATTATTAACTCACCGAGTAATCCAACAGGGGCTGCATACTCTTACCAAGAGCTAGAAGATATTGCTGAATTACTACGCAAATATCCTAATGTAAATATTATGTCAGATGATATTTACGAGCATATTATTTTTGATGATTTTAAATTTTATACTTTTGCCCAAGTAGCAGCGGATTTAAAAGATCGAATATTTACTGTTAATGGTGTATCAAAAGCTTATTCTATGACAGGATGGCGTATAGGATATGGGGCTGGACCTAAATCATTAATTAAGGCAATGACTATTATTCAGTCACAAAGTACTTCTAACCCCTGTTCTATAAGCCAAATGGCAGCTATTGAAGCTTTAACTGGCACTCAAGATTTTATTAGACCTAATGCAAAAAACTTTCAAGAAAAACGTGATTTAACATTATCAATCCTAAGTGATACCAAGGGTATTAGTTGCGATAAACCAGCAGGGGCATTTTATCTATTTCCTAAATGCAATGAATTATTTGGTCTTAAAACCCCTTCTAGTAAAATTATCACAGGTAGTAACGACTTTGGAGAATATCTGCTTGAAGAATGTAACGTTGCGGTTATTCCTGGTATTGCATTTGGTCTAGAAGGTTATTTTAGAATTTCATACGCAACTTCGATAAACAATTTGGAGCAAGCATGCTCGCGTATAAAGAATGCTTGTAATCAATTAACGTGATAAAAAAAATCCTTAAAAAAAACAATTTTGTACTTAGTGTAGTTACTAAGATGCTGTATACTTATTTGAGAGTGGTTTATTTTACCTGTCGTTGGCAATTTGTCTTTTCAGATAATTACAATAAACAGGAATTTTTAGCACAAAAAGGGGTAATTTTTGCTTTTTGGCATAATAGGCTGGCTTTCGGTCCAGGAATATTTGCTGGTCATAAAGATATTTATGCTCTTATTTCCCCTCATCGAGATGGCAGAATAATTAGTGATATAGTAGGTAAATTTGGCTTTGGGGTAATAAATGGTTCTAGTAATAAGAATCCTGTATCAGCTTTAAAAATAATTATCAAAAAGTTACATAACGGTAGTAATATAGTAATTACACCAGATGGTCCACGTGGACCTATTTATAAAATAAATAGTAATATTAACAAAGTTGCTCAAAAATATAATATAAAATTGATACCAGTTTCTTGTAGTGCTTCTAGATATTTTTTACTCAAAAGTTGGGATAAACTGATTATGCCTCTACCTTTTGGTAAAATAACAGCTTTTATAGGCTTACCACTAGCTTTTGTAGGAAATGAAAACCAGGACAATATTAATTTAGCACAAGCATTAACAGGGTTGAAGTAAATCTATCTATGATCTATTTATACCATGTCTTAAGTTTTCTACTTCTTCCAGTGTATTTTTTTTTATTAGTATTAAGAGTTATTATTGGCAAAGAAGATGTAAAACGTATTAAGGAACGTTTTGCTATTTTCCATGCACATACTAAACGAAATGAAACTTTAGTTTGGATACATGCAGCCAGTATAGGGGAATCTCTTATAGCTCTTACCTTAGTTGAAAATATCAATAATCTTTGGTTAAAAAGAACTATGCCAAAAACCTCCTTAAAGTTTTTGGTTACTTCGGGAACTAGATCTTCTGGAAAAATATTACAACAAAAACTACCGAAAAATGCCATTCATCAATTCATTCCTATAGACAATATTATTTTTGTTAAAAAGTTTTTTAGAAATTGGCAACCAAACCTAGGAATTTTTGTTGAATCAGAGTTATGGCCATGTCTCATTAGTGAAGGGGCAAAACATTGTAAACTATTATTATTGAATGCACGTATTTCTGATAAATCATTTGAATCATGGAAAAAAATAAGTTCATTTTTTAGGTTAGTTATCGCTAACTTCAGTGAAATTATTGTGCAAAGTAACCGTGATTTCCAAAAATTTACGCAACTTGGTGTGACAAATATAGTTAATTTAGGTAACATTAAATTTGCCAACAAGAAATTACCTGTAAATGAACAAGAGTTAACAATTTTTACACAACATATGAGTGGTAAAAGAGTTGTTGTATTTGCTAGCACCCACCTAGACGATGAGGTAGTAGTACTTAATATTATAAAACCAATAAAACAGCGACACCCAGATTGCTATTTTATTCTAATTCCACGCCATCCTGAGCGTAAGAATGATATAGGAAAAGCGTGTACTCAATTAAATTTAACTTATAGTATCAGGTCCGAACAAAATATACCTATTCTAACTGACGATCTTTACATTGTTGATAAATTTGGCGAACTTGGATTGTTTTTTAGCATAGCCTATATCTCATTCATTGGCGGTTCATTTAAACAAGGAGGACATAACGTACTTGAACCAGCATATTTTGCTAATTATATTATATTTGGGCCAGATATGAGTAATATTGCTAATATTGCTAATGAAATGCTTACTAATAAAGCTGCTACTCAAATTCGAGATGAAAGCGATTTGCTGAATAAGATTGAGTATCTTCTGTCTAAAACTGGTACTCAGGAAGCTGAAATTTATCAGGCTAATGCTTTGGAATTTGTCAATAAAAACCAACAAATTTTAGGTAATTATTTAAATATTATAGAAAAACACTTAGTGGAGAATTAATGTTATGTTATATTCGAAACATGTTGTATTAGTTGATGAACAAGATAATATCCTTGGAATAGAGGATAAGTTAAACGCTCATAATTCTAATACTCCATTGCACAGGGGATTTTCTGTATTTCTTTTCAATAGCAAAAAAGAATTTTTGATACAAAAAAGAAGTTTACTTAAAAAAACTTGGGGTGGATTTTGGTCAAATAGTTTCTGCGGACATCCACAAATTAACGAAACTTATGAACAAGCAATTTATAGACATGCAAAATTTGAATTAGGTTTAGTAAGCCTACAGAGAGTAGATCTTATTGCTAATTATCGCTATAAATTTGCTATAAATAATATTGTAGAAAATGAAATATGCCCAATATATTTGGCTTTATCAGATGATATCATAAAAATAAATGAACAAGAAATAGCAGAAGTAAAGTTACTTAAATGGGTAGACTTTAAGTTATATATGGAAAAACACCAAACAAAATTTTCCCCTTGGTGCATCGAAGAGTTCGAGATATTAGAAAATAATGAAATATTCAAAAAATTTATGGATTCAGCTCTGTAACTATAGTATAAAGCTGGACTAATGATATAAAGTATTTTTAGGGGTCATAGCTCAGTTGGTAGAGCGTTTGAATGGCATTCAAAAGGTCGGGGGTTCGATTCCCCCTGTCTCCACCAGATACCTCCAACCTTCTCATAATTTTCTACTTTCCTCGTAAATATCCTTATGCTGCTTATATGCTGCTAATAATTTCAAAAATGGTATCTTAATTGCTCTATTACCTCGTTTAAACCTGATGTTTAAGTTGAGGTATTATGCACACTATATGCTGCTCTTTTTTTCCTGCCTGTTCTACTACTGGTAGTGATGTTGGTAATAATTCTACTATCTTTTACCATTTTGTTGGTAATTTTGTGCCACCTGAATGGCGGGGTCTTTCTTCCAGTAATGGTAAAGTTTTAAGTAAAACTGCTAAGCAACTCCTATCATTAATCGTATTTCGCTTGCAAATCTATCATAATAATAGCATAGATGAACTCCAGGAAACTTATAACTTTTTTGAACAGTCTTTAGGAGTTTGCCAAGAACGGGTTAGACAATGTTTGATGGAGTTGCAGAAAGCTGGCTTTATTGATCTTCGTAAAGCAACCATAGTCAAATATGGCATTAAGTGTCGTAATGTCCCTTGTATTAAACTGGCAAGAATTTTCCAACCTCATTCTCGAAAAATTTCTAGTGAAAATGAAAAAATTTTAGACTCAACTCAAAAAAACTTTGGGGCTAACCCCAAAGAATTTTTGCCTCAACCCCAAAAAAGTTTGGATCACTCTATATATATAGATAATAATAAAAATATATCTAATAAATCTAGATATGGCAAATCTGAAATTTTTCAAAATGAAAAAAATCAAGTTGATGCTAATGAAATTGATAAAAACCAGCAATTACCACAACAAAAGATTGAGCCAATTTTACAATTTGCACAAGAATTATCAGATGAAGCACAAGTTGATAATACTAATACATCTGCTGAAAATCCTATGAGAGATGCCTTGCCACTCAGTAGAACATTACAAAAAGTTGTTCAGCAAGTCTCACAGAAACGTCAGTCAGTAATAGAGTCAAATTGTTCCAATAGTTCATGCATTCCAGTTGTAAACCATAAAAATAGCTGGTTCAGAAGAAAAAGATTAGCTGATTTTTATCCTTTAACTCAAGAAGATGCCGATTTATTGCAGATTAAATCAAATCGAGAATTTAACTTAGACTTTATCAATAAGTTGCTATTAAAGCTAGCTGGGGAATATTCAAATCATCATTTTGGTCATAAGAAAGTGTTGTTGAGCTATATGGTTAAAGCTTTAAGCAATGAACTACGAGAAACTACTAAAGCTAATTCTAGTAATTTCCAGTTTAAATCTAGTGATGACAATAAAACTAAAGAGCAGTATCTACAGAAAATAGAATATAGTACTGATACTAGCCGACAAGCTCAATTAAAACGTAAAATTTCTAGTGTTTTTGATACTGATACAGCTTATCAGTTGTTAACTTCTTGTACATTTGGTAAAGTTCTAGAAGAGCAATTTCAGGTTAAGTTATTAAAAGATATTTCCTTATCAGAACATGTTAAAACTAAAATATTACAGCAAGTACAAATGGTATATGGTAATAAAATAACAAAGTTACAAATTATGCCATGTAAGCGATCTATATCAACAACACAAGGAAATAATACTAAAGATGAAAATTATGCCTATTTGCTTGAGCTAAGTAAACAATTAAATCCTGATTCATTATGGTATAAAGCTAGAAAATTTTTAATTGAACGATACAATAAATATGTTGATATCGCTACCTTTAGTAAATTAATAGTGGTAAAAGAAGATAACATCAATAAAAAAGTAACTCTTAAACCCACTTCAGCTTTTTATGATTATTACATTAGAGATCGTCATATGCAAGATTTAAAAGCCGCCTTGCAAGCTCAAAATTGTAGCTTAGAATTAATTAGCTGGAATGATAATTACAATATTATTAATTAAAACTAATAATTTGTAATTATTACCTCATAAGAGGTTTTTCTTTGCTGTGGCATGGAATAGGTGACCTGGATAGTATTAATGTTAAAATCTTGGTACAAGTTTCTAATAAAAGCTGTATCACTATTAGAGATAATAAATTTAACACCTTGATTATCTAGCTCCTTAGCAAAATCTCTTAGTCTCATTTGGTCTTGTTCATCAAATGGCAATCTAGTATAAAATTTCTCACCAGATTGGTGATAAGGTGGATCGAAATAGACAAAGTCATTTTTCTGCGGTTCAATAAAAGAAAAATCTATAGCACAAATAGATGTATTAGATAACAGCCTGCTACATTGTTGTAATTTAGTAGTAATGTCAGATTTATGATAGTTTCTACTAGAAAAGCTTTGAGCTGGCTCACCATTGATATTGACACGATATATTCCTTTAAAGGAATATCTATTAAGATAGATAAATCTTGCAGTAATTTTATTAGGATTATTACTATTATTATCACTTCTAACTTGATAATAATAGTCTTTGCAATGATTTGCTTGATGTGAATCAAGTAACTTACTTATTGCTTGTGGATTCTTTTTAACCGCATTATAAGACGTCACTAAGTCAAGATTAATATCAGATAGATAGCATTTATTAAACATGTGTCGTACTTGGAAAAATAATGCACCACCGCCAAGAAATGGTTCATAATAATTACTTACTCCTGAAGGAATATGTTTAATTAATTGATCAACAATTTTTCTTTTACCACCAACCCATTGGATGAATGGTTGGGTTTTTTCTATAGTTACTGACATAAAGTTATTTATTAAATATTCTATTATTAGATTATATCTAAAATAGGCTTAAATGCCAGATAATACTGTAGTTTCAGGTCTTTTTTAGTATTATTATTAGTATAATAAACACTATTATTCTGTTTATTTTTATAATTAAGAATTGCTTTTATTAATTAGCACAATCTAAGTGTCTCATTTGTGCAGCTCTGTATCAGATTGGACAAAAATCTGTTAAAGACTTGGCAAATCCTCTGTACTGTCAAGAATTATGGTGATATCTGTGTGAATGATGCTGCTAATTAAGGCACGTATCAAGCTCAGAGGTTAAATTAAAACGACAAAATTTTAACACTTTAACCTCTAGCTTTCTATTCCCATCACTGAAAACAGTAGAGGTATGCTATGACAATTAACAATGAAAATCAACAACAAGATAACAATAAAATAGAAAATTCTACAGAAAAAAACTGGATTTTACATCTAGCTCCAACAACTGTCACATTAATACCATCCGATCAAGCTTGCCAAATGATAGCTCCACAAGGAAATTATGCGGACATTATTAGATATAAAGAAATACAACTAGAATTGCAAGAAGCTCAAAATAAACTAAAAATAGATGAATTAATGAGAATAGATTTAATTCGCAATATTGGTTATAGCATAGAAGTGCCTTGCAGTGGGATGTTTGCCCTAATAACCGTTCTTTATGAAGTAGAGCAAGACACAGAGAGAAAGCATTATCTCAAAACTATAGTAGATTGTGCTGAAATATTACTTGATTATTCGCATCATGTTCTAGCCTTTTTAAGGCAGAATGCTGCAGTACCAACGATAACTCTAGAAAAATTTAACATAAAAGAATTAGTCAATAAAACGATCACTAAAGCTAAGCCAGCTGAGATAAGTAAAGGCTTAAATCTTTCCTGTAATTTTCAATATGATATGGCAGATTATATCATTGGCGATCATTCTAGATTGCAGGCAGTATTGGATCAATTAGTGGGTAATGCTATTAAATTTACTAAAGAAGGTCATGTTATTGTGACAGTTGGTTTATTCCCACCTTTAAATGGCACAAATAATGCACGAGATAAGATGTTACAAATTATTGTGCATGATACAGGGGTTGGTATTGTTGAGGGAAAACAGCGAGATATGAGGAAAGAATTAGATGATGCAAATACAATTGCTAAATATAATAAGGGATTAGGCTTAGGACTAACGTTTGTCAAACAAATTATTAATGAAATGGATGGTGAGATTACAATAACCAGCAAAGAGGCTAAGAGTACAACTATTACCTGTCAAGTACCGGTGAAATTGTTAGCTAATTAATTAGCAGCAAATCCCGGAATGTCGTTAAAAATATCTAATAAATTTGGAGGTACAAATATTATGACTAAACTTGTTGAACTTAATAAATTTTATGAACTTCTTGAAAAACTACAAGCTGGTGAAAATGTGCCTGATATAAATCTTGAACACTATAATATTGGTAGTATTGGGGTCAAGCTACTTAGCCAAGCTTTGAAAAGCAATAACACAGTGAAGGAAATATATCTTTGTGGCAACGCGATTGGTGATGCTGGAACAGAGCTAATTGCAGAGTTTTTGCAGAATAATAACACTGTCACCACAATAGATATTAGCGATAATAATATTGGCAATATTGGTATATGTAAACTTGCAGAAGCGATAAAAGACAATAATACTATAACCGAAATATATCTTAACGGTAACAATATTGGTGATATGGGAGCTTGCCAACTTGCAGAAGCTTTAAAAAACCATAATATAACTATACTAAATCTTGATGAAAATAATATTAAAGATGGTGGAGCAGAAGGCTTAGCTATGTTTCTAGAGAATAATAATAGTATATATTGGCTATGTCTTAGTGACAATAATATAGGAGTAAAAGGAGTAGGAGAGCTTGCCAAGGCTCTAAAGCATAATAAGTCTATGGAGATACTGGATATTTCGTGTAACATGTATGGTGTAGAAGGAGCTAGGTTGTTAAGCAATGCTCTTGAGCGTAACGAAGCTCTAATCTCCCTAGATATTACAGATGCTGGAATTGGAGCAGAAGGAATGGAACTGCTTAGCCAAGCTTTGCGACATAATAAAGTTCTAAGTGAAATAAACCTTAACGGCAATAATATTGGTTGTGAGGGAATAAGTCTGCTTATCAAGGGGCTAGAGACTAATAGCACATTGGATTATATAAAACTTAAATATAACAATATTGGTTGTCATGGGGCAGTTGCATTAGCGTGGTTTTTAGCAAATAATAGCACTATAAAGTACATAGAACTTGAGGGCAATGATATCAGTGATTTTGGGATTGTGCAGCTTGTTAAAGCTCTAGAAATTAACAGAACCATCAAAGAGATAGATTTTGGTTACGTGGATATGAGTAATGATAGGGCAATGGAACTAATAAAAATTCTAGAGTCTAATAAAGTCGTCAGCGAAATAACAATGTATTTTGAAGAGGAAACGATTAGTAATGAAATAGTAGAGTTGTTAATTAAGGCTCTAGATATCCACGACAAAAAAGTGAGAGATACTCTGTCTGTGGCTTAATATTAGGGGAAAAACAACTACACCTTTGTGATTATACAGAATTGGGAATAGATGCCACATGGTGTGGTGTCAAGCACTGAAGTTAGAACACAAACTTCAAATTTCGGCTCTAACCTCAGTGTCTATTCTCTAAAATCAATTAATAACAGTGAGCTTTACAATGTTGACAATAATCAATTACAAATCAAATCTATAGAACTAGAACTTGGAAAATCAACAAATAATAATGTGTTACAGGAGTTTCAACAGCAGTAAAATCATTGGAAAGATTTACTACCCAAGATAATATAAGTACAGCCTTACAAATATATAAAGAAAAAGGCATAGAGTCTTTTATTCTCTATAGCAAAAATATTTGTTCTAAAGCTATTGAGCAGAAAATAATAAAAGATTTACAAATAATGAAAAATAAGTTTGATCCTAATTATAATCTTAGTGTTGTTAAATTTTGTGATATAGTAATAGATGATTTTAAAGGTAAAAGCTATCCAGTACCAGAAGATTACTTAGCTGCCATAGGCAAAGATAAACAAGTGATGCAATATATTAATCCACAATCAGTAATAGGTAAGGAAATAAGTATGAGCTAAAGCAAGCATCAGAAATAAAGCAAAATCGTGGAATAAGAGTTATTAAATAAGAACAAAAAAATATGTCAAATCAACTAAAACATGATGCATTGTTTAAAAAGATAATGGTCAATCAAATAGCAGCCCAAAAATTTTTGGAACATTATTTACCAAAAGAGGTTAAGGAAATAGTTGATTTAACCAAAATAACAATAGAGCCAGAGTCGTTTGTTGAGGATGACCTAAAAAGAGCTCTTAGTGATTTAGTCTATTCTGTTAAAACTAAAGATAACGAACAAGCCTTTATATATGTGTTGATTGAGGCGGAGATAAGACCAAAATATTGGATGGCACTCAAATTATGGAAATATATGTTGCTATTAGCTGAAAGACATAAAAAAGGTAGAAATAAATTATCGTTGATAGTACCAATGGTGTTTTATCATGGTACTAGAAGGTTTAATGTGCCAAAGAACTTGTTTGAGTTATTTAGCGATCCCAAACTTGCAAAACAACTAATGTGTGAGGATTATAAGCTAATAGATTTACAAGCAATGTCTGATGATGAGATAAAGCAGAAGCAACATTTCGGTATGTTAGAATTTATGATGAAAAATATACAGAAGCGAGATATATTGAAGTTGTGGGATGAACTGCTAACAAATTTTAAACCATATATTAGTATAGATAAGGCAACAGGATATATTTACATAAAATCGTTTTTATGGTATAGTGACGCTAAGATAGAAGAAGGTAAACAACAAGAGCTAGAAAGGCTAATAGCTAGTCATTTAACTGCAACAGAAGAGGTGAATATTATGAGAACTATTGCTGAGAAATATATTGATGAGGGTATAGAAAAAGGTATCCAAATCGGTGAAGCTAAAGGTATCCAGATCGGTGAAGCTAAAAAAGCTGAAGGTAAAGCTGAAGAGAGAGTTGAAATAGCAAAAAAAATGTTAGTTCAAGGCTCTGATTTTGCCTTTATTTCTGCTGTAACTGGTCTTGACAAATCTTTTATTCACTCTCTTGCTCAGAAAAAATAATTTATTTTTAGTAATATTTTGAGATAAGCTGAGCAAAATTTTTATGATTACTAATATGGTTATAAAAAATAAATCTAGATTAGCCGTTTTAAGGGAGTTTATAGTGCAACTTTCCCTTTTTATGCTTTTTATACATGAAATCATTAAAACGCCCTAAAAATGTCTTAAAATAGTTTTTGACATTTTAATGAGTTTGCAAATTCATTGTTAGTTTAGTAATAGGAATATTACCGCCTGCGAAAGCAGCGATCTAAAACAACGCTTGAAAATCCCTAAGGTATTATAGATTCCTGCCTACGCATGACACATTTTGCATTTAAATGATGTTATATTCTAGACTTTTGACGGAGCGACAATATAATATTTTGAATAAAATTATCAATTTTATTATGCTTTACTACGATGCAAGCTTTGTAGGTTAAGGTTTTTATGACTCGAACAAACTGCTTTGCAATCTTTTAGCATTACAAATCACATTCTGAACCTGAGTCGCCAAGTAATTTGCTGGTAAATGCTGCATCTACTAGGTCATAATTATAAAAATTATGTTCTTGTGCTCTGGCGATAAAATCTTGCCCCTGAGTAGCAGCATTAACCATAATATTACCAATTTTCTCTAAAGCTGCAGCCTTAAAATTTTCATCCTGACTTAGGCTGTTAAAAAGCGTGCAATAATGACCCACTAAATGGGTTAATGTGCGTTGAAAAATGACCCACCTAAGAAGTGGGAAAAGTAGCACGTTATTAATCCATTATTATCAACCTATACTTCTATTATTTTCAGAATAAATAATAGGAGTATAAAATCAGAGATGTTAATAATGGAAAGTAAGAGAAAGATATTAGGACGTTATCGTCGTGGAGAAGGTATACGTTCAATAAGTAGAGAATTAAATATATCACGTAATACAGTTAGAAGTATCATTCGTACGCAAGGAGAGATTAAATCTGATTATATACGAATAATTCAACCTATACCTAAACTCGGGAAATATATTGAGAGTCTTGAGAGGATGTTGCGGGATAATAAGAATTCAAAGCCTAAAAAAACAGGGAAAGCTTTATTTGAGGAGTTAAAGATTTATGGGTATCAAGGCAGTTACTCTGCTGTTAGTCGTTATATTAACACTTGGAATGATAGAAATTTTGAGATTAATATAAAAGCTTGCGTACCTTTATCCTTTGCTCCTGGGGAAGCTTACCAATTTGACTGGAGTAGTGAGCAAGTAATATTAGCTGGAGAAATAATAAATGTTAAAGTAGCTCACTTTGTTTTGTGTTATAGCCGTAAAAAATTTATCTATATTTATCCTACTGAAGCTCAAGAGATGGTATTTGATGCACATGTTAGAGCCTTTACTTTTTTTGGTGGTAGTCCAACTAAAGGGATTTATGATAATATGAAGACTGCTGTCAGTAAGGTTTTAAAAGGCTCTAATAATAGAGAATGGAATCCAAAGTTTGAAAAGCTCTGCGCACATTATCTCATTGAACCGATAGCATGTTCTCCAGCTCGAGGTAATGAAAAAGGTAGGGTTGAGCGACAAGTACAGATTGACCGGGAACAGTTCTTTACTCCTATGCCAAAAGCTTTAACCTTGCAAGAATTAAACGATATATTAACCAGCAGATTAGTTACTTATAATAGCTCTCATAAACACCCCGAATATAAAGATAAGACTATAGATGAAGCATATCAACTAGAACGTAATTTTTTAGTATCCGTGCCTGTATTATTTAACGGTTGCAAAGAAATAGATATCAAGGTTTCTATTACTTGTTTGGCTAGATATGAAAGCAATAATTATAGCGTTCACTGTAGTTGTGCTGGGAAAATAGTACAATGTAAGATATATGCTGAACATCTAGTATTTATTTATAATGGTCAAGAGGTAGGTCGTCATAAACGGAAATTTACTAAGGGAGAAACTTGTTATGACGTCAATCATTATCTGCCAATATTAAGGTATAAACCCGGAGCATTAAGAAATGGTGAACCATTCCTTAATATGAATTTACCAGAAGAGCTCATAGAAGTTAGAAGACGTCTTGAGAGCAGCCCAGCAGGTACAAGAGATTTTGCTCATATATTATCGTATATAGCAATGGAATCCATAGAAGCAGTAGTATCAGCATGCACCCAAGCACTAAAAATAGGAACTGTTAGTAAGGAGGTAATTTTAAATATTATATTACGTAATAAAGATGAGTTAAAAGTAACAGAGCCAAGTAATTACCAAGAATATCATACTTTAAAACATATCCCGAAAGCTAATTGTGAGATATACGATAATTTTCTCAAGTTAGGAGGTAAGTAATGAACAATGTATATCAAGAATCTACTAGAGAAGATATTATAAATGTTATGAGAAAGCTAAAATTTACAGGGATGCTTGAGTCTTATGATGAAATTATATCTGATGCCATAAGGCGTAAAGAAGCCTCGAATTATATTTTACATAATTTATTAAAATCTGAACTAACAACACGAACTCTTAGGTCTATTCAAAGTAGGATTAGCGCAGCAAAGTTTCCTGAGAAAAAAGATATAGATAATTTCATATTTATCGATACCCCAATAAACCAAGAACAAATTATGCATCTATATAGTTGCGAGTTTATTAAAACATCTAGAAATATAATCCTAGTTGGTGGTACTGGTAGCGGTAAAACTCACCTAGCTATTGCATTAAGTACAAAAGCAGTACGAAAAGGTTATAAATCAAGATTTTTTAATCTTGTAGATCTTGCTAATCAATTAGAATATGAAAAGAACTCTGCTCAGGTAGGAAAACTAGCAGCTTCCTTGCAAAAAATAGATGTACTAGTCCTAGATGAGCTTGGTTATCTACCATTTTCTAAGAATGGCGGTCAACTTATCTTTCATCTATTATCTAAAATACATTCCAACACTTCAATTATTATTACTACTAATCTTATATTCTCAGAATGGTCACAAATATTTGGTTGTAATAAAATGACTTCAGCGCTACTTGATAGAGTTTGTCATAATTGTGATATCATTGAAACGGGAAATGAAAGTTATCGTATGAAAAAAAAACAATAGTTCTAGAGAACATTCGCTGAACTGTGTCAGTATAGAATATCATACTTTAAAATTCAACCTATCAGGGAAGAAAATATCTAGCTGCGAAACGGTCACTGCCCAATTTGGTATTGGCATATTCCATTTAGCTGTAATCTGTTTTATAGCACAAAATACCAGTTTAAACAAAGCATTTTCACTAGTAAAAGCTCCTTTTGTTTTAGTATATTTTCTGACTTGACGGTGAAAACCCTCAATCGGATTGGTGGTATAAATCAGCTTTCTAACCTCGCCTGAATACTTAAAATACGTTGCTAGATTATCCCAATTTTGTTGCCAAGATTTAATAACCATCGGATATTTTTTACCCCATTTTTCCTCAAGTCGTAGCAGGTTATATTCTGCCACATCTCTACTTTCCGCTTGGTAAATCATCTTTAAATCTACCATAAATGATTTCTGATCTTTGCTAGCTACATGCTTTAAAGAATTACGAATTTGATGTACTATACAAAGCTGTATTTCAGTTTTTGGAAATACTGTATTAATGGCTTCCGGAAAACCTTTCAGCCCGTCAATACAGGTTATTAATATATCTCTCATACCACGTGTTTTTAAATCGTTAAGAACACCTAACCAAAAATGTGATCCTTCTGATTCACAAGCATAAAATCCTAGAATATCCTTATGACCATTTTGGTCAATCCCCATAATATTATAAACAACTTTAGTTGTTACTTTGTTATCTTGTCTAACCTTAAAAAACATAGCATCAAGAAAAACTATCGCATACATCGCTTCAAGTGGTCTACTTCGCCATTCATTTAATTGCGGCATCAGCTTGTCGGTAACAGATGAAATTGTAGCAGCTGATACCTCTACACCATATATCTCTTGTAGGTGTCCAGCAATCCCTTCGTAAGATGTCCCAAGATCATAAAGAGCTAATATTTTATTATCCAGCTCCTCATTTAAAATAGTTTGTCTTTTTTTAATCAATTGTGGTTCAAAACTACCATTACGGTCTCTTGGTGTTTCAAGTTCGAAGGAACCTGTAGCCGTCTTCATAGTCTTAGTATTAATGCCGTTTCTACGGTTACTACCTTGTTCCAAACTATTTTCTAGTAAGTGATAATCCATTTCACCTTCTAGGGCAAGCTCCGTAAAATCTTTCACTAAAGACGTTAGCAGTCCACTTGGACCAAGTAATGGCTTGCCTTGGTATAGTCCTTGTATGATCTCCATACATTTATCTTGATTAAGTATTTGTGATACTTTATCTAGTTGAATTGGTTTCATTGGTTTACTCATGTCAAATTTCCTATTATTTTACGCGAAGAACATGTGGATAAGTTGATAGTAACTTATCCACATTCTTCGCTATTTACAACATCAATAATCTTTATTTTATATATTTAAAAGATTATCTTTTTCTATTTGACACAGTTAGACGAACATTCCCTAGTTCTAGACTTATGTGGGTCATTTTTCAACGCTTATTGACAAATATTTGACTATATTGATAAATTATTGACAGATATTATAAAATTAACTACAGTTAAATTTTAATTTGGACTATTCAGGTAAAACATTATAAATACTAGGCTTTTGAGGTTAAATCATGGAGAATATTGTAGTAAATGTGGTGCCGCTAGTAGGAATTGAACCTACGACCTCATCATTACCAATGATGTGCTCTACCTCTGAGCTATAGCGGCCTAGTTTTAAGAGAAGTCTCAGACTATATGAGTATGATCTTCTTGACATATATTGCTTTATTGGTCAAGCAATAATTTTAAAATAATTACTTAGTCAGTTAGCATTTGAGTGTATAGTGTATAATTAGATTCTTTTTCGTCTAGTAGAAAAAACTCTATTACCATGCGTTTTCAATAATAATTGGTATACTGTAAGGTTTAATAATTATTAGGTCAAATCTAACTTGATAATTTTGGTATTTTGGGTTAGAGCTTAAAAATACACTAGCAGATCTTTTTATTCTTGCTTGTTGATGAGTTGATAATATCCGATCATCAACGTCAGAACGCCTTGCTTTTACCTCTATAAAAACAAGTTGTTTTCCACGTAGGGCGATAATATCAATCTCACCAACATAATATCTTTTACGATGGTGAAGAATTTGATAAAATTTAATTTTATAAATAACAATAGCCACATACTCAGCTATTAAACCGAATGTAATCCTTTTCATAATAATGTTTGCAAGAACTTGAAGAATTTCGAGTACATTCACCGCATAATAGCATATATATCAAGTAGCACTAATGACTTTTATATATAAAATATAAAAAAAATCGCAGTATACTTAATGCTTTAAAGAATTGGTTGTTGATTCTTATTGCGAAAACCCCCATTATACAAATTCTAGATAACAAACCACCACATGAATTAGCATTTTGGTAGCGAGGGAGGGATTTGAACCCCCGACACGCGGATTATGATTCCGCTGCTCTAACCAACTGAGCTACCCCGCCATGATGGAAAGAGCTTCAGAAAAATCACATGCTAGACAACTCCAAACAGACTCTGTAAAATTCTAACGTTTAGAGAATTGAGTACTTTTTCTAGCTTTATGCTTACCATATTTCTTCCGTTCTACAACCCTTGAGTCTCTTGTTAAGAAACCAGATTTGCGTAAAATACTATGAAATTCTGGTGCAATTTTGTCAAGAGCTCTAGAAACACCGTGTAGTACAGCACCCAGTTGTCCTGATATTCCACCACCTCTGACAGTACATATTATATCATATTGTCCAGCAGTATTGGTTACAACAAATGGTCGCAAGAGAGATTTGGTATGAGCTTCACGAGTGAAATATTGCTCCATATTTTTTTTGTTGACAATTACCTTGCCACTACCGCTTTTTAACCAAACTCTAGCTATTGCACTTTTTCTTCTACCTGTACCATAGACTTTATTATCACTGCTTCCTACAGGCGTTTTAGGCTTAACTAACTTACTCTGAACTGTATCGCTTTTGGTTTTTTCGCTTTGAACCTTTAATGTTGTCATAATTCACTATTTTTTATTCTTTGTATTTTTGCTTGCAAAATCATAAGACTCAGGTTGCTGAGCTTTATGTGGGTGTTCATTCTCTGCATAGACATATAGATTACCCATCTGCTTTGATCCCAAAACATTTCGCGTAATCATTCTTTTTACAGCAAGCTTAACGACACGTTCAGGATACTTACCAGACAGAATTTTTCCAGCTGTTGTATCCTTTATTCCACCTGGGAAACCAGTATGGCGATAATAAAACTTACCATCTTTAAGGTCTGATTTTTTACCTGTCAAGCAAATATGCTTGGCATTAATTATTATTACATAATCTCCACAATCTAAATGAGGAGTGAAGGAAGGCTTATGTTTGCCGCGTAAGATTTTAGCTACTTCACTAGCAAGTCTACCTAATACAAGGTCTTTAGCATCTATGACCCACCACTTCTTCTGAATTTGTGATGGTTTTGCAGAATAAGTTTTCACGTTATATATCTTTATTAATTAGAATTAATGTTATCATTGTCCCAGCCTAGGCTATACTAAATAGCATTATAACCACTATTTTGTCAAGATAAATGTAAATATATATTTAACATAGTTCTTGACTACTCGACAAACATAATTTTTTTATCAGTAGCAAAATACATACTACCACAGCAGGTTTTTCCATGATATTCAATATTTTTAGTAATTTTAGTAATCTGTGGAGTAGTGCTTAAATTACCATTAACATCTGATTGGAAACTATATAATTCACCTTTAGTGGAAATAATATTTAAATTCCACTCTTTTGTCTCAACTACCTTACCAATTATAGGGGGTAGGAATGATGCAGCTTTAACTTTTTTAATATCTTTCCCATCATTTAGATCTGCTACAAACTTGACTTTACCAAAATCAGTACTTATAGCAGCTATTTGTCCAGCATTATTTGTTATAAATAAACTATTACCAGCTAACAGCATGGATTGCACATCATAAGCTTTGGTTTGCCAAAGAATATTACCCGTCATGATATCTAACTTTACTATCTTACCAGCACTATTAGCTATATATATATGAGAGTTATTGACAATAGGTTTGCATAATATAGATGCTGCCTCAAAATTTGGTAAACCTATTTCCTGCTGACTAGATAAATCGTTAGTCCATAACACTTGACCGCTACTAGCTTCTAGAGCAAGAATTTGCCCTGAATTATAGTTTACTATTACATGATTATTTTGTACTATTGGGCTAACATGGTAACTTGATGACAAAGTTTCTACTACACCTTCATGTTGCCAAACAAAATTTAAGTTATCAATATTAATCGCTAATATTTGATTAGTTACTGTTTGAACTACAATAGTATGATTATTAATTAATACCGGTTTTACTCTAGTAATATCAGGCAACTCTTTTCTGATTATTTCATGACCTGACCTACTATCTAATACTACCAAGAATCTTGAACCATAGGTAACATATAGTTTATCATTGTGGCATAAGATCCCTCCACCAACATAATAATCACTCTTGTTAGTGCTGATATTATATGACCACATAATAGATTTATCTTTCATAGAAAAAGCGGAAATATTACCTTTAGTATCAATGGTATAGGCAACAGCTTTATTAAAAATTGGCTCTGATATTATTTTATATTTTGCAACAGTATATTCCTTATTTTGCAGCTGTTCAGGGCTAAATATATTTGTTTTTACAGTAGAATCTATTTGAATTGTTTCATTACTTTCTACAGATAATCTAGGAGTTAATTCTACAATATTTTTAATCTTTTTAGCTCCAAGACCGCAAGAAGTTAGAATAAACGGTAGTAAGAAAATAATTAATCGTTGTTTTATCATAATTTAAGCCTTTGTTATTACGCGAATTCGGTGAAATTATAGATTGCTTCGTCGACCTACGGTCTCCTCGCAATGACGTTTTATAGACGTATATGTCATTGCGAGCGAACGTATGTGAGCGTGGCAATCCATTTTGCTAAAAACATGATTTTAAAAGATTAAAATCATGTTTTTAGCTTTAGAAAGGTTTAAAATGCATTCGCGTTAGCCGCTTTAAGAATGCATTTTTCCTTATATTAAAGCCAATTCGGGATAAGAATTAACTAATTCTTATCCCGAATTGAGGTTTATTGTAAGTTTGAAAGTAAAGCTTTAGCCTGCTCTTTAACTACTTGAGTTGTACTTTCTAGTGATATTACCTTTTTCAAAGTATTTTCTGCTAAACCTTTTGAGTTGTTGTTAATATACCAAATTGCTTTGATAATATTTGCAGTACCAAAGAATGGTTTATTCTCATCATCAAAATAATTTAAATATTCCTCAATTTCATTAATGTTTACATTAGATAAATTTGTTTCGTCTATCATTAAACTTAACCAAACTAGACGTGCATATGCACTTGTTAATTCGGCATAATTCTTGTTATCAATAATTTTCTTTAATAAAGTTCTAGCCTCTATAAAATCTCCTTGTTGTATTTTTATACTGACTTGTTCGATAGCAGCAAGCTCTCCTACTTTATTATTACTTGTTTCAATTAAATTATCCAACGACTTTATGGTTAGGTCTTTATTGTCATTGATAAGCGACATAGACTTAACTAAAATATCACCTGTCTTTTGATTATTCTTTATTTTCTTACCATCAAGCCAATTGTTTATTAGCATAAATAATACAACTATTAGTGCGAGTATTATAGTTATAGGAAGAAGTTTTTTAAAGTAATAAAGTTTCTTTTCTTCATTTTTATCATTTAAGACTTCTTCTAAAATGTCAGTCATTATTATTTACCTTTTTGTTCATAAGAACCTAACGCTTACAAGCAAATTTGGTTCTTGCATCCTTAGCTCTTTTTATTGATGTAGCTGATCTACTCGGAAATTCTGTTTCAAGTTTATCAAGAATAGAACATGCCTCTTGTATTTTCTTCAATTCCCCAAGAGATAATGCTAATTTTAACAATGAGTCAGAAGCTTTAGAGCCTTTTGGTGATTGCTTGTAACCTTTTAGATAATTTATAGCCGCTTTATCAAACATATTACGTCTAAAAAAAGATTCTCCGTACCAAAAATATGCATTACTTACCAAAGGACTATTAGAGTAATTTTTTAAAAAATTTGCAAATTTTTCTTCTGCATCGGTTAATTTATTATCTTTTAAAGAGGCAAGTGCTAAGTCATAAAGTTGCTTATCTTTTGCTATCCCCGAGATGGGTTTTGCAATATCATACGACGCAACTTCTTTTTGTACTTCTTTAGTAGCTGGTATTTCAAAGACATCGCTAACTATAGAATCATCTGCTAAATTTTTTGCTGTACTGGTATCCTCAGAACTTATTACCTCTTGTTTTGTAGAGGCTAAAATTCTCTCTAATTTGGCAATAGTATGTTCAATTATTTCGACTCTGCCAAGTAAGTGTTGATTCTCTTTCTCCAAAATATCTAATCTTTCTGTGCAATCATTAGATGAATCAAATTTCAAACCTTTTCTAGTAATTTGATTTCCAGCAAATACTTGCGTAGAAATCAAAATAATCAATAAATGTATAGAAACTGCTTTCATGAATTAATATTTAATTTAAATGTTATAAAACCATCTGAGTATACTAAATGACGTTGTTTTAGCCACATTATACCCCAATTCGGGATAAGAATTAGTTAATTCTTATCCCGAATTCGCGTATTATGAGTTATGCATAAACCCTTAAACAGCTTTTGGCATCTGTTGCAATATAAAGTTTTTCACTTTCTCAAATGCTGTGTTTTCAATCTGCCTAATTCTTTCCTTAGAGATTTTATATTCTATACTAAGAGTATCAAGAGTTTTTGGAGAATCTTTTAATTTACGCTCAGTGAGAATATGTAATTCACGATCATTTAATATCTTCATCGCTTGTGTTAACAAATTATGTTTGTTAACAGAATCCTCGTGGCTAATTAATCTGAGCTCTTGGCTTGGACGAGTTTCCGGTAAAAATTCAATTAGTTCGCTATCACTGTTATCATTTCCACTATTTACCAAATTATTCAATGATAAGTCTGAACCAGATAACCTAGAATTCATTTCACTAACTTCATGCTTAGTCACTCCAAGTTCTTGAGCAATTTGAACAAAATCTTGATCTGTAACAGCTCTTGAATATAGGTTAGTGATTTTATGCTTAATTTTACCAAGGCTAAAAAATAACTTTTTTTGTGCTGCCGTAGTACCCATTTTAACCAAAGACCAAGATCTTAGGACATATTCATGGATTGAAGCTTTAATCCACCACAAAGCATAAGTAGACAAGCGAAAACCTAAATCAGGATTATATTTCTTTACTGCTTGCATAAGACCTAAATTCCCTTCTGACACAAGCTCATTTAGAGGTAGCCCATAATTTCTATATCTAATGGCAATTTTTGCTACCAATTTCAAGTGGCTAGTTACTAGCTTATGAGCAGCTTCTAGGTCATTCTGCTCAAGATAGGCTTTGGCAAGTAGAAATTCTTCCTCTTGTGAAAGTGACGGAACTTTATTGATCTTTTGCAAATATTGATAAAACCCTGATTCTGCAGAAATTACTGGCACACTGATTTTGTTAGTCATATAATACCTTTAAAATAGATTCCTTTACTTAAGGATATACTAGAATGGGTACATAATATCATAAGTTTAAAATATTTTAAATAGACTTCTTGTAAAAAATTGAAATTTGAATTTTTACAAAAAGAGAGCAACATAGTGTTACAAAAATCTAATAGAAATTTTGCCTTAGCCCTAGTTAGTTTAGTACTTAGCATGGTTTTTCTAAGCTTTGCATCAATACCAATTTACAATTTATTTTGTAAAGTCACTGGATATGGTGGCACTACCACAAGACAGGAACTCAATATATATTCTCCTAAAAAAGGAACTAGAACCATAACTATAGAATTTGATTCCAATGTTGACAGTAAATTACCTTGGCGATTTATTCCTAAGCAAAGGAGGTCTAAAGTTACCTTAGGACAAAATACACTAATTTTTTATGAGTCTGAAAATCTAAGTAACGATGATATAATAGGAACTTTCGTTTATAATGTTACACCTAATAAAGCTGGTAAATATTTTGTTAAAATACATTGTTTTTGTTTTGAAGAACAGTTATTAAAAGCAGGAGAAAAAATGTTGATGCCAGTGACATTTTTTATAGACTCTGATTTTGAGGAAGATAAAGAAATGAATGATGTGGATACAATAACCCTATCTTATAGCTTTTATAAGGTAAGAACCATTGAAAAAGATTCAATGAAATTCAAATAATAATTTAAAAAGTAGAAATTTAGTATATATTTATATAGCTAACCCGATAGCATCTAGTCGTAGTAAATTGACGTCTATTAGCAAGAAGCCGAATGTGACGAAGCAATCTAATAAATGTGGATTGCCACTACACTCACGTGGTCTCGCTAATAGACTGGAATATTTTTACCCAACGTCATTGCGAGGAGCTACTTTAGTAGCACGAAGCAATCCATAAAAGTTGTTAGAAATGGATTGCTTCGTCGGCTCACGCCTCCTAGCAATAACGGAGTAATACCATTTCCCATTCTTAACTACGCTAATACTACAGTTGTAGTTACTACCTAGAGCTGTCATTCTTAGCAACGGCGGGAATCTAAAAAAATAGCCTAAAAGACTATTAAACATTATTAGATCCCAGCTTTCGCTGGGATGACATCGTTTTGACATTAGTACTACAACTGTAGCACTAAATAGCGTAGTTAATAATGGGAAATGGTATAACATCAATCGGGTTATCTATGCTTTTAATAGATGATTTTAATAAAAAAAGTTAATTATTTTATGACCATAACAATTCATACACTAGAAAACTTTAAGAAAATGCATATTGCAGGCAAACTTGCTGCAGAAACCCTAGATTTTATTACTGATTACGTAAAACCAGGAGTGAGTACGATCTATTTAAATGATCTTTGCCATGAGTTTATTGTGTCTAATAATGCAATCCCTGCACCTTTAAACTATAATGGGTTTCCAAAATCAATTTGTACTTCTGTTAATCATGTAGTATGCCATGGTATTCCAAATGATAAACTCCTTAAAAATGGCGATATAATCAATATCGACGTTACTGTAATTGTCGATGGATGGTATGGTGATACTAGTAGAATGTATTATGTTGGTGATGTAGGAATTAAAGCAAGACGCTTAGTGCAGGTTACTTATGATGCTATGATGATAGGAATTGAACTAGTAAAACCAGGAGTACATTTAGGAGATATCGGAAATGCTATACAAACTTATGTTGAAAAACATAATTATTCAGTTGTTAGAAATTATACTGGGCACGGGATAGGGCGTATATTTCATACAGAACCGACAGTTCTACATTATGGCAAAGCTGGCACTGGCTTGGTCTTGGAGGAAGGTATGTTTTTTACTATTGAACCAATGGTAAATGCTGGACATCACTCCACTCATCTAAGTAAATTAGACGGTTGGACAGTCACAACAAGTGATAAGTCATTATCAGCACAATTTGAGCATAGTTTAGGCGTAACCAAAGATGGTTTTGACATTTTTACTTTATCACCAAAACATTTGATACATCCACCTTATAAAACAGACTTATTGTAAAACTAAATATGAAAGATGATATACCCCATTATATTGGGCATAGACAACGCCTAAAACAACGTATTATTGTTTCTGCAGAAAATCTTGCAGATTATGAATTACTTGAAATGATATTATTTTTTGTAATACCTAGAAAAGATGTAAAACCATTAGCAAAGGAATTATTAACACAATTTGGTAGTCTCGCTAATTTAATAAATACAGATAAAGAGAAATTGCTTAATATTAAAGGAACTAATGATAATTTATATGTAAATTTTGTCATTATGCGTGAACTAACTAACAGAATGCTAAAACAAAAAGTAATAAATCAAAATGTAATTAGTTCTTGGAACGTTCTAATAGACTATCTAAAAGCAACGATGGGTAGCATGAAGACAGAACAATTTCGTATCTTATTTTTAAATAAAAAGAATGTCCTAATTGCTGATGAAGTTTTAAGCCAAGGCACTATAGATCAGGCAACAATATATCCAAGAGAAATAATTAAAAGAGCTTTATTTAATGAAGCTGGTGCAATTATATTGGTGCATAATCATCCAAGTGGTGTTAGTAAGCCTTCAAATACTGATATTGAACTAACACACAAAATAGTAGAAACTTGTGCTAATATGAATATATCGGTTCATGACCACGTAATTATTACAGCCAATGAATATTTCAGTTTTAAGTCTAATATGCTATTATGAGTAACTTTATTAATTATAGTTTTTTGTTTTTATTATCTTTTATAGCAACAAGCTTTCTTACTTGGCTATTGATTTCTAGCCTTCCATCTTTTGGAGTGGTGGATATACCAGATCCACGTAGAGTACATAGTAGAATCACACCAAGAGGAGGTGGGCTTGCGATAGTTATAGTGGTAATAATTGCTCTTATCGCCTATGAATATTTTGGGGCAAAAACTCTGATAAACTCAATTAAAATTGTACCTTTACTGCTGATCATTTCTACCATTTCATTTTTAGATGATCTTATTTCTATTCCGATATTTGTAAGACTAATCTTTCACATAATTTGTTCTACAATAGCCATTTTTTTATTTTTATCTCCAGCAGTATTGTTTCATCATGAATTACCTTTATATATTGATTTTGTGCTATCTATAATAGGATTGATTGTCTTTTTAAATATTTATAATTTTCTTGATGGAATAGATGGCATTAGTGGTGCTGAATCTATTCATTTATCGATTACTATATTGATACTTTGTTATCTAAAATCTGATATAATAATAAATATAAATTTTATAATTGTACTTAACATCATTATATTAGCATGTTCCATAGGTTTTTTGATATTTAACTGGCATCCTGCTAAAATCTTTCTAGGAGACGTAGGTAGTATAAGCTTAGGATTTTTATTAGGTTTATGTTTGCTACTTATTTCAGCATCTAGTGTTCATTTGTTTGTTGCTTCATCTATTGCTAGCTTATACTACCTAGCAGATGGAGGATTAACCATACTAATTAGACTAGTTAATAAGGAGAAAATTTGGCAACCTCATTTAAAGCATTTTTTTCAAAAAGCAGTCAGAAATGGTAAGAGTCATAGGGAAGTAGTGAGTAGAATTATAATATGCAATATATTACTCATGGTATTATCAATTATTTCTCTGTATTTTCCTTTATTATCAATTATCTTTGCTATATTAGTAGTAATGGTTACAATAATTAATTTTGCCCATGAAACCGCTCAGCCATGACATCAACATAATTATTAGACGAATCTTTGGTAAACAGCACCCATTGCTTGCAGAAATTATGATTAATTGGAGCAAGATTGTTGGACCGAAATTTAGTACCAAAACTAGCCCGTTAAAAATATCTAGCCCTAAAGAGAAAGGACAGAGAATAAATATTTTACATGTACAAGTGGAAAATTCGAGCATCGCCTTAGAACTATCATTTCATCAACAGATAATTATTGAGCGTATTTCCGTTTATCTAGGTTTTAAGACCATACATAGTTTAAGAACTACAATATATAGCTACAAGAAATAACTAGAATAGACTTCTATTTTCATCGAGTATTATCCTGAAATCTTGGAAATATCGGCTCTGGCTGGTTAATGTTACTACCTAGAGCTAAAGTAAACTCCTTTGTTAAATGTTTAAACATTCTCTGACTTTTTGGTACACCAAGCTGATCAAGCATTTTATTAGCCGAATCAGGGATAAATGGTTGTAACATTACAGCAATATATCTTAGTGTCTCAAGTAGCGTATATAACACCTCATTCATCCTTACAGGATCAGTTTTTTTTAACTGCCAAGGGGCTTCTCGATCTATGTAAATATTGGCTTCTTCGGTTAAAGTAATAATATTTTCTAACACAGAATTAATAGCAAAAGTCTTAATGAACAGTGAATTTTCTGATATAATTTGGTGGGATAGCTTCATTAAAAATGACTCATAAATGCTATCGATAGATTCCTTGCTAATTGACGGAATTTTTGCCTCATTGTTATTATAAACAAAGGCTAGGGTTCTTTGCAATAAATTACCAATTTTATTAGATAGCTCGCTATTAACTCTATTGATTAAGCTACTACGAGAATAATTACCATCTGAGCCAAATATTACCTCTCTCATTAAATAATACCTAACTGGATCTAAACCAAATTCTTTTATTAATTGCAATGGATCAATTACATTCCCTATAGATTTCGAAATTTTTTGCCCTTCATTAGTCCACCACCCATGTGCCATAACACATTTTGGTAGCGGTAAGCCAGCTGCCATCAAAAATGCTGGCCAGTATACGGCATGAAAGCGTAATATATCTTTCCCGACTATATGAACATCAGCCGGCCAAAATTTGTTATACTGGCTTGTATCATTTGGATATCCTAAAGCCGAAATATAGTTGGTTAGTGCATCAAGCCATACATATATTACGTGCTTTTCGTCATTTGGTACTTTAATCCCCCACTTAAAACTAGAACGTGATATGGATAGATCATGCAACCCTGATTTGACAAAACTAATAACTTCATTACGTCTAGTATTTGGTCTGATAAAATCAGGATTGGCATCGTAAAAATCTAATAATTTATCTTGCCATTTTGATAGGGCAAAAAAGTAACTTGGTTCTTCAAGCCATTCAACAGGAGCTTTAGTTGGAGCTAGCCCATCTTCTGTTAATTCTGATTCATCATAAAAAGCCTCATCGCGCGTCGAGTACCAGCCTTTATAGCTATCAAGGTAAATATTGCCACTATCCAGCAATTTTTGCCATAGACTACTTACCGCTTGTTTGTGTCTAGCTTCTGTAGTTCTAATAAAATCATCATTAGAAATGTTCATTGAGTGCATTAATGTACGAAAAGTTTCAGATACTGTATCGGTAAATATTTGTGGTTCAACATTTTTGGCAATAGCAGATTTTTCTACCTTTTGACCATGTTCATCAGTACCGGTCAGAAACATCACCTCTTTACCTGATAAACGCATAAATCTTGCTATTACGTCAGACGTAACACTTGTATAAGCATGCCCTATGTGAGGTATATCATTGACATAATAAATCGGTGTAGTAATGTAATATGTATTTTTCATAATGATCAATTGTTGGAAGCAAAATAGTATATTTATTATAGTTATTTTGTTAATATTAGTATACTATAAAAATAGTTAGAATAACTTATTATAAGTAGGGAAAATTGTATGAAACATTATACATTATTAGAGCAAGAATTAGAGCAAATCTCTCAAATTAATAACGTGATTAATATACTTTATTGGGATATCGCAGTAAATATTCCGCAAGGAGCAATTGATAGTAGAACAAACGAAATATCACTGTTATCTTCCATGGCACATTCTAGATTACAGTCAAAAAAACTTGCTGAATTAGTAGAAGCTGTTTCTGAAAACCTAAATATGCTAGATATTTGGCAATTAGCAAATTTACAAGAAACAAAAAGACGGATCGTTGAATCTAGCTGTATAGATGATGATTTAAGGAAAAAATATGTCACTGCTAGTGCAAAATGTGAGTTAATCTGGCGGAATGCTAGAAAAAATAATGATTACCTATCACTTAAACCTTACCTACAAACAGTATTAGATTGCGTACAAGAAATGGCGAAATCTAAAGCTGCAATATTAAATTGTACTAAATATGATGCTTTACTTGATACATATGACCCTGATCGTAAACTAGATGAAATTAAAGTAGTTTTTAATAATATAAAAAAAACCATACCACAATTAATTGCTCAGATAGTAGAAAAACAAAGCCAAGAACATGTTCTGCCTATAGTTGATAGTATTAATAAAGAACAGCAAAAACTAATTGCCAAAAGACTTATGGCAATAATGGGGTTTGACTGCACTAAAGGTAGATTAGATGAATCAGCTCACCCATTTTGTATGGGTACTCCTGATGATATTAGATTAACTAATAGATATGATGAACATAATTTTATTTCAGGGATTATGGGGATTATGCATGAAACTGGTCATGCTTTATATGAACAAAATTTGCCCAATAAATATAAAAACCAACCAGTAGGTAAGGCTAAAGGTATGGCTGTCCATGAAAGTCAATCTTTATTTATGGAAATGCAAGTAGGTAGGTCAGGGGAATTTTGTCAATATCTATCAAAGCTACTTAAGGATGAATTTGCATTCAAAGGACTAGAATATTCTGCAGAAAATCTTTACAAATTAATGACAAGAGTCAAACCTAGTTTTATTAGAGTAGAAGCAGATGAAGTGACTTATCCAATGCATGTAATAGTTAGGTTTGAACTAGAAGAATTATTAATTAGTGGAGATCTAACTTTAGATGATCTCCCACATTATTGGAATAATAAGATGCAGGAATATTTAGGCATTACTCCACAAAACGATAAAGACGGATGCTTACAAGATATACATTGGCCAATGGGTAGTTTTGGTTATTTTCCATCCTATACTAATGGAGCAATTATTGCTTCAATGGTCATGAAAAAAGCACAGGAAGTTAATCACAATATAAAAAAGGAAATAACAAGAGGAGAATTCAATGGTGTAAACCAATTCTTGAATGACAATCTTAGAAGCTATGGGTCCTTAAAAAGCACCGGCAAATTAATTAAAAACGCTACAGGTGAAGATAAAATTCAATCAGAAATATTTTTAAACTATCTCAAACAAAAATATTTATAACTTATTTAACCTCAAGTATACTCGAATGATCCTACGAATTGGATTTGAAAATGAGGGGCGAGCGAACTAGGTGTACATTTAGTACATGAGTACGCGAGTTCCTGATATTTTCAAAAAACAATTCTTCAAAGTAGAAGAGTATATCGATGTAACAAGTTAATATTAAACTTAGTATCATCCTTATTAGAGGGTGATGCCACCCCTGCGAAAGCAGGGGTCTAAAAAATAACCAAGAAGACTATTCAACCTCAGTTCGATATAAGAATTATTAATTCTTATATCGAACTGAGGTTATTAGATATTATGGATTCCTGACCGAAGCGGGAATGACATACTAGTGATCCACACGGGCAAAGCCTTCACGGGGATGACGACATTGTGAATAACTACAACTGTAGTACTAAGCTAAAGCTTTTACTTGCATAATCGTGAGAGTAATATCAATAAAAACTCTTAGGATCTATATCCACTTTCAAATGACAAAAAGAAGGGATTTTGATTAAACTTAACCATGTTTGTAAAAATTTTTGTAAATTAAATTTCCTATCCACTATGATTAGAATACGGTAGCGAAACTTTCCTGCTAATTTAAACATTAATGCACTAGATGGCCCGAGTATTCTAGCTGAACTTTTTGGTGCAATTGCAACTAGAGTTTTGGATATTTCAAGCACTTTATGCTCATTTTTCCCAGACAAAATTATTGATGCCATTTTGGTGAAAGGAGGCATATTCTCTGCTTGCCTTGTTGCAAGTTCATATTGTAAAAACTGATCTCCTCCATTTTTTATATAACTAAATATAGCATTATCTGGATAATAAGTTTGCATTAATACTAGACCTTTTTTATCTTCTCTTCCTGCCCTACCTCCTACTTGATGAAGTAGTTGATAATTGCGTTCACTTGATCGCAAGTCTCCACCACCAATAGTCCCAAGATCAGCATCAACAACACCTACTAAAGTAAGGTTAGGAAAGTGATAACCTTTAGTAATCATCTGAGTACCAATTAGAATATCAACCTCAGAATGCTCCATTTTATATAGTAATTCGCGGATCTTTTCAGGTTTTTGGGCATAATCTTTGCTAATTACCGCAATTTTATTATCGGGAAAAAGATGCCTAGTTTCTTCTTCAATTCTTTCAATCCCAGGACCACAAACAGTTAAAGAGTCTTCTTCCCGACAATCAGGACAAAAAATATGAATCCTACTTTGATAACCACAATGGTGACATTCAAGTTTTTTGCTAGATTTATGTACCACTAACCAAGCAGAGCAAGAATTACAAGTAAAACGATAACCACAAAGTTTACATAACATCAAAGGGGCATAACCCCTACGATTCAAAAATAATAACACCTGCTCTTTGCTTGCTAGCTTTTTACCAATTAATGCTATTAACTCCTTAGATAAGTAAGAATTTTTTGATAATTTCTCCTTTTTCATATCAATTATTTGAATTTCTGGCAAAGTCGCCTCCCGGTAACGATTTGACAATTCAATTAATTGATACTTATTTGTACTTGCGTTAAAAATTGTTTCAATAGACGGAGTAGCCGAGCATAATACTACTTTTATTTTGGATAAGCTTCCCCGCAATACCGCCACATCGCGAGCATTATATAATATACCATCATCTTGCTTATAAGAACTATCATGCTCTTCATCAATAATAATTAATCCAAGATTACTATACGGTAGAAATAAACTGCTTCTAGCACCAATTATAATTTTAATTTCATTGTTGAGCAAACCTCTTAAAATCATCTTTTTCTGAGCTTTAGTAACTGCAGAATTCCATATTACTGGCTGAAAGCCAAAGCGTGCTGTAAAACGATTTATAATTTGCTGACTTAAAGCAATTTCTGGTAACATTATCAATATTTGGTTACCTTGCTTCAAATAATCAGCCAATAGATGAAAGTAAATTTCTGTTTTACCTGATCCGGTTACTCCCTTAATAATTGATGGTTTATCCGATTGACTTAATAGAGAAAGTGCTTCTTGTTGCTCTACTGAAAGAGTTGGCAAAATAAAATCTTTGTTTAATTCTTGATGCTTTATTTTTATAGGTTGCTGGGCAATATCGATAGGCAAAGCCAACTTGGCAACCGAACCAAGTGAAGTCATATAATAATTAGCAGCCCATTTAATTAAATTAAATATTTCCTGATTAAACCTAAATTCAAGTGGCACTTTATGTTTAATAGATTTAATTTTACTAGTGTTCTCTGAAACTTCAGTATCTAATTGCCAAACTATACCCGTTAATTCTTTATTCCTAAAGGGGACAACTACTAAATCTCCTATAGCTAATTTTAATTCATTTGGAATTAAATAATCCAACGGAAAAAGCTTAGCTAATGGCAATAATATTTTGGCAACTTGCATTGAAATTCATTCTCAGGTCATTTGAGTATACCATATACTATACACTAATTAGCAGAAGCACTAATAGATAAACAACAACAAAATGCAAAAATATTGATCTTTTTCAAAAAAATATAATAAATTCCTAGTAATATTCTAATTTTTAGTTTAACTTGTATAGCTATTTAAAATATTATGATTTTTTATGGAAGATATTAACTATTGGGACAACTCAAAGTATGAATCTTGTCAATATACTACTAGGTTACTGAACAAACTCTGTAAGATAAATGAGGAAGTAAACCAGCCAATAGATATTGACGAAGTTAAAAAAGCTATTTATTACGCAAAAAAATATCACGGTAGCCAAATGAGGCAGTCAGGCGAACCCTATTACTCGCATCCGATTGAAGTAGCATATATGGTAGCGGAATATGCAGCATCAGAAATTCCAAGATATTTCAGAACTGACATGGTTGTTACCAGTATACTGCATGATACTATCGAAGATACAAAACTTACTGAAAAGATGATTGCTTACATTTTTGGAAGTACAGTGGCTAGTCAAGTGGAAGCTTTAACTAGGGTTAAGCCTCACGGCAAGATTAGCTCCAAAGAGATTTTAAATTTATTATATCAACAAAAAAAATAGCCAAGAAGACTATTAGATATTTTAGACCCCTGCCTACGCAGGGGTGACATCACCCATGTTGTTATATGCATCACGATTAGAAATCAGTAATATAAATAATAAAGCAGAAAATATGTTAATCAAATGGTTTTACAATTACCATAACAACAGCCACTATCATCAACAGTGCTGGTACTTCATTAATGGTACGGTAAAATCTTTCAGAATGATTATTTTTGCCGTCAACAAAATTTTTCCTCCATCTAGCTAATAAACCATGAAGAATAGTGATACCTAGAACTGCTGTCATTTTTACGTAAAACCATGTTCCTAAAGCTACTAATCCGTATATATAACTGTTAATTATACCTAAGGTATAAGTGCTGATCATAGCCGGATTCATAATGATTCTGAGTAACCTGCTTTCCATTAACTGAAACATCTTGTCAGTTTCACTACCTACTACAACTTTAGTGTGGTAGACATATAATCTTGGCAGGTATAGTAAACCTATCATCCAAGAAATTGCTGATACAAGATGGAATGCTTTAAACCATAAATAATAACTAGCCATTAATTTTACCTCCAATGTCTTATGGGAGTGTCAACTTAAGCAGCCTCGATGTCATTCGAGCTGCGGCGGGAATCTAAAAAAATAGTCTAAAGACTATTAGATATTATAGATACCTGCCCACGCAGGGATGACATACTAGTGATCCACGTGGACAATGCCTATGCATAACATCGAGACTACTTAAAGTTGATACTCCATTACTTAGTTTTTTAAATTACAAGGACACATAGTAAAATTATAAGGACATATTCTTTTATTAATTGAACTACATATCAAATCTTTTGTATCGAAACCATAATTAACTAAATTTGATACCATTTTAGTTATGCTATTGATGAACAATTTATTTGTTCCAAGAGCAGGAGTCCTAATATATTCTATTTTGTACTTACCAGCAATCTTTCTATATTCAATGTCCAATTCTACCAGTGTTTCAACATGTTCTGATACAAATGCTATTGGGACTATTATAAGAGATTTATCTTCTTTGCCCGCTATCTCAATTTCATCCTCTGTATTAGGTTTAAGCCATTCCACTGGACCAACACGACTTTGATAAGTTATTTTATAATCTAAATTATCTATACTAAGCTTAGACACCAAATTTTCTACAGTCTTTTCAATCTGCCACTGATATGGATCTCCTGCTTTTATTATTTTTATAGGTAGACCATGAGCTGAAAATAATATACGAAAACTTTTTTTGTTTTTCAATTTTTTTAATGATTGCTTTATTAATGATAAATGAGCTTCAATAAATTCGTCATCGATAGGGTAGCAACAAATAGTTTTAATATGTTGGGAATCCTCACTTTTATTTTTATAAAGAGAAGATATAAAATCTTTAATAGAAGATCCAGTAGTGGTGCTAGAAAAATGTGGGTATAATGGTAACAATATTATTTCTGAAGGGTTATACTCATTTATTTTTCTTACTGCTTCTTCGGAATCAGGATAAGAATAACGCATTGCTATAAAAACCTTAAAATCCTCATTCAGAGTTTGTTTTAACTTCTCTGTAATAGCAGCTTTTTGAGATTCTGTTTCTTGTAAAATAGGCGAATTATTACCTACTAGAGAATATATTTTCTGAGATTTTTTATTTCTAGTAATTGATATTATCTTAGCAAGAATAAACCTTAGGGGATTTGGCAGGTTAATAATTGCTTTATCATAAAATAAGTTAAATAGAAATCGTTTAACTGAGCTTAAGCTATTTGGTCCACCAAGATTAAAAAGTACGATGGCTATTTTTTTTTGAGATATTTTAGTATTTAAATTCTCTAACATAATTAACTAAAAACTCAACATTTTCAACTGGTGTATTTGGTAAAACACCATGTCCTAGATTAAATATAAAATTTCTTTCTTTAAAATTTGCAATTATTTTACTTGCTTTTTTTGCAATAATTTCTTTACTAGTAAGCAATATAAATGGGTCTAAATTACCTTGTACAACAATTTTCTCACTCCATAATTTCATGGCACTAGCTGGTACAAACTGATCTACTCCAATAGCATCCACTCCAGTATTACTAATATATTTTTCATATAAAATTCCAGATCCTTTTGGAAAACCTATAATCGGTAAATATGGAAACTGTTCTTTTAGAGCTACTACTATTTTTTTTGTTGGTTGTACTATAAACTGATCATATTCTGCTTCTTCTAATATCCCTGCCCATGAATCGAATAATTGTACTAAATCTGCCCCAGCTTTTACTTGTTCCTTTAAATGAATAATAGTTTTTTCAGTAATAAAGTCTAGAAGTTCTTGTGCTAAGTTATTATTTTCATAAATAAATTTTTTACTTGTTTCAAAACTTTGTTTGCCTCTTCCTTCAAGCATATAAGTCATTACCGTCCAAGGACTACCAGCAAAACCTATCAACGCAGTATCAACTGGCAAATTTGCTTTAGTTTTATTGATTATTTCATAAATTACATTTAGTTTTCCATTAGAATTTCCTTCAAGATATTTAAAATCTTCTTTTGATTGAAATTTACGTAATATTGGTCCTATATTTTCTTCAAATTTTACATCCCAGCCAAGTGCATCAGGTAAAACCAAAATGTCAGAAAAAATTATAGCAGCATCAAAGCCATACCTTCTTATTGGTTGTAAAGTCACCTCTACAGCCTTATCAACATTATAGCATAGATCTAGGAAACCACTAACAGTTTTTCTTATTTTTTGATATTCAGGTAAATATCTACCAGCTTGACGCATTAACCAAATAGGTACAAGATTATTTTTTTTCTTAAAAGTTTGTAAAAGTTGGTTCATAAAATAATCCATAATAATCTATATATTATATATAATATTTTTTTAGTTGATGTAGACATTGTTAATATGTAGATTAATTATATATACACATAGTTATACACATTTTTTTATTGCTAAATTACTAGTAAGGTTTATTGATTATAATTATTACTCACATTATTCATAGGATTATTTTTTTAGTGGATAATTCATAGTGGTTTATGTGTGTAGAATGAGAAAACGTGAAGGATATTAGATATCTAGCATTTTACACACAAAATTATCCACAAAATTATTCTTTAAATTATAGAGGTTATTAACTTCTATATACGGGATATATATGAGTAGTTATTGATTACTTTTAATATAGAGATTAAAATATGAATAAAAAATTATCCACAAAGACTAATAAACTATGAATAAGCTGATTATTCACTTAGTTTCAGACTCTTCAGTGCAAACAGTTAAACATGCAGCTAATACTGCCTTGTCACAATTTAGCAAAATTGAGTCAAAATTGTATCATTGGCCAATGTTAAGAAATGCAGAATCATTGAATGAGGTTTTGAAAAAGATCAAGATGAAACCAAGCATTGTATTATACACTATTTTAGATCACGAACTAAGAAGAAATTTAACTAAATTTTGTTATGATTTAAAAATTCCTTGTATTTCTGTTGTAGGTAGAATTGTAAAAGAAATTTCAGTTTTTTTAGGTATAGAAACAGAAGAAAGTTTAGTTTATGATTATAAATTTGATGAAGGTTATTTTGATAAGATTCATGCTATTGATTATACTCTTAGACATGATGATGGTCAGATGACTAGTGAATTAGACGAAGCTGATATTATTCTGATTGGTCCTTCTAGGACATCAAAAACTCCAACTTCTGTATATCTAGCATATAATGGATTTAAAACAGCAAATGTGCCTTATATTCATGGTTATCCGTTTTTAGATATTTTAGGCAGTATTACAAAACAGCTTGTAGTTGGTTTGATTATTAACCCAACTCGGCTAATTGAAATAAGAGAAACTAGAATGCATTCGTTACAGATGAGCGATAATACCAATTATACAGATTTTAAAATAGTCCAAGAAGAATGTATGCAAGTAAAACAAATTTGCGAGCAACAAGGGTGGCCAATAATTGATGTTTCAAGAAGATCTGTAGAAGAAACCGCTGCTGTAGCTATGAAACTTTATTATGATCGTAAGAAACATGTTCTTAACAATTTAGATACTAATATTTTTAAGTAAACTTAAAGCAGTCATTTACAATAAGAATTTTACTTAGTATGATTATATAGTTAACCCGAAAAGGTTTTAGCTAAAAGCGATGTCATCCCTGTGCAAGCAGGGATCTAGAGAAATAGACAAAAGAAGGGCTGTAGAACTTTTTTAAGACCCCTGCTTTCGTAGGGGTGACATCAAGCCTGTTACATCGAACTCAGGTTAATTGTTAAAACAATATTAAAAATAAGAGATTATGGCAAGTAATATAACAGATGATTCTTTTAACAAAGAAGTTTTAGAGTCCACTACACCTGTATTAGTTGATTTTTGGGCTGAATGGTGCGGACCGTGTAAAATGTTAACACCTATTATTGAAGAATTAAGTAAGGCATTAGTGGGTAAAGTAAAAATTGTCAAAATGGACATAGATAAAAATCCCAATATACCTTCAAGTTTAGGTATTCGTAGTATACCTACAATGATTTTGTTCAAAGATGGAAAACAACTAGCTACTAAGACTGGAGTATTCCCCAAAAATATTATTGAAGAATGGATTAAAGCGAATTCGTGATAAGAATTAACTAATTCTTATCACGAATTGAGGTGATTAACTCTTCAGTAAAATATAATACATGTTTTTAATATATGACGTCTAAACTAGTATCTATAGAGATATCTGATGGTTGTGTAGAAGGAATCAATAACCAACAAAGAGTAGAAAGTTTAAGACACTTTTTTATTAAAGGAGGTAAACTTTTTCCTTCGTCAATTCCCATCTTAAATAATATAAATCTTTCCTGTCAAAGAGGCGAAAAAATTGCCTTTATTGGTAGCAATGGTTCAGGTAAGAGTTCTTTACTTAAGGTGATTGCTGGAATTTACCCATTAAAGTTTGGAAAAATTAAAGTTCATGGTAACTTTGCTGCCATTATTGAGATGGGAGTAGGTTTTGAATTAGAGCAAACTGGCAGGGAAAATATCAAAATGCTCATGATTTATAATAATATGTTAGGTAAATACAGTAAAGAATTGGAACAAGAAATCATAGATTTTTCTGATCTAGGGAATAAAATAGATTTACCGGTAAAAAATTATAGCTCTGGTATGTTATCAAGATTGGCTTTTTCTGTATCGGCTTTTCAAGATTCAGATATTCTTTTGCTAGATGAAGTTTTTGCTGCTGGTGATAGTCATTTTATTGAGAAGTCGACCAATTTTATGAAAAACAAGTTACAAAATATACCTATTTTAATATTAGTAAGTCATCAAGAAAATATTATTAAGGAGAATTGCAATAGATGTGTGTTATTAAAAGAAGGTAGTATTATCGCAGATGGTAATCCAAATGAAATACTAAAAATTTATAATAGTGGGAATTATTAATGATAAAGTATTTTTTTTCCAAGAAATACTGGTTGTCAGTGGTGTTATTAACCCAAGCTTCTATATCTCGTCAAAATAAAGATTCTTTTTTAGGTTCGTTATGGGGTTTAGTTCAGCCTTTTGTGCATATAATGATCATTTCATATTTCTTTGGATTGGTACTTAAGATACCAAGAGAAGCAATGATTATAAACCTAGTTGGTGGTTTACCGTTATGGACATTTATTGTTAGCAGCTTAAATATATCATCAAATTCATTAATTAATCGTAGTGGTATTATAAAAAAGGTAATAATTTCTAGGACTATCTTTCCTATATCGGATAGTTTAATACAAGTTTATACCCTAATTTATTCGTTTGTAGCTATGTATATAGCTTTTATCATTTTATATCCCGAAAAATTTAGTATATATATACTTTTTGTACCAATTCTTGTGTTACCACTGGTTATTTCTGTGATTAGTAGTTCTATTGCTTTTGCATTTTTAACCCCTTATATACGTGATGTTCCACAGATATTAAATTTGATTTTGAATGTTGCATATTGGACTATACCAATAGTGTACCCATATTCTATGGTACCAGAATCAAAGAAAATATTTTTTGAAATTAACCCCATTTTTCTTGTCATAAGACCAGTTCAATTCTTAGTAATAGAAGGAGTGTTGCCAGATGTATTTATGATTATAAAATCCTTTATTGTAGCCGTTATTGTTTCATTTTTCAGTTATCTTGGCTACAGATTTTTTTCTAAAAATGTCATATATTATATATAGCTAACCCAAAAATATTTGAACCATAGTAATAGAATTGATGTACCCCCTGCTTTCGCAGGGGTTACATCAATAACTGTCGAAAGTTAGTAAATACAGCTTCCCTATACGTCATTGCGAGGAGGATGTAAGGTCGACGAAGCAATCCAATAACATCATTTATCCATAGATTGTTTCCTAGATTGCTTCGCTTACGCTCGCAATGACGCTGTGGTATAGGTGTTTGTAAACTTTCAACAGTTGTGGGGTGACATCGGGGGCTATTAAACTCTTCGCAGAAGAGTATATACTATGGTTCAAACATTTTCGGGTAGCTATATGACACTTGCTTTCGGTTTAGATTTTGTAGATTTAAATAAATTAGAAGGTCTAAAAAAATTAGATGAAATTTTTTTAAATTTTCTGCGTAGCCATAGTTATTCTCTTTATGAAATTATTTTATCATTAAGGGCTAATCCCGATCAAGTTGATCAAAAATATTACTCAGATTTTTTATTAGAAATTTCGCCTGTTTTTGATGATTTTCTAGCTAAGTTATTTGGTATTGAACAAGAAATAGCCAATCTGAGATTTAGTCATAAAGAATTTGATGTAATTTATGAATGTAAGAGAAAGTTCATCCAGCGTATTGCAGTAAAAAAATATCCTCCTGAGAAACTAAAAGAGATTGATTTTGATAGTGTATCAATTTTTCTAGAAAAACTTTTAGGAGGGGAATTTACTCAAGGCAAGTTTGCTCGTCAAGTAATAAAATGGCAATTAGATGATGAAAAATATGCTTTTGAGTTAGATATAGCAGCAAAATATGCTGCCTTCATGGTTTATAATAGACCTCTTGCAGAAGTAGAGTTTCAAAGGAAATCTAATGAATCTGAAAGTATATTATTTTCTCTACCAAATAAAATAGATAAAGATAATTTAATAGATCTTAATAAGGTAGCTAAATATAAAAAACATGTAAGAGTAGGGTTTGATTATTTAAATCCTGCTCATTGTCAATCTCTTCAATGTCATCCTCACGTAGGCAGGGATCTAGATCCCCGCCTACGTGAGGATGACATTGGGATACAAGGAGATGACAGCATTAGTAGGGATGACATTAACCCTAGCCTAGATACAGTCTTAAATGCTACTCACTATTGTATCTACTGTCATAAACAGGGAAAAGACTCGTGTTCTAAAGGGTTATACTCGAATGATTCTGTGAATATACTACCGACTACGCAATCAAAGTCGGGCTGTCCGCTGAAACAGAAAATCTCTGAGATGAATTATGTAAAATCCAAGGGATTCAATTTAGCTGCTCTTGCTATTATTGTCATTGATAATCCAATGGTAGCTGCTACTGGTCATAGGATTTGTAATGATTGTTCCAATGCTTGCATTTATCAAAAGCAAGAACCTGTAGATATTCCTCTTGTTGAATCTAATATTTTGGAAACTACTTTGCTTCTACCTTACGGGGTGGAAATATATTTATTACTTACCAATTGGAATCCACTTAACATTTTTGCTCTGATGCCAAAGCCTCCAACTAATTACAAAGTTTTAGTAGTGGGTCAAGGACCAGCTGGGTTTAGTTTAAGTCATTATTTATTACGAGACGGACATACTGTAGTAGCTATAGATGGCTTAAAAATCACCCCATTACCTTTTGATATTAACAAGCCTATTAAATATTGGTCTGATTATAAAAAAAACTTATCAGAAAAAATACCTGAAGGTTTTGGAGGAGTAGCCGAGTACGGTATTACTGCAAGGTGGGATAAAAATAATTTAACTATATTACGTCTGATATTGGAGAGAAACAGTCATTTTAAGCTTTTTGGTGGTGTAAGTTTAGATAGTAATATAACTATGGAGCAGGTATTTCATTTAGGATTTGACCATGTTGCCTTGTGTGTTGGAGCTGGTAAGCCTAAAATCGCCCAAATGAAAAATTTTCTTGCAAAAGGTGTGAAAACAGCCTCCGACTTTCTAATGACCTTACAATCAGGAGGAGCTTTTTTAGAACAATCTAACACTAATTTGCTTATTAGGATGCCTATTATTATTATTGGTGGGGGACTGACCTCCATTGATGCAGCAACTGAAAGTTTAAATTATTATAAGTTACAAGTAGAAAAATTTCTAAAGAAGTATGAATTGTCAGTTGAGGAGAATGGGAAAAATCATACAGAACAAAATTGGACAGATGAGGACAGATTAATAGCCGAAGAATTTATCTCGCATGCAAAATTATTTAGGCAAGCACAAGATACGGAAGCTGTAAAAAAAATCCTCGATGAACTAGGTGGAGTTACAATTTGTTATAGAGGAAAGTTAAAGGATTCTCCTGCCTACAAGTTAAATCCTGAGGAAGTTATGTATGCTATGGCTGCAGGTGTAAATTTTGCTGAAAATATGATACCTTTAGGCATTGATGTTGATCAGTATGCTTACGCTGAATCAATAGAATTTGATAATTTAGGTATAAGGAAAAAATTTAAGGTAAGGACTGTACTTATGGCAATAGGTACGCATAAAGATAATAGTTATTTGGAAGACATATACTCAAATGATTTGAGTATAACATATTTTGGTGATTGTAATCCTCAATATTCTGGAAGTGTGGTTAAAGCCTTAGCAAGTAGTAAAGAGGGGTACAAGTTTATTGGAAAAAAACTTATCAAAAATAAACCAAGTTTTTTTGGTAATAATCTAGATTTTTTCGCTAAACTAGATTATTTACTAACTAGCCGTATCGAACGGATTAATATACTATCTTATAAGATAGTAGAGCTGATAATACATTCTCCTCTCGCTGCTCAAAATTTTCAACCGGGGCAATTTTTCCGTTTACAAAATTATTCTAGTGATATTTCAAAAATTATTGAACCATTGGCTGTCACTGGAGCTTATGTTGATGCAGAAAAAGGGTTAATTCATTTGATAGTTTGGCAAAATGGTAAATCAAGTAAATTATGTAGATATTTATCGCAAAATGAACTAGTAGTACTAATGGGGCCTAGTGGTAAGCCAACTGAGATATTAAAGGATAGCAATGTAGTGCTTGTTGGTGGAGGAGTTGGAAATGCAGTTTTATGCTCAATAGCTAAGGCTCTTAAAAATAATAATTGTAAAATTATATATTTTGCTGGTTATAAAAATTTACAAGATAGGTTCTATCAAGAGAGAATAGAAGAAGCAGCCGATATAGTAGTTTGGTGTTGTGAAGAAGGTATTTTATCAAAAAATAGGGCGGAAGATATTAGTGTTAAGGGCAATTTGGTGTATGCTATAATGGGGCATTGTTACCTTTGGAAAAATTTGAGCATAGATAGGATAATAGCTGCGGGTAGTACAGAAATGATGGAAGCTATAAGAGATATAAAAGATGATTTTTTTGGTAACAAAACTCAACTAATAGTAAGTCTTAATTCTCCTATGCAGTGTATGATGAAAGGTATTTGTGGACAATGCATTCAGAAAGTTACAGATGAAAGGAAATATATTTTTACTTGTGCCTGCCAAGATCAAGATGCAAAAATAGTTGACTTCACAGGGTTTAAAAGTCGTTTAGAACAAAACTCTCTCCAAGAAAAAAATTAAAATGACAAAAATATATAGATATATAGACTTACCAATTGCTCTAATATACTCAAATGATTTGAATATATTATTGGTATCAGATGGGAACTTCTTAACAGGTTTGTATTTTGTAGGGCAAAAACATATGCCAATTTTAGATAGTAGCTATCATGAGCAGCAGAATTCCAGTATATTCGATCAAACTTACCAAGAGCTAACAGAATACATAAATGGTACTAGAAAAGAATTTACCGTACCTTACCGTTTCACGGGGACTAATTTTCAGGAGAAAGTATGGTCCACCATCTCTGCCATCCCATATGCTAGAGTGACGAGTTACAAGGATATTGCAAATTTAATATTTGCTCCTAAAGCTGTACGTGTAGTAGCAAACACTGTGGCACGCAACACTTTGTCAATTATAGTGCCATGTCATAGGGTTATAGGTACTGATGGTAGACTAACTGGTTACGCTGGAGGACTTGAACTCAAGAAAAAACTTTTAGAATTAGAAGAAGGCTGTTTAAGGATATGATTGCATCGAGAATGTACTATACTTGATAAAAATCAAGAATTGCGTTGTCGTCTTCAGGGATCGTAGGTAGCCACGTACTAAATGTACGCTCCGCTCCTCGACCCTTTGACTCCTAGCACTTCATAATTTTGATCTTCGTCTATCAACTCTTCATTTACGAGTAGTATATCTATAACTCATCTACAGCTTCAACAGATTCTACCTCGGGTATAAAATGTTTAAGCATTGATTCAATACCATTCTTTAAAGTAATAGCTGAACTAGGACATCCCCTGCAGGCTCCATGAAGCTCTAATTTTACCACTCCATTTTCAAATCCTCGATATATTATATCACCTCCATCCATGGCAACCGAAGGACGTACACGTGTTTCAATAATTTCTACAATCTGTTGTTCAATTTCAGACATCTCGTCAGAATTATTTATGGCAGATTGAGCATTTTCCTCATCAAAAACAGTAAAACCAGCAGTAAAATGATCCATAATAACCATCAAAATTTCAGGTTTTAACACTAGCCAATCACTTTCTTCTTCTTTAGTAATAGTAATAAAATCACTACCAAAAAATACAGATTTTACGTTATTTATACTAAATAATTGAACTACTAGCCTGCTTTTACCTTTTGCCTCATCAAGATTACTAAAATGAACCGGCTCGTTAGGGCTAACAGGTATGTTAGGGAAAAATTTTATCGCATTAGGATTAGGAGTAATTTCAGTTTGAATAAACATATACTTTTTCCTCGATAAAATGAATGGTACCCGCGGCCAGACTTGAACTGGCAAGGGTTTGCACCCCACGGATTTTAAGTCCGTTATGTCTACCATTCCATCACGCGGGCAAGGTCAGGTTATTTTAGACTCTATGAAGATTGCACAGACTAATAAAAAAAACGCTAAAAAGCAAGTATTTTTACTATAAAAACCTCACTTTGTAAGAATAAATATTCTTATACCGAACTTAATACTACATTTGTAGTATTAAGCTTATTATAACCTCAAGTATTGATGTAATAAATTAATATACTCGATGAAAATCAAGAATTGCGTTGTCGTCTTCAGGGATCGTAGGTAGCCACGTACTAAATGTACGCCTAGCACCTCGATCCTTCGACTCCTGCTACTATCATAATTTTGATTCTATCGTCTATCAACTCTTCATTTATGAGTAGTATAAGTAGGCTCAAGTAATCATTGCCATTAGGGCTGATGTCACCCCTGCCGCCATTATATGTCATCCCAGCGAAAGCTGGGATCTAACACTATATAACATACCTTCTATGCTATTTCTTTAGACCCCTGCCTACGTAGGGGTGACATCCGAAAGAGCAGGGATTGACACTCTAGGCTATTAAACCAATGTCTTACATCAATACTTGAGGTTATTATAGCATATATTTTTTAGGTACTAATAGACTTTTGAAAATTTATTAAAATATCCATTTATTAAATTTATAATAGTTGTATTTTAGTAAATTTAAACCATTAATTGTTATTTGAGTGAAAACAACAACTATATTTATACTTCTGTTTATAATTTCCGTAACAAATAAGATTTATGCATCAGCTTGGTTAATTGACTCAGGCAAGTACAAATATACGGTTACTGCTAGCAATATTGATAAAAATTCTAAAAATATTAAACAAGTAAGAGCCAATCTTTTTCTACAAATTCAGTGTAAATTGGCATATTTAAAAGATCGTATTAAGTTGGTTAATAATTCATCGGCTCTTTATAATAAGTTATTTAGGCAAATTCAATTTTTAGAGCGTAGATCTAGAGAAATATCCTCATACCAAGACGAATTAATGCGAATTTTTGCTATCGAATATGGAATTAATAAAAACCAAAATTTAGGAATTCAATTACTTTATAAAGAAAATAAATTCCAGGGAAGTAATGACATGAACTACCTGTCTAATAATAAAGAAATTGGTATATTTTATAAAATTAAGCTCTTTCAGAACACTAATAGGATAGTCTCAGTTCAGCCAAGAATATACATGACCAAAGATGGTTGCCAGCAACAATTTTCTTATGAATTATTATTGCTATCAGCATTTTCCAAAAAAATTCGTACAATTTCAGTATTTGCTGAAAGTGTTTTTAGTTTTGGGCAAGCCCTAAATAACCCATATACAAGAAGAAGTCATTATAGTTTTTCAATATCTGAAGGCATTGAATTTCAAAATGGCATTATGTTAGTAGACTTTACCAAATATTATACTAGGAGAAATTACGGTAATATTTATAATAGAACTTTATATAAGCAACTTTCAATTGCAAAAAAGATTAAATTTGGTAATCTAGAGAAGAATAGCCTGACAACACAAATAGGGTATTTTTGTGATAAAAGCCTAATTAATAAACATTATAAAATATCAGGAGTAATATTTTCCATATGGATGGATGTATAAAAAATATTAATAGAGAATTTTTAGATATTACGTCAATTCGGGATAAGGATATTGAGAACATGTAGATTAAAATCAAATTTTGTTGAAGGTTTATTTTTCTTTAATGAATAAGCAACAAGAGTAGATAATATATGGACAAAGGCATTTATTGGTGATCTATGTCTAGTATGTTCAAGGTTCATTTTATTTTTTAGATAATCAAAAACTGTTTCAATTAAGTTACGCTTTCGAAGTAAGATTTTTTCTTTCAAATCCATTAATTTATTTTCCATATTCTTCTTAATTCCATGAATCATTTTTAAGCCTCTTTCATATAAATTTAAGAACAAATTTTGCTTAATATAACCTTTATCAGCTGCTATAATTCCAGTTAATCTTTTTGTTAACTCCGGTACTGGAACCCTATCATCTACATTGCCTTTGGTCACTTTTAATGCCATAAACTCCCCTTTATTATTGATTATTACATGTAATTTAAAACCATAAAAATACCCCATAGAGGATTTACTATGTTTGGCTAATCCTTTAAAAACTTTATTGCTATAACGCCTTTTATTGTGACAAGCTTTAATCGTTGTAGAGTCAATAAAATAAATACCTGTTTCCTCACCAAACAACAAATGAATCAACATATTTAGCGGTATGAATAATCGTGCCATTAATTCAACAAATCTATTATAACTCAAGGCTTTAGGGAAATCATCCTTATGCATGCACTCTATATAACTTTTATAGAAAAATTTAAAATTCTTAGCATAGGATGTATGAAACATAATTATTATTGTTAACATTTCACTTAAACTCATGCTACAACAGCGATTTCTCTGCTTATTTGATGGTAATAACTTTCTCTGTTCATACTCCAAATAAATTTTACAAAAATCATCTATAAAACTATATAATTCTGTGATATCTTTTTTCATGCCTGTAGTTTGTTTTTTTGTTTAAAAATATAAATACTGCAGGCACTCCTTTTTGACAATCCTTTTATCTATTACTATTTCATCTATATCTTATCCCGAACTGACGTATATTCTACTAAAAGAACAACTACTTACGGATTTACAAATATCTCACGTTAAGTTCAAATTAATTGAGAGTACTGGTGAGAATGATTTTTTTAACGTGATAATTGCAGAAGGAATTATTAATAATGAGATGGTTATAGATATTTTGTATAAAAATAAATTATTGCCTCTATTGAATGTGCAAGAAACACAGGTTAAGATTTGCGATTATGCAAAAATTGATCAATATGTAGAAAATGGTTATTTCATTTATGAAAATGATAAAAGCAATAAAGTGCTTGCTATAAATGACCTAGCTTATTTAAGGAAGTTATCAACAATATATTATAATGTACAGATTAATTTGGTCAGAAAGAATGACTTCTATCAGCTACTTGAACAAAATTTTAGCCATTTGAATATAATCAAATCCAAATATTTTCTTGAATTTATCTCAGTATACATGGTAGCAAAAAATATCAATTACACTAAGTCAATCATCATATTTTTTGTGATATATTTTGGAATATTGTTTAATTTTAAACCTCTTTTTCATGTGATTAACATTACTTGCTATTTTGCACAAAATATTTTAAAAATTATGCTATTTAACCAAGCTGTCATTGTACAAAATACAGCGTTTAACAGTAGTGATATCTCCATTTTAAAAAATGATTCTCTACCTATTTACACTATTTTACTTCCATTATATAAAGAATCAAGCAAACTAAAGTCAATTATTAATTATGTCTCTAATATTAATTATCCTAAACATAAATTAGATGTCAAAATCATTATTGAAGCAGATGATTATTTGATGATCAAGGAAAGTATCCTATATGAATTACCTTCTTATATACATTTGCTTAAAGTACCTTTTAGTTTACCTAGGACTAAACCTAAAGCCCTTAATTATGCCATGCAATATTGCAGAGGAAAATATGTAGTAATATATGATGCAGAAGATAGACCTGATGCTGATCAACTCCTTAAAGCAGTAATAGCCTTTGATGAATTACCGAAAGAATATGTTTGTTTGCAGGCTAAACTTAACTTCTATAATGAGAATGAAAATTTACTCACTAAACTTTTTAGCATAGAATATTGTTTATGGTTTAAATATCTTCTGAAGGGTTTAAGCTTGATGGACTTACCAGTAACTCTTGGAGGAACTAGCAATCATTTTAAGGTTGACGCCTTACAAAAAATAGGTTTTTGGGACGCTTATAATGTTACTGAGGATGCTGATTTAGGAATTAGATTATATTCTTTTGGTTATAAAGTTCATATGATAGATTCTTATACTTTAGAGGAATCGCCTATAGATCTTATAAGTTGGATAAAGCAAAGATCTCGTTGGATAAAAGGATTTATCCAAACATTTTTGGTATTTCTTGCCCAAAAAGACAAATATAAAAGGTTTAAATTTTATCAAATAACTACTATTTTCATTTTTATTGGTTTTTCTTCTTATGGTTTTTGTTGTTTACCATTTCTAATGCTAACTATTAAAATTAATACATTCGCCATAATTAATTATTTATGGATAATTAACAGTTTTTTTGCTTTTTCATACCTTTACGGAAGTGCTTTTTTTATTTTACTGACTAAAAAAGGTAAAATAACTAATTTTCGAGCATTAGATATTGCTGCCTTGTTTGTGTGGCCTCTGTATTTTCTACTACATACGATAGCAAGTTATAAGGCGATTTGGGAGATTATTTTCATGCCTTTCAAATGGGATAAAACTCAGCATGGGGTTAGTACTCTAGACCTTGAATAACTTAACCTGAATTCGATGTAACTTGTTACATCGAATTCAGGTTAAGTTCAGGTTAAGTTATTTTAGACCCCTGCCTACGCAGGGGTGACATCGTAGTGTTTATGTTCTCCTTGCGTAGGGTTTATGTCATTCCTGCTTCGGTACGGAATCTAGAAAAATGACCAAGATAGGTTGTTAAGTTATTTTAGACCGCTACCTTCGCAGGGGTAACATCCGAAGGTGTAGGGAAGATATCGGGATTAAACCGATGTTTTATATCGAACTCAGGTTAAATTAGGGTAAATTACCGGTGAACATCAGAACGCTTGATACTAACACCACCCAAAACAAAGTAAAAGGTAAAAATACTTTCCAACCTAAACGCATTAATTGATCGTAACGATATCTAGGTAATGTTGCTCTTATCCATAAAAAACAAAATAATAAAAACCCGGTTTTTAGTATAAACCACATAAAACCTGGCACAAAATTTAAGACTTTAATGCCAAAAGGTGGCAAATAGCCACCTAAGAAAAATGTGGAGGTCATACCGCTAGCTAAAATCATATTAGCATACTCACCAAGAAAAAATAATGCAAATCCCATAGAAGAATATTCAACATTATAACCAGCAACTAGCTCAGACTCAGCTTCTGATAAATCAAAAGGCAATCTGTTCGTTTCTACAAGTACTGATATGAAGAATATTACAGCCATAGGTAACAACATCAAATCAACCCACCAAGGAAATAATCTTTGTTTTTCTATGATTTCTGAAAGATTAAGAGTACCCGTTGTTAAAAGTACAGTAACAATCACCAACCCTATAGATACTTCGTATGAAATCATCTGAGCTGACGAGCGAACAGCCCCAAGGAAAGCATATTTCGAATTACTTGCCCAGCCCGCTATGATTATACCATAAACAGCTAACGATGAGATTGCCATAATATACAAAACACCAACATTTATGTCGGCTAGTACAAGTTTCTTATCAAAAGGTATTACCGCCCAACCAATTAAACTAAGTATAAGGGTAATCATAGGTGCTAGGGTGAATAATATTTTATCAGCTTGGTTTGGTATAATTGTTTCTTTAAATAATAATTTTATTGCATCGGCAATTGGTTGCAATAACCCAAAAGGTCCTACTACATTTGGACCTTTTCGGAGTTGCATTAGCCCTATTACTCTTCGCTCAGCATAGGTAAGGTAAGCTACGCACAGCAAAAGAGGAATAGTGATAGATAAAGTTTTCAAAGCCACAATAATTAATGGCAATAGATATTGTTGAAAGAACGATATCATGCAACTTTGTCCCTTTCTTGCTTTGACTCCACACATTTTGCCATAGTAACAGATGCTCTACTAATCGAGTCTGTCATATAGTAATTTATAGGTTTAGTCACTATATCAGATTTAAGTAAATTATCGAGGGAGGTAAATTTTATAAAATCACAGCTCATTATCTCAGAAATATTGGCAAATACTGGGAATTCTGCAGCCAACCTATTTCTTATTTCATCTAAATTATTCATGCCAAGATTTAGCCCTAAACTATTAGCTAGATTCTTTATAATAACCCAATCTTCTTTTGCTTGTCCTACTGGATGAGTTGCGGCTTTACCATATTGAGGCCTTCCTTCAAAATTTACGTAAGTGGCATCTTTTTCTGTATAGCTACTAGCAGGAAAGATTACATCTGCTACATTTGCTCCATTATCACCGTGATGTCCTTGATATACTACAAAAGATGATTTTATTTTGTTCATATCAATTTCATCACTGCCTAGTAAATATACAAACTTAATCTCACCTCTTTCTGCCTTTTGTAAAATTTCAGAAACTCCATTACCGCCGTTTTTAGGACTAAAGCCTATGTCTAAACTACCGACCATTGATGCATGATTATGCAGTATGTTAAAACCATTCCAATCATCTCTAACTATCTTATATTTATCAACCATTTGGTGAATGAGTGTCAAAATAGCATAACCATCATCCCGAGAATATACACCATCACCAATAATTATAACTGGATTTTTTGCATGTTCTAATTCCTTAGCAAACTGATGTTCCTCTGATATTATTGCCTTAATTATGTCAGGGCTAGCCCCTAATTCATTTATATAATAAGTTTGGTTAGTAATATTGCCAATTCGAGCTACTTTTAGCTTTCCCTCTCTTTGCAATATGCCAATACGAGCATTCAGGACAGGAGCTACTTGTCTGATATTTGTACCAATTAACAAAGCTAGATCAGCTTCTTTAAGTCTAGAAATTGTTGTGTTAAATAGATAGTTCCCCCTACTAGATTGATCTATTTTATAATTAAACTGGTTGCTGTCAAAATTGTTACACCCAAGCTTCTGTAATAATGTTTTCAATAAAAACATTGATTCGGTGCATGCTAGCGTTCCAGCTATTGCTGCAATTTGGTCACCGGCTTGATCGCCAGCAAGAGACTCTAATTTTTGTGCTACTAATTCAATAGCATCATTCCAAGAGGCTTCGACTAATTTACCGTTTTTCCTGATATATGGAGAATCTAACCTTTGATATTTCAAACCATCATAAGCAAATCTTGCTTTATCTGATATCCATTCTTCGTTGATATCGTCATTAACCCTTGGTAATATCCTCATTACTTCAGATCCCCTACTATCAACCCTTATATTACAACCTTGTGCATCCAATACATCTATTGACTCAGTCTTTGTTAGTTCCCAACTACGAGCTTTAAAAGAATAAGGCTTGGAATTTAATGCCCCGACTGGGCAAATATCTATAATATTGCCTGATAACTCCGATTCAAGACTACGCTCAAGATACGAGGTTACCTCCATATGCTCTCCCCTGTAAAGAGTTCCTATTTCCTCAACTCCAGCAATATCAGTGGCAAACCTTATACATCTAGTACATTGTATGCATCTAGTCATATGGGTCTTGATCAAAGGTCCCATATATTTATCTTTGACTGTTCTTTTATTCTCTGAAAATCTAGAACTTGCTTTACCATATTTAAAGGCTTGATCCTGTAAATCACACTCACCTCCTTGATCACAAATAGGACAATCTAGGGGGTGATTAATCAATAGAAATTCCATCACTCCTTCACGAGCCTTTTTAACAGCTATGGTATTAGTGTGGATAACCATACCTGAGGAGACAGGCATAGCACAAGAAGCAATGGGTTTGGGAGATTTTTCCATTTCCACCAAGCACATACGGCAGTTACCGGCAATCTTCAAACGTTCATGAAAACAAAAATGTGGGATTTCTATACCAAGCTTGCTGCAGGCACGAAATACGGTCGTGCCTTCCTCTACTTCGACTTCAGTACCATCTATAGTAAGTTTTATCATTATATATTGTAGTTTTATATTACGTCGAAATTATACCACATTATATATTACTCACTAATCTAAATTTTCCAATTTTGCAAAATTAACTAACAAAAAGAAAGCAGAGATCTGTATATCATAACTTTTTAGGCTATTTTTTAGATCTCCGCACTAAGATGAAACTAAGAGACGACTTAAGTTCCTTTACATGCTTCAGTATCAGCAGCAGCAGCACCAGCTACCATGTTTATAATTTCGGGAGCCTTAAACAATATTATAACACCAGTCACAATAACCAATGCAACTTCCCATTTTAATTGACCTCTAAGAGTTTGAATCCCTAGAACAACTATACCAATAATGGCTATACCACGAGCTGTATTACCACGAAATGTTTTGATCATATTGCACAACACATCACCTACTGGATCAGCAGTACTAGGAGTAGCAGTAGCAACTTTTTTAGCCCCAGCAGCAAAAGCATCCGGTGCTGCAATAATTAGAGCAATGCTACAAAGGATAAACAGCAAACGCCACACAAAATCATTATCAAACTGTTCAGAATAGGACCTACAAATATTCATATTTTACCTCGTTAACGAATTGTTTTAGATATGTGGATGATTCTATACTGTACATTTTTACAGTTCAAGGATTAATATAGGGTGATCGTAATCTAATTAGATAATTGCTGGAAAAGAAAGGTTTCCGTGGTGTTTTAGTCACAATTTTTGCAAGTCTAGTTAATAGTCCCAATGCCATCCTTGCTTCCTTTTATGTTCCTGCACTTTCGATGTCATAACCCCTGGGAAAGTAGAGGGGTCTAAAAATGTTTTAATAAGCTTTTGGCTATTTTTTAGATTTCCGCACTAAGATGAAATTAAGAGACGACTTAAGTTCCTTTACATTCTGCACCAGCAGTAGCATTACCAGCTACCATGTTTATAATTTCGGGAGCCTTAAACAATATTATAACACCAGTCACAATAACCAATGCAACTTCCCATTTTAATTGACCTCTAAGAGTTTGAATCCCTAGAACAACTATACCAATAATGGCTATACCACGAGCTGTATTACCACGAAATGTTTTGATCATATTGCACAACACATCACCTACTGGATCAGCAGTACTAGCAGCATCATCAGCAAAAGCATCCGATGCTGCAATAATTAGAGCAATGCTACAAAGGATAAACAGCAAACGCCACACAAAACCATTATCAAACTGTTCAGAATAGGACCTACAAATATTCATATTTTACCTCGTTAACGAATTGTTTTAGACATGTGGATGATTCTATACTGTACATTTTTACAGTTCAAGGATTAATATAGGGTGATCGTAATCTAATTAGATAATTGCTGGAAAAGAAAGGTTTCCGTGGTGTTTTAGTTACAATTTTTGCAAGTCTAGTTAATAGTCCCGATGCCATCCCTGCACCTTCGGATGTCACCTCTGCGAAGGTAGCGGGGTCTAAAAAAGTCTAACAAACCCTCTAGGTCTATTTTTTTAGATTCCGCTACCTGTGCAGGAATGACATAAACCCTCTACGATGTCACCCCTGCGAAGGCAGATATCTAGATTCCCGCCTTCGCGGGAATGACATGTAAGACATTGGTTTAACAACCCCGATGTCACCCCTGCGTAGGCAGGGGTCTAAAATATCTAATAGTCTTCTTGGCTATTTTTTTAGATCCCTGCCTACGCAGGGATGACATCACCCCTAATGGCGGACTGAGCTTACACTATGTAGTTCTCTTTTGTGGGTAACTTCCAGAGTCTTTTGCTAACTTCTCAAAATGCAATAACCCGTAGGTAAAAGCTATAATTGTAGGAATCATAATAATCAATATCCCCCAATTGCCAAAATAGTCAAGAATATAAACGAAACCAAAAGAACTAATAACGTACATCAAAGCACGAGATACAGAACATATCATGCTAACATAGGTAAAACGTTTAAATACAGGAAATCTTTTATAAAAAATGGGACCAGCAGAGACAAGACAGTACTTAAATAAAATAATGACTGTCTGAATGAGAAATAACTCAAACGGAAAATGAAGATTGTCCAGCCAATATGGACAAAATAAAATAAAAATAGAATATATAATAAGTATAATTTTCGCGGTTAATAATGGATATACTCTGTAATTTACATAAGATAATATTAATATAATTAAGAATTTTAATATACAGACAATAAAATTATGATGAATAACCTCAGCTGATGTGTAACCAAAATCGGTCTTGAGAATAGCACCACAATGCATAAAGAGAAAATAAAAACATACTGGTGTAGAACACTCTAATAAAAGAAAAGCTATTACTGTTTTTTTTATTAATTTTTTCATTAACGACTGGATCATTATGCAATGCTTTTATATCAATATTAGCTTTCTCATATTTCTTTTTTAGTATAAGTTTTGCATTAGCAAATTCAGGTGTTTCCCGCAATGTTGTTCTAGCAGCAGAACCAATCAATGCCACTACTGCACCTATCCAAAATGCTAGACGCCAGTTAAAACCATAGGAAGTAACAAGTGAGGCAATTCCTAAAGCACCTATACTTCCTAAGGAAGCAAACAGCGTTATCAATGTCACACTTACATATTGGATTGGTGGGTTAATCGTTTCGGTTAAATAAAGTTCTGCCCCTACTGACTCCCCCATAGAAGTTATGCCTTGAACAACGCGGCAAATTGTTATTATCCAAGTAGCAGCTATCCCTATTTGGGCATAGGTAGGGAGATTAGCCATGACAAAACATGATGCAGCCATCATAAAAGTTGTAATTATAACAGTAGATTTACGTCCTATATTATCGCCCAACCAACCAAATATTAAGGCACCAACAGGCCGAAAAACAAAGGTAGTACAGAAGGCAAAAGACATCATTAAAGAGGTGGAGAGAGAATCAGTAGGTTCAAAAAACAACTCATTAAGAAACACCGCCATATGAATATATAACATCAAGTCAAAATATTCTAAAAATGTACCAATTGAAAGCAATCCAACTGCTTCTTTCTGTTCTCTAGTTAGGCTTCTTTGTTCCTGCGGATACTTTATCATTTTTTCCTCCACTTAATATTAAAATGAGCTTGTATATTCTGCTACTTTTAAAGAATTGGAGTCTACTTAACCTCAGTTTGATGTAATAAATTAATAGTAGGCTCAAGTAATCATCACCATTAGGGGTGATATCACCGCCATTATGTCATCCCAGCGAAAGCTGGGATATAAAACTATATAACATACCTATCTATGCTATTTTTTAGACCCCTGCTTTCGCAGGGGTGACATGCAGGGACACCCTAGACTATTAAACTGATGTCTTACATCGAATTGAGGTACAGTTATTGTATAAATTTTTCAGATGCTGGATTTCTCATGAGTTTCTTAGCTATCTCACTATCTGATATGGAATCGTTTTTTGTAGATTGCATATATATAGCTACTAATTCTAGCATTTTATCGCAAAACTCAGATTGTAGCATTTGAGAAGCTTCTAGCTTTTGCCTATTCATTAAATCTATAGTCTCAAGTTTTTTGCTTTCTAGAAACTTATCAAATTCTTCGTTTTGCTGCTTAATTATATTATTGGCAGTTTCTTTGCCATCTTTGATCATTTTTTCTCTTAAAATTTCAATCTGTTGTATTTGGACTGCAGCATCTTCAAATAACAACGTCATATCTTCGTTAAGCTTTTGGGCTTCTAAGACTTGGTCTTTGATAGCCATAATTTTGTCATCTAACGATTTTAAAATTATATTTTTTATCGGTCTATAGACCAAATACACAAAAATTAGGAAACAGATGGCTAGCCAAAATTTTTCGTCAAATAATTGCATTATTTTATCTTTTTGTAAGATTCTTTTAGTAAGTCTAAATCAACTTCTTGATTAGTAATTTTTTGAATTAATAATTTTGCTAAATTGATGCATGAATCATTTTCATCAATCCAAAATAATTTATTAGTTTTTTCTATATCATGATGATTATTGGTAATTTGTGCTTTCAACTCATTATGGAGTTGCATTTTTTTTGATAAAAGAGATACTTCCATTGCATCTCTAGCTTCTTTTTTAATATTTTCCACTATATTTGATATTTCTGCTAGCGTATTTGCATATTGCTTGTGCAAGCTATCAGCTTTTTCCCCAAGACTTTCTGCACTAGCAATATTGGTATCTATATAAGCTTGCCTATTCTCAAGAATCTTTTCAGTTAGTGGTGCAATGAACTTATGAACTAGAAGGTATAAGATACTAAAAACAACTACCAACCAAAAGATTTGCGAACAATAAAAGGTAACATCAAATTGAGGCATAGTTACTTAAGAAAATATCAATAAAATTGCAATTACAAACGAGAATAAGCCCATAGCTTCCGTAAGTCCAGCTCCAATGAATGCCATTCTTTGTAATTGATCAGTAGCTGAAGGGTTACGGGCAATTGAAGACAGCAATGCACTGAATATACTACCTACACCAATGGCAGCACCTGACATACCAATAGCCATTAATCCTACACCAATAAATTTTAGAGACGTTCCGTCCATATTTAAACTCCTAAATATAAAAAATTCTAGGTTCTTGTGTATGACTTCATTTTTATTCGGATAACCGCAGCGGACGATGATGTACGTGAGGATTCGAGAACAAAAATAACGATCTATAAGACCATAAAAATGAAGCCTTCGCAAAACCTAATGTGAATTTACAGCATCATTCAAGTATACACAAGAAAGAATTGTAAATATATAAGCTTGAAGTATTGCTATAAAAATTTCAAATCCAATAAGGATCACAATTAGTGGAATTGGCAAAAATTTAAAGAAAATCATTAATGAAACTATAAATCCTGCCATTACCTTTAGTAATATATGTCCTGCCACCATATTAGCAGCTAACCTTAAAGATAAACTTATAGGTCTTGCTAGATAGGCAAATAATTCTATCAAAATCATAAGCGGAGCTAACCAAGATGGCGTACCTTGAGGCAAAAATATTGATAAAAAATGTATACCGTGATTAATAAAACCAATAATTGTAACCATAAAAAATATCATAATTGCTAAGGCAAATGTTACTATAATATGGCTAGTAACAGTGAATCCGTAAGGAAGCATGCCGAGCAAGTTACATAACAAAATAAACATAAACAAAGTGAAAATGAACGGTATAAACTTACGCCCCTTTTCTCCAACATTTTGATTGAGCATCACTGTAATTATATCATAAATTATTTCAGCACTAAGCTGTAATCTAGATGGTATAATTTTTTTGCCTTTTAAGGCTAAATAAAAATAGGAGAGACCTACAACTCCAGCAAGTAACATAAACAAACTAGAGTTAGTAAAACTAATATCGAAACCAAATAAATTAATTTCTACTAGTTTCTTTATTGCAAATTGATCTAAGGGACTATGGGACATTATTTCTTATTTAGTTTTTGCCAAATTATTTTAAAACCTGCAAGCATACCTATCAACAAAAATATTATAATACAAAATGGTTTAGAATTAAACAATTTATCTAATGTAAAACCAACAAAAAACCCTAGCATCACACTAGAAAACAAATCTAACGCTATAGCCAGTGTATCAATTTCTTTTTTTGGATTAAGTTTAGGGTGAAAATGATTATTTGTTTTAAGTTTCTTAATCCTTTTTTGTATCTTATCTAACTCTTTTTGCATAGTACCCTACATTTTTTATATAACCACTATTAAAATGGCTGCTGATCGTCTATTAGCGAGGAGTCGCTGAAAGCGGCGACGCGGCAATCTAGGATACGCGAAGCGTACTAGAAAAAACAGCTTCGCTGTTTACCTAGATCGCCACGGCATCTAAAGATGCCTCGCGATGACGATTATAGAAAAATGTAGGGTACTATGCTCTTTTTGTTCCAACATATACATTAATACAAAGAAGTCTATTTAAACCTCATATTCTAGCCAGTTTTGGATTAAAATTAAAAATTTTAATCCAAAACTGAGGTTTTAAATAACCTTGGTACTATATAGCTATGTAACATTAGACCTTTATTTGTAAGATTAATATGACCTTTATCACCTAATCCCTCATCCCACCTAAGTACACCTAGCTCTTTATAGTATGTTGCCTTTTCCATATCTAAAATCTCAAATAATTGTTTACCAGTTCTTTTCTGTATACTATCAATAGTTATACCCTTTTCAAGACGTAGTCCCATCATCAACATTTCTTCAATTATTTCTTGCATAGAAAGTTTATTAATCTGCTGAATACCACATCCTAAACTATCAACAGCTTGTAACCATTTTTCTGGTTTATGCCACATCATGATACTATAGAGATTAGATGTAAAATTACTATCACACATATTAACCCTGCTGTGGCTACCCGGACCTATACCTAAATAATTGTCATATTGCCAATATGTCAAGTTATGCTTACATTCATGACCTAATATAGCATAATTTGATATTTCATATCTAAGATATCCTTGGGAGTTTAAATACCAGTTAGTCCACTCATAATGGTCAGCTGCTTGATCTGAGTTTGGTATAGTTAGATTTCCCTCGTTAAACAATTTATAAAATAACGTACCCTTTTCGATGACCAATTGATATAGTGAGATATGACCTGAGGCAAGTTGCATGGCATTGGTAAGTTCATCTTGCCAACTTTCTAGAGTTTGGTTACTTCTTGCATAAATTAGGTCAAAAGATATTCTAGGGAAAAGATGGCGAGCTGTTTCAATAGCTTTGATTGCTTGCCCTACATCATGTTGTCGTCCTAAACTCTTTAAGTCATCTTCCACTAGAGATTGGACGCCAATTGATACACGGTTTATTCCAGCTGATCTAAAGTCCCTAAATTTTTCAGTCTCAAATGAAGTGGGATTTGCTTCTAAAGTAATTTCTGTCTGCTCATCTATTATTGCTAAATTTGCTATTTTTTTAATTATTCCTTCAACAACAAATGGCTTCATTAAAGATGGAGTTCCACCTCCAAAGAAAATAGATTTTATATATTTATGACCTATAGTATCCTTGAAATGATCAAGCTCTAATTCATAACATTTCAACCATGTATCATGATCTACTTTATTTACAACATGAGAATTAAAGTCACAATACGGACATTTTGACAAACAAAACGGCCAGTGTATATATATCGATAAAGGATTTTTCATGTTTATGCTTAGTTTAACATTACTTCAGCTCATCTTTTACTATCACTAAAGCAACTTCTCTTCAAATTGGTCATGCGTAAACAATAGTAGCATGTTAGCATCGATATGTTCTTTGAGAGGTGGATAGGTGATCAGATCATAAGATTGTACATCTACTTTAACTGGTAAGTTACTGTCATTAAGTAAAGTAAATATACGATCGAGGGTTTTTTCATCAAGCGAACCATAAATAACTATATCAATATCAGAATTAGGACGATAAAAACCAGTAGCACGCGAACCAAACAAACCAACACTCTCGATTTGTTTTGAGAAGGGCAACAAAATATTGCGCAGTATGTTTAACTGTTCCGTACTTAATCCATGATTAGATATGTTTACTTTCATCTACCATCTCTTCTTCTGCAAATTTCAGCATCACCAAATACATGTTCTCCAATTCAGGATAATAATCCTTTTCAATATTTATAATAATTTGTTCAAATTGTTTGAAATCGTAGGTATGTGACATCTTATTACGAGAATCTAAAGCATTCATCCATACTTCACCATTCTTAATCAAATTAGCGGCAATAGCTGCCTTAAGTACGGTAGCTGGGGTAATGGTTGATAGTATCACCCCCTTATATTCTAGATAGTCTTTAAGTACGTTCCATGTCAATTCCCACGTATATTCAAAACGCTGCACTACTCCTTCCATCTCTAACTGACTTATCTTGCGTTCTCGCATTATGTACATCGCCTCGCGTAGCAAAGCAAAAGCACGTTTAAAATTATCAAAACGATATAGCCAGCGAGGAGTCTTTATATTAGTAAATGTGGTCATGTTAGTTCATTTCTTAATAATTTTCATTATATATTATTTTCTTTAGAAATCGATCGAAGAAAATGTATAAATATTAATTTAACAATCAGATGCAGGGTCGTCTCAAATCTGATTGTTTCTATAATTTCGCGTAATTCACATCTAGCTGATTTTGGAGTAATACCATTTCCCATTATTAACTACGCTATTTAGTGCTACAGTTGTAGTACTAATGTCAAAACGATGTCATCCCAGCGAAAGCTGGGATCTAATAATGTTTAATAGTCTTTTAGGCTATTTTTTTAGATTCCCGCCTACGCGGGAATGACAGCTTTGGGTAGTAACTACAACTGTAGCACTAAATAGCGTAGTTAATAATGGGAAATGGTATAATAGATCTCTTTCGAAACTCTACTTCTGCTGGTAATTTATTCGTCGCTCCGGTACTCGAATCCTCACGTACATTTAAGTACGCTGCGGTTCTGCGTTCCGTGACTCCTTTAAATTCCTCAGCATAAGCGAATTTCGAAAGAGATCTAATATTATACTACGCTGCAGGGTGTAAAGGTAATTTTATTATAGAGTAAGAATTGATTGATGGTGATATATCGAGCAGGCTAAAAATTTCAACAAGGGCTGTGGTAAGATCCTGAATCATTTGGTCGGTATGGTTAGGTGTTGGAATGATTCTTAAACGTTCTGTGCCACGTGGTACTGTTGGGAAGTTAATATGCTGAACATAAATATTATATTTGTCCAACAACATTTCAGAGGCTTGTTTGGCTTTAATTGGATCACCAATAATTATTGGTATAATATGACTATCATTTTTTAAATAATTTACTTTAGCTTTATCAAAAGATTCTTTTACCTTGGCTATTACCTTTTGGTAAGTTTCCCTCTCTATATTAGAATTTTTTAAATGACGAATACTGGCAGTTGCTGCTGAAGCAATAATTGGGGGTAGAGAGGTGGTGAATATAAAACCTGGTGCAGTAAGCCTTATAGAATCGATAATTTGACGATTGGCTGCAACATAACCACCAATAGTGCCGTAAGCCTTACCGAGTGTTCCTTGGATTATATCAATTTTATCAGCACAACCCTGAAGATCGGCAACGCCAGCACCATGCTTGCCGTACAGACCAACTGTATGTACTTCATCAATAAAGGTTAAAGCATTATATTTTTTAGCTAAATTCACTATTTTTTCTATTGGTGAAAATAATCCGTCCATAGAATAAGCTGATTCAAAAACAATAACCTTCGGTCTATTAATATCTACCTTTTTGAGTAATTCTTCAAGATGGCAAGTATCAATGTGCCGATAAATATGTTTTTCAGCTTTTGAATTACAGATACCGGAAATAATAGAAGCGTGATTTAACTCATCTGAGAAAAAAACTATATTAGGCATTATTTTTGCCAGTGTTGCAAGGCTAGTATCATTGGCAACATAACCGGAAGTGAAAACTAGAGCTAATTCTTTATTATGTAGGATTGCTAGTTCCTTCTCTAATTCTATTATGCTGCTATTATTGCCACCTATATTTCTTGTACCACCAGAACCAATGCCATATTTGGATGTAGCATCTAACGCAGCTTTGGTAACATCTGGATGCTTACTCATACCAAGATAATCATTAATACACCACATTACAATATTTTTATCATAATACCAAGCAGATGGAAAGTTATTTGCCTGTCTTTGAACAGGCACAAATTCACGATATCTTCCTTCTTGTTTAATTCTAGTTATATGGTGATCGAATATATTATGATAGTTAGACATTACATTATTTTTTTATACAGTTTAAAACCTACCTAACCTCAGGTTACCTACGTCCAAATAATCGCTCAATATCTTTGAGTTTGAGTTCGATGTAAGTTGGTCTACCATGATTACACTGACCAGAAAATGGGGTTTTTTCCATTTGTCTTAATAATTCATTCATTTCTTCAGAAGATAATTTACGACCTGCTCTGATAGCATAATGACATGCATAGGTTTCTGTAACATATTCAATCAATTGAATCAAGGAAATATTTTCACCAAGATCAGATAAATTATCTGCCAAGTCTTGGGTAAGTTGGTTTATATCGGTATTTCCAAGTAAGCTTGGAGTCTCTGATACAATGATGGATCGCTCGCCAAATTTCTCTAGGCTTAAACCTAATTTAGAAAGATCCTCCTTTTTATTATACAATAAATCAGCTCTTTTGACATCCGGTAATTCTACTATCTCAGGCATGAGTAATCGTTGCTTAATTAATCCATTGTTACTTATCATTTGCTTAATTTTCTCGTATCCCAAACGCTCATGTGCTGCATGTTGATCTACGATAATAATACTATCTGCTGTTTGTGATATTATATAAGTGCCGTGCAGTTGGGCTCTCGCTGCTCCGAGTGCAACATTAGGCTTTTTGCATAACTCTACTTCTGCTGGTAATTTAGGCAATGGTGCTAGACTTGAATCCGTAACGGAATTTGCCGTATTGTTTGAAGGGCGAGGTTTCAATCCTTCTACGAATTCCCTAGTAGAAGCGAATTCTGCAAGAGGTTTATTATTACAATCTAGGTCTAGGATATCATCCTCTAGCACTTCTACTTTAGCATGTGGGTCTGTCTTTATTAATTGTTGCTGAACATTAGAACTATCATTGTGCCTAGGAATGGTTAAATTTTGAGCCTTATAAGTACTGATATTATCAGATATACTCAAACCATTTGGATATACTTTGTTGGAAGAAGAGGTAGGGTTCTTTTGGGATGCCTTATTTGTTTTAACAAAGTTATTAGCAGTAGTAGTATTGCGAAAAAGACCTAAGGCAGTTGTGGCAATATTCGTTGACACCATATGACTTCTAATGGCAAGGGCATCTTTGATAGAGCTTATCAGTAATCCCCGTATGGTACTAGGATCATGAAACCTTACTTCTGTTTTAGCAGGATGCACATTAACGTCAACCATGTGGGGATCTATCTGTAGAAACAAAACTGAAACTGGATGTCTATCCCGAGCTAAATAATCCTGATAAGCTAGTCTTAGAGCGATTTGTAGTAATTTATCCTTAACGGGTCTATTATTAACAAATAAAAACTGATCCTCAGCAGAAGCCCTATTAAAGGTAGGAAGGCTGGTAAAGCCATATACTGATATTTCCGGTCTTTGTAGATTAATATGGACAGAATTTTCAATAAAATCATAACCCAATATATCAATTATTCTTTGTTTTAAAAGATCATCAAAATTTCCATCTTGACCTTTTACTTTTATGATGTTTTTGCCATCATGAGATAAATTAATGCTGATTTTAGGATGAGCTAATGCAATTTTCTTGATTACATCAACCGAAGCTGCCAATTCAGTTTTATCAGATCTTAAGAACTTTAGTCTTGCAGGGGTAGCAAAGAATAAATCACGTATTTCAATCTTAGTACCCTCGTTATGAATGGTAGGTTTAATCTCTTTATTATGTCCACCGCTAGATTGTATATGATAAGCCCTATCAGCCCCACGTGCCTTTGAAGTAATCAACATCTTACTTACAGAACTTATTGAAGGTAATGCCTCTCCGCGAAAGCCAAAAGTGTGAATATTTTGTAAATCTGACTCATCAAGTTTAGAAGTAGTATGACGTTCTACGGCAATTTTTAGATCTTCCTCAGACATGCCTATTCCGTCATCAGAAATAATAATAAGATTTTTCCCTGCCTGCTCAAGCATGATATCTATCTTAGTGCTAGCTGCATCAATAGCATTCTCAACTAGTTCTTTTACCACCGAAGCTGGTCGTTCAATTACTTCCCCAGCAGCGATGCGGTTTATAGTACTATCTGATAGGAGTTTTATCTTCATTACTTACTAACACAAATGTTTTACTACAATAAGGACACACAATAGATCCTTTAGTTGAATCAATCTCCAAATAAACTCTTGGATGATCAAAAGGTGGTTCTTTGCCAAAACATGATACGGATGTAGAGATAGTCTCAATAATTTCCATATTTTGCATAAATTTGAAGCTATATAAGAATTTTTTTAGTATCTTGCTACTATAAAACATAAGTGAAATTTATTCAAAATAAAAATTACTATTACTATTAATGGTCTAGAAAATAATGATATAATAGAGAAAGAATCCTTTCACCAAACCATTTTATTAAATTGTTGGTAAAAATTTTAAAAATCATTTTACTAACCACTATAATCATTATGGTGATAAGGAAACTATAAATAATATCAGCTGGGTAATGCATAGCAAGAGTAATACGTGAGACTGCCACTAATAAAATAATCAAAAAGGCTATAATTTTTTGCCCCATTGTTATATATGGCCAAATACAGTAAGACACCATTAATGCTAATCCGGAGTGACTACTTGGAAAGCTAGATAAACATCTTTCAAGTTCAACATTAGCAATTGTTACAAAACTATTAAGAGGTAATGAGCAAAATGGTCTAGCTATATTAACTGAAAACTTAAATAGAGCATAAGTACAACCGAATGTAGCATAAATTATACCAATCATTACCATTTTATTATATATAGACCAAAATTTGATCTGACGCTGATTAAAATCTTGAATCTTTTTTAACTGGATATAGAAATATCCACAATATATAAAATAAACGATAGCAAAGTTGGTAATATTAAAACAATAAGAGATAATTTGTAGAATATAAGCTATTATGCTAAAATGGTTAGTAATTCTATTGATCCACAAGAATATCTCTTGATTAAGGCCATGGAAATTATATAAAAGTTCAAACATTTTCAATTTCAATTTTGTTTGGTTTAAGTATATGCTACAAATAACAGTGCTAGGATGTGGCTCATCACTTGGTATGCCGATAATTAATTGTGATTGCAATATATGCACTTCTACTTCAAGTTACAATAAAAGAACTAGATCATCAATATACATCGATGATGGTAATAGTCAAATTCTTGTTGATTTTGGTTTTGATATCAAGAATCAATTAATGCGAGAAAAGATTAAAAAATTGGACGGTGCTATATTAACCCATTATCATGCAGATCATGTTAACGGTATTGATGATTTACGTGTATTTCCATTTTTCCAAAAAACACCACTAGAAATTTTTTCTGACAGTAGCACAGCATTGAAAACTGAGAATCGTCACCAACATTTATTTGCTCCGGATAAACTGATTGCAAGACCGGTAGATTTTTTTGCAAAATTTAAAATTAATACCATAGATGTACAATTCTTCAGACAACATCATGGTCCTATAGATAGTTTAGGTATTAGAATGGATGATTTTGTATATTCTAGTGATGTGCTAGCTTTTCCGGCAGAATCTAAACCATTCTTGAAAAATATCAATGTTTGGATATTAGACTGTATGGCGTATAAATCTAATGATTGCCATGCAGGATTAGATAAAATTTTACAGTGGAACGATGAATATAAGCCTCAACAAATATTATTAACGAATATGAATCATTTTATTGATTACCATGAGATATCAAAAATATTGCCAAGTAATATAAAACCTCTATATGATGGTTACAAATTTATAGTTTAGTATGATAATACTCGATAAGGTTTCAAGAAACTATGGCAAAACCTATGCTGTTAAAGATATTAGTCTTGAGTTCAAGAAAAAGGAAACTATAGCGATTATAGGATCTTCTGGTAGTGGTAAATCCACTTTATTGCGAATTATCAATGCTTTAGAAGTTCCTACTAGTGGGCATGTGTTAATTGATGACAAAAAATTGACGCAAAAAAATAAAAGGAAGCTTTGTCTTAAAATTGGCATGGTTTTTCAAGCTTTTAATCTTTTCCCGCACTTAAATGTCCAAGATAATTTAATATATGCTCCTGTTAATATTTTAGGAATGAAGCAAATGGCTGCCATTGCTAAGGCAGAGAAATTATTAGAACAATTTGGTTTAAAACAAAGAATTACCGCCTTTCCTGTCAATTTATCTGGGGGGCAAAAACAAAGAGTAGCGATTTGCCGAGCCTTGATGATGGATCCAGAAATAATGTTATTTGACGAGCCTACTTCAGCTTTAGATCCTGAAAATATTAAAGATATTATTGAAATTATATCTTTATTTAAAAGTCAAATGACTATGATTGTAGTTACTCATCATATTAAATTTGCCAAAGCCATAGCCGATAGGATAATTTTTATGGATCACGGGCAAGTTTTAGCTGATCAGCCGGCAGTAGAATTTTTTGAAAAACCCAAATCTCATAGAGCAAGATTATTTTTAGAGAATATAGGTGATTTAATGTGAGTAAAAAAAGTCTTGTAAAGTTAATTATTATTCTCTGTATTAGTACTATCATTACCTTCTTTGTACATAAACTGATAGAGGCACAACTTCTTGGTTTCTCTTGGGACAACCAGAAAAGTATAACTTGTTTTATAATGATTTTGGTGATTATTAGTATAGTTTATAATTCCTTTAGTCAACAAGGTATAAAGATACTCTCTATTCAATTATTAACTTGGGGCGGAATCTTCTTAATTATAATTACTGGTTATGCTTTCAAGTTTGAATTAAATTACGTCGCTCAAAGAGTCATATCCGTACTAATACCATCATATAATTGGGTCAATAAACAAGGGGAATTAGTAATTAGTCGTAGTAACGATGGGCATTTCTACATTAATGCCGTGGTAAACGGAACAAGAATTAAATTTATGATTGATACCGGAGCAAGTGATGTTGCTCTTACTATTAGTGATGCTAAAATGCTAGGATTTGACTTATCAAAACTAAATTACACTAGAACTTACTCTACAGCTAATGGTACGAGTAAGGCTGCTCCCGTGAGATTAAATAGTGTTGAGATTGGTAGAGGAGCTTTTTTAGAAATGTTGAAGCTCATATAGGTACTGGCGGTCTTGACGTATCGTTACTCGGCATGTCGTTATTAGAGCGTTTTAAAGGTTTCAGAATAGATCGAGATATGTTGATTTTGAGTTATTAGGTGTATACTCTTCTAGGAAACAATTAGCTAACATATTGATTTTCAAGCATTTTTTACTTTTTTGTTTCTTCCATTATGAACTTGATCGCATAGCATATCAAGTGTGGAGTTCCTAACAAACTGCTTCTAATAGTTTGTTTATGTTTTTACATAATACGCGAATTCGGGATAAGAATTTGTCAATTCTTATCCCAAATTCGGTGAAATTATAGAAACAATCAGATTTGAGACGGCTCTGCATCTGATTGTTAAATTAACCTCAGTTCGATGTAAGAATAATTATTATTCTCTGCACGCTCGATGTCATCCCTGCTTCGGTGTGGGATCTAAAAATGTTTAAGCACTTAATCCTTGCTACTTCTTTAGACCCCTGCCTACGCAGGGGTGACATCACCCACAATAGAGATGATACTGGGTCTAGTATTAACTTGTTACATCGAATTCAGGTTAACTTAAATTCTTTGTCAAACTTATTGGTAGAAAGTATTCTAAAGGTCACTATTTGCCTTCTTTGGCTACTTCTTGTTCTACTTCCTCTTGTAATCTATCAAGATGCTTAAAAAATTCTTCCTTCGAATCATAAGAGTTTAAATTAATACCTTGATGTGATTCTTCTATAGTTTTTATGGTTTCATCATTCAATACATTTTTGGATACATAAGGCTTATATTCTAATTCAATTTGTTTGTTTAATGTTTGTATTACAAAATCCTTTATACTAATGCCTTTCCAAGTGGTAAGCATCTTTAGCTTAAGGTGGAATTCATCCGAAACATCTAAGCTTAATCTAGACATAAGTTTCTTTAATTTGTGTGAATGTTGTAATAAACATTATAACTTCATATTATGCGGTTATCAACCTAAATATGAACTGCCAAACGGTTTCTAAGAAATAACTACCTAACATAACCTCAGTTCGATATAAGAATTATTAATTCTTATATCGAACTGGCTTTGTTATTTGGATGACACCGAAACTACTTATTTTGACTTCGTATATTAGCAACTATCGTCTGCAATTGGTCTAGATCTACCATTCCTGCTATTAATTTACCATTAATAATATAAGCAGGTACTCCCTGTATTTTTAAACCCTTTGCTAACTTAACATTTTTGTCGATGAGATTTTTTATTTCATCTTTATTAATTTCTTCCGCAATTACTTCAGGATTTAGATCATTTACTAGTAACAATTTTTCTACAGATTCTTTGGTAATAGATTTTAAGACCATTAAACCATCATGAATATCTTGAAACTTATTTGGAGTGGTTTTATAAACAGCTAAAGCAATAGTTGCAGCATAATTAGATGCATCACCAAGAATCGGGAATGGTTTTAAAACGACTTTAACCCCCGTATCTAATTTGATTAACTGGTTAATAAAGTTATGACCTTTTTTACAATAACTACAATTATAATCATAAAAAGCAGCGATGACTACATCTCCATTCGGGTTACCAAGTACAGGAGATGTAAGAGAATCCTCTATTTCAGATTTATTATCTTTTATATATTCGCTAGTTTTTATTTCCATTTCTTGCATTTTACGTTGCTGAAGACCTTCTATTGCCTGAATGATTATTTCAGGATTATTTAACAAATATTCTTTGATAATTTTCTCGGTTTTTTCTACTTCTTCTTTTCTGTCTAACACTTGCTGATCAAGAGTGTTAATCGAAACCGTAGTAGAAGCACTAGGAGTCTTCATAGTTTTATAAGCAAATAATGCTAGAAGAACAACAACAATAATCAATAATACTTTACCAACAACATTATGCATAATATTTTTCTATTAAATAGATTAGTTTGTTATAAATGGTTTACTAGTCCAAGTTATATAGTACATGGGTGTCAATTTACCCCAATTCGGGATAAGAATTAGTTAATTCTTATCCCGAATTCGCGTAACTTAAGCGACCTAGATACCATTCCTGTATTGATGTCAGACCTGCGTAGGCATTGTTGCGTGGATCGCTAGTATGTCATTCCAGCGTAGGCTGGGATCTAATGTTTAATAGTTTTTTAGGCCATTTTTTTAGATTCCCGCCGTTGCTGAGAATGACAACTTGCAATCGTTATATTCTTTATCACCCAATCCAATTTGATTTACTATAGTACTACGCATGGATGACATCGTTTCGGTCACATAAGCACCATTACTTACATAGCTCCCTACCTTATTTCAGCATTTTAGTTACTTTTTTATAATTTTCAAGCATTTTAGTTATTTGTCGATAATTTACTTTACCTATTGGTAGAATCGGTATTTCTTTAACAGGGATAATAACTGGTATATTCTTTTGGTTTGAGTCTATTGAATTTTTATGCATTATTTCTATGAATTTCTCGCTATTTATGGTCTGACTTGTGGTAAAGAGAAAAATCTGTCTGTCTTTATCATCATCAGGGCAAATAGCAACATGCTTACTATCAACATCGATCATATTAGCTAAATCCTCTATTAATATCAGCGAAATTACTTCTTCTATTGTAACAAATTGCTGAATACGGCCTAATAAGGTAAGATATCCGCCTTCATCAATTTTTACGATATCTCCAGTATCATACCATCCCAAACCCAATTCTTCTGATGATGTAGGGTGGATAACTCCGGGATTATTAGAGTGCATATAGCCAAGCATAATATTTGGTCCTTTGATGAATAGTTGTCCTACCCCCTCTATTCCAATAGACCTATCGCATAATTCTACTTCTGTTGGTATACTCTTCTGCTTTGAAGAATTGGCTTTTGCAAATACTTGCGGGGAATTCGCGTACGAACAACGGTTTACTACGTCTAGTCCGCTCACCCCTTGTTTGTTGCCCCCATTCTTCAAATCATTTGAGTATAATTTATTTGTGCTACTGGTATTCTGCTCCTCACATACATTTGAGTACGCTGCGAGCCGAAACTCCGTGGCTTCTTTAAATCCCTCAGCAGAAGCAAATTCTGCAAGAGGTCTATTGTGAATTGGTCTAATATAATATTCTATTTTAGGCATCAAACGCCCTACACTTCCAGCACGATAATGCATTGGGGTATTACAAGATATTATTGGAGATGTTTCTGACGTACCATATCCTTCAAAAATTCTTATACCAAACTTATCAAGCCATAATTCCCTTGTTTCTTTTCTCAGTTTCTCACTACTGGTAAATACGTATCTTATAGAATAAAAATCGTAAGGATGAGCATAGACAGCATAACCATGCAAGAATATATCCGTACCAAACATAATTGTTGCTCCGATATCGTATATTACCTCAGGAATACTCCTATAATGCAGAGAAGACGGGTAAAGAAACACTGGTATAGCATTGAGTGTCATCATTATTGTTCCAGATAAACCAAAACAGTGAAAAAGCGGTAAAGCCATAAAGGCAAAATCATCAGGACTAAAATGTACCTTAGCTAGAAGTTGGCATCTATTAGCCTGCAAGTTCCTATGTGATAATACTACAGCTTTAGCCGTTGCTGAAATACCCGAAGTAAATACTACAACTGACGGATCATTATCATCATAACTGCTACATATATTGTTGTAATAACTTTGTGGGAAGAAGCTGGCAATAATAGCCTTAATTTTTAAATATAAACCAATTCTTTGTGTAAAATCTTCAAGGTAAATAATTTTTATATTGACTGCTAAGATTTTTGCCACCACTTCCTGTAATCCAGCTTTTTCGACAAACTGTTTTGAAGTATATACTATTTTAACTGACGTTGTTTTACATGAATCCACTATATTGCTAACCTCACTCATATAGTCAATCATAACTGGTCGACGGCAGCAGGCTTGCATAGCATAAAAAGTAACAATAGTTTCAACCATATTAGGTAGCATAAGACCTACATAGTCAGCTACTTCCGTATCCTGTTTTATTAAATTTGCTAAAGTAAAAGACCCCAATATTAATTGGCGATAGGTAACAGATTTATCATCAATATCTTGTATTATTTTTTTGTTAAAACCGTAAGCTTTTGCTGTCTCAATTAAAGACTGAAATATAGTATTCTGATAATCAGAGCTTTCAAACATCATATCAGCCATGATATCATAAAGAGCCTGACCTATATATTTACGCTTTTCCCTGTTATCTATATTCGGCTTAGAAGGAAATTTTACTGGTGGTAGAATAGTGATAGTAATCTTAGGAAATATCCGTGTTTTTAGTATGTTTTTAAGTTTGGAAAAATGAGTAAATTGTGTACCATCTATTCTTACAGGTAGAATTGTTGCATCAGATTTCTCAGCAATCATGCCAGGTCCTTCATATATCTTCATTAAGGAACCAGTAATACTTATTCTTCCTTCGGGAAATATAGCAATTTTTTTATCTTTTTGTACCTCTCTAATCAAAGTTTTTATAGCCATTGCATTAGTAGGATCAACCGACAGCGTTTTTGCCATTTTTAGAAATGGTCTTACCCACAATGCTTTAGCTATAGTTGTATTAATGGCAAAAGTCATTTCTTCAGGTAGATAGGTTGCAAGTAAGGCAGGATCAATATATGAAATATGATTAGCTATAATTACTGATCTTTTGCCGGCTTTATAAAAATTTTCAATGCCTTTAACTTCCACTCTATACATGCAATCAAAAATAAATTTCAAAATACTTCGGATAACAGCAAAAGGTACTATTTTTACTTCAGGAATTAATTGATAAATATAATAAGCTACTACTATGTTAAGTAGGCTAATAAATAATATAACAAATGGTATCGAATATCCCCAATGGAATAGCAATGAAAGTATTGCAGTAGACACAGCCATAAATATAGCATTAATAAAATTATTTACAGCAATTATTCTACTACGATGAGCTGAAGAGCTAAAATATTGTAATGACGCAAAAAGTGGAACAATATATAGACCTCCTATAGCAGCTATAAAAAATAAATCTATAATAATCCGCCAATTATGCCTTTTAGATAAAAAGACAAATATACTCTTTAACTGTTCCGGTTCATAATGAATTGCACTAATTCGACTGGCAAAAAACAGATCAATGCCAAATATACTTATGCCAATTGCCGAGACAAAAACATATTTTGTGGTAATTTCATTTTCAAAAATCTTACTACACCAAAAAGAACCAATGCCTACTCCAACTGAAAATGTTGCAAGGAACAAATTAGCGACATTTTCATCTGCTCCAAAAGTATCTTTAGCAAGAGATGGGATTTGGGCAAGTATTGCTGCACTGATAAACCAAAACCAAGATATACCAAGAATCGCTAAATATATTTGTTTTTTAGCTTTAGCATATTTAATCATTTCTATGCTTTCACGAAATAAGTTTAAATTTATTTTAATTTTAGAGTTAGAATTATTTGATTTTGGCAGAAAATAACTAGAAACAACGCCAACTATAGCAATAATTATCAAACTAATAGTTATTAGATTACCGCTTATAGTGTAGTACCCTCCAATAATAGTTCCAATTAAAATAGAGATAAATGTTCCTGCCTCAACAAATCCATTAGCTCCCAATAACTCATTTTGGTATAAATGATCCGGCAGAACACTATATTTTATTGGTCCAAAAAATGTTGAATGTATACCCATAAAAAATATAGATAAAAAAAGTATAACTAAACCATTGTAAAAAAATCCATAAGTAGCAAAAAGCACTATAGCTAGTTCAAATAATTTAATGATTTTAACTAAAGTTGATCGCTCATATCTATCAGCCACCTGTCCTGCAATACTTGCAAATATTACAAAAGGTAATACAAAAATAGTATTAGCAGCTAGCACAAGCAATTGGGTTAAATCCATCAGTTGGCTAGATAGTTTATAGGTAATTAATATAATTAGAGCATTTTTTAGTATATTATCATTCAGACAACCACAAAATTGTACTATGAAGATAGGCAAAAAACGCGTATCTCGAAATAAATATAACCGATTTGATTGCATGTTTTCTCCAAAGACATATTTAGTTGCGGTATAGTATGTAATTTGTTACTTTATGTCAAATAATCTGAAATTATATTTAATTCATAAATGAGGTAAAATTTTATGTATAGATTCTTTAAGATTATTTTTAATTTTCTGAAATTCTTCCGTGATATTATTTAGTTTACTTATTTTTTCTAAAAATTCTTTCATTTCATTTTTTTTAAGTAATGGTATGTGTATATTACAAAGCTGTTCATAAGTTAAGTTTGCTCTAACAGCTCCATACTTTGTATCGTATTTGCCAATAATGGATAAATAATATTTTGACTTTAAAATATGTAATAAATATTCGGATGGTAGAGTATCTTGGAATTTTTTTAAAACTCTAAAGACGATATAAATACCACTTACATAACCACCACTTAAATCCTTAAAGACTAAACCTAAAGAACCAACATTAATCCTATGCGGATTATATACCAAATCTCCAGCTTGAACCTGCTTGTATTTTTGGTTTATGTCCTCACCTTTTAAAATTTCATTGTCAAAAACACCAATACTATTACTTACACCTAAAATTCTAAAATCTGTAATTGGTTGTAAAGACGGCTCTGTTTTTTCTGTTATCTCCTCAATATAATTACCAAGTTTTATAATATCGCCTTTTAAATTAGCAAAAATATCAAAATAATCATAAATCCATAAACTATAAGCATTCTTGGTGACTTCAGTTGATGCTATTATAGCAGACTCAATTTCCAAAACAGTCTTTTTATTATTGAAGGCATCAAGTGCAGCTGGCAAATCATTGTCCTTAATTGGCTTCTTTCTTGAACCAAGTTCATGACCAACCGCATTAACTGCAAAAAAGAACGTGTTTGATATCTTTCTGTTTTTCTCGAAATACACAATGCTTGTTTTTGTTGGTGTGTAAGGTTCAAAAAGCTTTCTTGGCAATGAAACAATAGAAACATTTGATGAGTTATTAAAAATATACTCTCTTACCTTTCCAACATCGCCCCCCTCTGAAAGAAAATTTTCTTTTACAAGTAAACAACCTCTACCACCTAGTTTTAAAGCTTCAAAGCAATGCAAAGCACAAATAGCGTCACCATTATTTGATTGAATGGGATATAAATACCCAAACCTTGTTTGTTGCGAATATGGTGGATTTGTAATTACAATATCATATTTTTGATTTACATAATCAGAAATGGTGTCTTGTTTTTTGATATTACTATGTCCGTCTCCGAACAAAATCATATTCATTTTTGCAATTCTTGCATTTACAGTAATCTCAGAACCGTAAATTGTTTTTTTTCTTAGAATATTTTGCATCTCATCGTTAAACGAAGTTCTGATTTTTAAATATCTAAACGCTTCAATTAAAAACCCTCCTGTACCACAAAAAGGGTCATAAATGGTTTCACCAATTTTAGGATTAACCATACTTATCATTGTTCTTACAATGTTTCTAGGTGTAAAATATTCGCCTAAATCTTTAATTTTGATGCCTTGGTAAGCATTTTTTAAAAAATACTCAAAAGCATCACCATTCACATCACTATCTGAAGCTGTAAGGTTAAGTTTTGAAAGCTCACAAATAATTTCTTCAAAAATATCAGGTGAACTAATAGGGAATGCTTCGTTAAAAATATCGCCATATTTCTCGTTAATCTTAATCCAAACAACATCTTTTACATATTGATACAATTCTTTTCCTTTTCTCTTAGTAAATGAACTCCATCTAAGATACTCATCTAATGTATTCTCTTCACTTCCACACATCTTTAGAACAGAAATTTCATCAAGAATTTTTAAAAACAAAATATCAGAAAATGCCCCAAATCTATCAAGACCAGCTTGTAATCCATCCTCTCTTAGTAAATTAGCTGCACTTTTAAATACTTTAATAAGTTCATCTCTTGAATGCTGAATAAAATTTACCGCAGATAGTATTTCAGAGCCCTCATTAACAAATCTGAGTGCCGTATGGTGATTTATAAATTGCCTTACATCTTCCCCGTCAATTTTAAGATTACGTCCATTATACAAATATTGTGTTTCAATATAACTTCCATTATAAGCAAATATAAGAGGTGTATTTAGTGGTTTAGCATACAAATTCAATGCTTGGTTCATTGCTAATTGTATACTTTCATTCGGTTTTTTTGCCTCAATTATTATTATTGGTTCATTACTTCCTTCCTTGTATAGTACAAAGTCAGGTATTTTACCGTTAAGTAATTCTTTTTGCTTTGTAAGTTTCACTCTTTGCTGAAAGACGTTACATTTTGGGTCTTTTTCATCGACAATCCAACCAAGATTATCAAGTTGGACTAAGATATCATGCATTACAGATGCTTCTAATCTTTTAGTATACATATAGAATATTCCAATTTTACAAAACAGCTTGTTTTACCAACAAATTAAACATATCGTAATTATCTCTGTTAACCTGAATTCGATATAACAAGTTATTCCAAAATCGGTTATATCTATAAATATAACAGATTTTTATGATCCACTAATAGCTGTTTTCATTATTTTTGCGGTATTGCTTATTTTTTTCATCCCCTAACCAGTACATTACTATTACTCATTCTTTAAAAGGCTTATTCTTATCCCGAATTGAGGTTAATTAGATAGACCATTGGAACAGAAAGTACTTTAAATTAAGTTAACTCTAAGGCAGCTTCTTCCAGCATATTAATTTGGTCTCGTATTTTTGCCGCATGTTCAAATTCTAAATTACTAGCCTTTGCATACATTTCCTTCTTTAATTTATCGATATGAGCTTTCAATTTCACTGGATTGTCCAATAATATATGAGTTTGTTTTTTATTATCTAACTTACTATCCAATTTTTCTAATTCAATTAGTGCATGGATATGGTGATTAATTGTCTGCGGTACTATACCATGTTGCTCATTATATTCCTCCTGAATTTTCCTTCTCCTATATGTCTCACTTACTGCCTTATCAATAGACTTAGTATTGCGATCTGCATAGAGTATTACCCTTCCCTGACTATTCCTTGCAGCCCTGCCGATAGTTTGAATTAATGAGACTTCAGAACGCAAAAAACCTTCTTTATCAGCATCGAGTATTGCAACAAGTCCACATTCTGGAATATCTAAACCTTCTCGCAATAAATTAATACCAACAATAATATCTATAGTACCTTGGCGTAAATCTCTTATGATTTCCATACGTTCAAGAGTATGAACATTAGAGTGCAAATATGATACTTTATACCCTAACTCTTGTAGATAATTTGTTAAATCTTCTGACATTTTTTTAGTTAATGTTGTTACTAAAACACGGAATCCTTTATTTATCGTATATTGAATCTCGCTTATCAAATCTTCAACTTGGTTAGTCGCTGGTTTTATAATACATTCTGGGTCTAGTAGTCCCGTTGGTCTGATAATTTGTTCGACCATAATCCCGGCTGTTTCTTCCAATTCAAAAGGCCCAGGTGTTGCCGAGACAAAAACCGTCTGAGGTCTAAAATCTTGCCATTCTTCAAATTTTAGTGGTCTGTTATCTAAGGCTGATGGAAGGCGAAAGCCGTGTTCCACTAATACTTCTTTCCTTGCCCTATCACCATTATACATTGCTCTAATTTGCGGGACAGATACGTGACTTTCGTCGACAAATAGTAAAGCATCTTTAGGCAAATATTCAAATAAGGTTGGCGGAGGCTGCCCATTTGCTTTACCAGTCAGGAATCGAGAGTAATTCTCAATACCTTTACAACTGCCAGTTTCCATCATCATCTCCATATCATACTGGGTACGCTGATTTAATCTTTGAGCCTCTACTAATTTATCATGTGCTTTAAGAAATTCTAAGCGTCGTTGTAACTCCTCTTCAATTTGCGATATAGCATTTTGTACTACTTCTTTAGGTGTTACAAAGTGGGACTTAGCATAAATCACAGCTTGATCTAATTTAGCTAATTTTTCACCTGTAAGCGGATCAAATTCGCTTATATATTCAAGTTCATTACCAAAGAATGACAATCGCCAAGCTTTATCGTTATAATGTACTGGGAATATGTCAATATTATCACCTTTTACCCTAAACGTACCGCGTTCAAACCCCACATCATTACGCTCATATTGTAAATTTACTAAGTCATTAAGCAATTTATCTCTAGCATAAGTTTCCCCAGACTTAAGGCTTATTGTCATCTGGTAATAAAGATTTGGTGAACCAAGACCATAAATACAAGACACTGAGGATACAACAATTACATCCCGACGTTCCAGCAGTGACCTAGTGGCAGAGTGTCTTAATAAATCTATTTGTTCATTTATCGAAGAATCTTTTTCTATATAAGTATCGGTTCTTGCAATATATGCTTCAGGTTGGAAATAATCATAATATGATACAAAATATTCAACGGCATTATTGGGAAAAATTGCCTTCATTTCTGAATAAATTTGGGCAGCTAATGTCTTATTATGTACCATAATAAGCGATGGTCTACCGGTTCTCTCAATAATATTTGCCATAGTAAAGGTCTTACCAGAACCAGTAATACCAAAGAGTATTTGTGAACGCATTCTAGATTCAAGACCTTTAACGATTTCATTAATTGCTCTTGGCTGATCGCCAGCTGGACTATATTTAGATACTATTGAAAATTTATTGATCATTAATTTGTAACTTGCTAAAAGTTTATTATATGTGGATAATAGTTTTATAACTATAAAATAGGATAACAATTATGCACAAAATTATTCTATACACCGTCATAATTTATACATTAACATATTGCCCCTATTGCACTAAGGCAAAAAAACTACTTAATCGAAAAAATATATCTTACAAAGAAATAATCGTAGACAATTATAGTGACAAGCAAAGGTTAGAGTTGCAAGCTAAAGCTAATGGACAACGTACATTACCACAAATATTTATTAATGATAAGCATATTGGTGGCTGTGACACTCTTCATAAACTTGAGAAAGAAGGTAAGTTAGATGAATTAGTAAAATAATATCATATAATTATGACAGCAAAAACTCTAAAAATAAATGTATTAAGTCATGGTAATTTGAGTTGAATATACTTGACTTACGGGTAATAATAATTTACTTTAACGCAGGTTACATGGCGGATGTAGCTCAGTTGGTTAGAGCATCAGATTGTGGATCTGAGGGTCGCGGGTTCAAGTCCCGTCATTCGCCCCATATTTGCTTAAGATTAAGCATTCGTAGCTCAGCTGGATAGAGTGTTGCCCTCCGAAGGCAGAGGTCGTTGGTTCGAATCCAATCGAATGCACCAAATACTTAAAAATCTAGGGATTATAAGGCTACCAGCGTACTTCTGGGGGCAGAGACATTAATATTGCTTCAACGTTGCCATCTGTCATTAAGCCAAACATTGTCCCACGATCATATAATAAGTTAAATTCAACATATCTACCACGACGCACTAATTGATAATCCTTTTGTTCATTAGTCCAAGGCAGTAGCATCTTTGTTCTAACAATTTCAGGATATACTGTTAAAAATGCTTGTCCTACGTCCTTAGTAAAAGAAAAATCATTATTAAAATTTCCAGTATTTAAATAATCATAAAATATACCGCCTACTCCCCTTGGCTCATTTCTATGTTTTAAGTAAAAATACTCATCACATTGTTTTGTAAATTTAGGATAATAATTTGGATCATGTTTATCACAAGCATGTTTAAAAGCATTATGAAATTTTGTCGTCTCATTTTCATTAGAATAAAATGGTGTTAGATCTCCACCACCGCCAAACCAATGGTTAGTAGTTTCAATGTAGCGTGTGTTAAAATGTACTGCTGGTATTAATGGAGAAGTAAGGTGAGCAACGATAGAAATACCAGTAGCAAAAAATTGTCTACTATCTCCAGTACCCGGTATATTTTTACTAAATTCTAGAGATAATTCCCCAAAAACTGTAGAAATGTTAACACCAACTTTTTCAAATAAGTTACCACGCATTACAGACATTACGCCACCACCGCCGTTTTTTCGAGCCCATGGTGATCGTATGAATCTTGCAGGAGCTAAACCTTTCGCCTTACTATATTCAAGTTCAATTTTCTCGAATTCAGTACATACTTGATCACGTAAATTTGTAAACCATGTTACTGCTTTTTCTCTGTTGCTGGTCATAGTAATTTATACCATCACTATAGTGGGAGTGTTAAAACAACTTATTATCTCTTGCTAGTTTTGAAAGAATTCCTACTAAGTAAACATCTTATTTCATTTCTCATAAAATAAATGATAACTAAAAATATACTAGAAGTAGTCATAATATAAAAGGCAGGAGCATAAAACAAGCCTGTTTTTGCAACAAGCCAACATGAAATCAGAGGAGAAGTTCCGCCAAACAAGGTAATACCCAAATTATAACTAAAAGATACCCCTGAAAATTTTTGTTCAGGAGTAAATAAAGATATAATAAAGCTATAGGCTGCCCCAGCTATTGCCCCACTAAGAATACCTAAGATAGTTAGTGCTAGAATTTGTTGCCACATGAACGGTAATGACATAGATAACAAAATAGGTAAAGCCAATATCAAGATCGCTAAGCTTACTAAAGCTAAAGTCTTAAATTTTCCAATAATATCAGTTAATCCACCAAATAATGGCATAGATACCATCGATATAAAATTTGCATATAACATATAAGTAAGAGCAATTGTATTATCAAGGTGCATAACATCATGGTAATACACAATAATATAGGTTTTTACTAAATAGACGACGCTACTAGCAACTGCACCTGTACAACAGGTTAAAAACATCGCTTTCCAAGCTGTTTTAACTACGTTGATAAAAGGTGCTTTTAAAGTTTTCTTTTGTTCAGCTAACATTTTGAAAATTGGAGTCTCTGATACACGAAGACGTAAATAGAAACCAACAAGCCCCATAACTCCGCCTAGTAAAAATGCAAAACGCCAAGCAAAATCAAAATGATAAAAATATTGTTCAATAATAATTCCTACAAGAGTGGCTATTAACGTACCAGCAATATTTGAGCCATGTACTAAACCAGCAGTAAAACCTGGTCGTAAATTTTGATGATGTTCTAGAATAAAAATAGCAGCCCCAGCCCCTTCACCACTAATACATAAGCCTTGAAAAAGACGCATTATGGTTAATATTATCGGTGCATAAACTCCTATGTCATGATAAGAAGGAATTAGTCCCATAGTAAATGTTGGTATAGTCATACCAAGCATGGAAATAATTAAGGCTATACGCCTTCCATATGTATCGCCAACATAACCAAAAAATATACCACCAATTGGTCTAGTAATAAATCCTGCTGCAAATACCCCAAGAGCCAACAATATTTGTAAAAATTCTGAGCTTGAAGGAAAAAATGTGTGACCAATTACTGATGCAAATACTGAATATACTGTGAAATCGTAATATTCCAGTATATTGCCTGAAATTGCTGATAAAAAAACGGATTTAGGTTTGCGCATCTAGATCTTATCAATCAAATTTAATTAAATCGGATTATAGACCACTTAATCAACTTATAAAGTGTAAAATAATTTTATTTTTTGTGACAAGCTACATATATTACAAAAAAGTTAATTGCTATTTAGTATATAGTGGTTATTATACAATATTAGGTAGATAATAATTAGTAGTTTTCATCATCTATTGCTTGATTTTTTTGACAAGGTCTCCCACTATGGATGTTGTATAAATATTTTTTATTAACTTTAGTGAGTTATAATTATGAGCGACATAGGTGGAACAAAATTGGGTAAAATAGATGAAATACAAGAGAGAGGAATAGATAAAATAAAAGAATATAGGGGACTCTCTATCTCAGGTGGTGGAATTAAGGGGATTTCTGTGTTGGTTATACTTGCAGCGATTGAGGAATATACAGGCATGCCTATATCTAAATTGTTCCATTTTATTGCGGGTACTAGTGTTGGGGGATTAATTGCAGCTTTATTGACCATCCCTGAAGAAGAGGGGTCAACAGAACCGCTTTTTTCAGCAAAACAAGCTTTAGAACTATTTGAAAATACTGCTGCTGATATTTTTCCACAAAAGTGGTATTTTAATGGGCCAATCGGTAACATATTCAGCCATAAATATAGTCAAAAACCTCTTAAAGCAATGTTAGAAAAATATTTGGGTAATAGTACATTGGATGAGGCTATAAGTCGCGTTATTATACCTGTTTTTGACGTAAGTGGCAAAAATGATCCTAATAAAGTTTTTGATAGTCATGCCCCTAACAGCCCACTAACAAAAGAGGTAGTTCTTGCTACTACGGCAGCTCCTACTTATTTTAAAGCTGTTGTTAATAAAGAGGGTGTAGGTGGTTTTGGCTATGATGCTGGAGTACCTTATGCTTTTGTCGATGGAGGCTTAAGTGCTAATCGTCCAGCAGCATCAACTCTAGGAGTGCTGAAAGAAGGGCTAACTATTGAAAAACAAGTAGAAATGTTAAAACATACGACGATTTGTTCTATCAATTTTGAACACACTAATAGAGAAATGGAGATACCATCAAAAAAATTGGATGGTTCGATAGGTTGGGTAACTAAAGGAAACATAGTAAGCAAAATTACGAAAGCTACCGAAAGTAGTGCTACAAATGAAGTTAAAAAAGATTTACCAGAAGCTGGTCAATTTACAGAGATCTTAATTCCTATACCAAAAGAATGTAAGAAATTGGATAATGTTAAGCCGGATAATATAGCTAAATTAAAAGAAATTGGTAAGCAATATGTAGAAAATAACAAAGAATTACTTGAGAATCTCTGTAAAACATTGGTTGAAAGTGTAAATAGAGAAGAGAGCTTAAAAGCAGCAAATATTGACGAATCTAATGTTTCTAGTGCGTTAGTAGCGAGTGATAATACTGATGATGAAGGGCAAGATAATAATGCTGCCAGTACTGTTAGTAATCGCGTAATATCGAATGAATGTGATAGACAAAAATTATTGATTAAAGATTTAGATGATAGTCAATATGAAACTCTACAAAAAGGCTTGAGTACTTTAACTCCTAGGGAATCTCAGCTTCTAGAAATGTTCTTACAAGTATTAGATAATACACAAATTGAGGCTCTATCCGGTCGGATTAGCTCAATCATCAGCGGTAATCATACGGATGAGATACCTGAGTTAACTAATTCTCAAAATATGCTTCTTAGCTCTTTTAGTAAGATGTTTATACCTGATAATGATTATGCTTCGTTTCCGAGTACTTGTGGTCAAGAAGCTTTGGCTCAAGAAGTACCGTGTGATGGAAGAGGCTCAGATTTTTCACACGCTCCTCCTGAGGTGTATTAATTGTAATTGGGTTCTAATAAAAATCACAATTAATAGTTGTTAGAACGGTTTAAAAGGCAACTAACCAGTATTAAAAGGATTGTAATGCAATAAGTTTTTGATGTCATTTCCGCGTGGATCAAAAACACCAACGTTAATATTGATGTAATAAATTAATAGTAGGCTCAAGTAATCATCGCCATTAGGGGTGATGTCACCGCCATTATGTCATCCCAGCGAAAGCTGGGATCTAAAACTATATAACATACCTTCTATGCTATTTTTTTAGACCACTGCTTACGCAGGGATGACATCAAGAGAGAGCCAGGGACACCCTAGGCTATTAAACCGATGTCTTACATCAATACTTGAGGTTAGCTAGGAATAACATCATCAGTAGTAGTTAAACTTATGTTTATAACAACTACTGATCGCGACCCTTTAATTACCCTGTTGAGTATATTCTTGATATTTACAGAAGATAGCATAAAATAACCAAGCAGTGAATTGCTTATGAGTTTGTTATGTTACATAGATCTATTAAAAACAATAATGTTGTTTCTGTAGAAGAAAAACAACATCTATTTCATCTTGTTGATCCGAGTCCTTGGCCAATCCTGACTTCATTTGCCTTATTGCTTTTAGCTAGCGGTAGCATAATGTTTATGCATGCATATAGATTTGGTGAATATGTTTTTGGGGCTGGTATTCTTTCAGTGATTTTTTGTTTATATTCATGGTGGAGTGATGTAATTAAAGAGGGATTAATTGGAAAACATCATACGCAGCCAGTAAGAATTGGCTTAAGGATAGGTATGGCACTATTTATCTTGTCAGAAATAATGTTTTTTGCTGTATTTTTTGGGTCATTTTTTAAAGCAAACCTTTTCCCTGTAGGAATGCTAGATGGTGTATGGGTAGTAAAGCCTGGTGTATGGCCTCCTGCTGGTATTCAAACATTTGATCCTTTTGACATTCCTTTTATTAACACATTGATTCTTTTGTTGTCCGGTACAACAGTAACTTGGGCGCATTATGCTCTTGAGGAAAATAACCAAAAGGATTGTGTGACCGCTCTTGGCTTTACCATAATACTTGGGGTATTTTTTAGTTTAATGCAAGCTTATGAATATCATCATGCAGCTTTTGGTTTTAAAGATGGAATCTATTCTTCTAATTTTTACTTAGCAACAGGTTTTCACGGAGTTCACGTAATAATTGGCACTATATTTTTAAGCGTTTGTTATTATAGAGTGCGGCGAGGTGACTTTGTGAAAGGTAATGGTCATTTGGGTTTTGAATTTGCAGCTTGGTACTGGCATTTTGTCGATGTAGTATGGTTGTTTTTGTTCACTTTTGTATATGTTCTTGGAAGATAGACTGTTAAAATTAGACTTGCAAAACGATGTCATTCTTAGCAACAGCGGGAATCTAGAAAAATAGCATAAAGGATGTTATACCATTTCCCATTATTAACTACGCTAATACTACAGTTGTAGTTACTACCCAGAGCTGTCATATATGGACGAGTAAGTAAGTCAATAAGAAAAATGATGCGGGAGTAATAAAAAAATAAGCTGTCATATATTCGGCGGCTCTGTCCAAAAAACTGTGTAAATTCGAAAAAATAGGTCATTAAATTTTGTTAAGCCTATCCTCAAATTTAACCATCAAATGAGCCATAGCTTCATTCCAGTTTGGAATGGGCATAGTCCATTTTTTGGTCATATAGTCAATTGTCAAATATAAACTTTTAAAAACAGCATTATCATTAGGAAAAACCCGCTTATTATTTGTTACTTTACGCAATTGACTATTGACAGATTCAACTGAATTAGTTGTATAAATTACCTTTCTAATTGACTCAGGATACCCTAGAAAAATCATTAGATTGTCCCAATTATTATACCATGATTTGGCAATTTGTGGATATTGTTTATTCCATTTTTCTTCAAAAGATACTAAAGCTAAATGGGCTTGTTCTTCCGTTACTGCAGTATATATCGGCTTTAAATCGCTAGACAGTTGCTTCCTATCTTTATACGACACATATTTTAAACTATTTCTAATCTGATGTACAATACACAATTGATGTTCTGTTTTTGGATAAACTGCTTCTATTGCCTCAGACATACCAGTAAGATTATCGCTACAGGCAATCAGTATATCTTTTAGCCCTCTATTTTTCATTTCGGTAAAATTACCGAGCCAAAATTTTGCCCCTTCATTTTCACTGATCCATAATCCCAATATATCTTTTTTACCAGATAAATCAATTCCTAATGCAACATATACTGCCTTATTGATTATCCTTTTATCTTGCCTGACTTTTACTACTAAACAATCAAAAAATACTATCGGATATATCTCTTCTAATGGTCGACTCTGCCAAGCTTTAACCTCATCCATTACATCATCAGTAATTTGGCTGATTAAGCCTTCACTTATTTCAACACTGTATAACTCCTGTAACTGAATCTTAATATCAGATATACTCATGCCTTTAGCATATAATGATAGTACTTTATCGTCAAAACCATCAAAACGTTTCTGGCGTTTTGGTAGTATTGCGGGTTCAAAGGTATTATGCCTATCCCTTGGTACTTCTATTTCTACAGCTCCATGTTCGGAGATCAGTTTTTTGCTAGTTATACCATTACGAGCATTATCATTATCTGCACGACTGTATTTATCATAGCCTAGATGATTATTCATTTCTGACTGCAGTGCCTTCTCTATTAAACGTTTGGTCAATTCTTTTAATAAACCTCCTTCTTTCAGTATTGTACTTACATCTGTATCATTATCTATTAATAAATCTACTGCTTGCTTTATTGATTCATTAGTTTTTTTATTCATGTAATTTCCTTTTTTGTTATACTTTTATATATAACCTATTTCGAAATTTACACAGTTTTTTGGACAGAGCCTATTCGGCATCTAGTGCCATAATAGTTTTCGCATTCCACGCAATCCTTGGAGTTATCCACTCATTCTTACGGCTTCTAGAGCCTTGACATAAAATCTCGGACTTGTTTTTGGAATGCCCATTTATTATCTCCAATCACTTTCGCTTATATCGTACCTCTTAAATCCTATTTACTTACTTCTTCTTTTATATAGATAAAATACAGATAAATCTATATACACCACCAACTATCAAGCATATGCACATTTTCTTGTAACACATACATACGCTATTCTAGCTAATTTGTTTGCTATTGCCACAGCAGCCTTATTAAAGCTCATCCTTCCCAACAATTTTTTTGCCCATAGCACTAAATGATCAGTGGGGTCCTTTTGTATTTTTGCTCTGATTGCAATAGACCTTGCTCCTTGTATCAGCATAGTTCTAACATATCTATCTCCTTTCTTAGTGATAGATCCAAGACTTGTTTTACCACCTGTGCTATTTTGCTTAGGCACTAATCCCAAACTTGCAGCAAAACTTCGACAATCATCATAATTTTCATAAGCTGCTATGCTTAGTATATTAGCATTAATTTCTCCAATACCTGGTATTGTTTTTAATAAAGTAGCTGTTTCAGATTCTTTATTTATTGCTATTAGCTGTTTATCTATTGCTGATTCTTGTATTAATAACGTAGCAATTTCTTCAGCTATTACCTTCATTTCCTTATACATTCTCTCTGAAATCACACCAGCATTTTTGGCATCTTCTACTATATTTAATGCCTCACGGGCAAATTTAGATTTACTCATTTTTATGTAATAACCAAATTCAAGTAAATCACTCATTAAACCATTACTATATTGTACTCTTTGTCTAATAATATGTTGCCGACGTTTATGTAACCAACTAATCTCTTGTTGTGATATATTTTTTATACGAACCGATTTTAACTCCGGATCTTTTCCTGCTCTTGCTATTGCCAAAGCATCATTTGTATCATTTTTTTGCCGAGTTTTTGCAAAAGCTTTTACATCACATGGTTTAAGTAATTTTACTGTAAAACCTGATTCCATAAACTTATTGCTCCAATAATGACAACTGCCACATGCTTCCATTACCAATAAACTATTCTTGGGAATGTTTGTTAAAATGTAGTCTTCAAATTCTTCTCTGTGTAATTTTTTAGCTAATATTTTTTCACCATCTTTATTTAATGCAACAATATGAAAAATTGTTTTTGCTAAATCAATGCCTAGTATGTTAATATCTTTCATGGTATGGACTCCTTTTTAATTATTAAATAGTATAATTATGTGACCGAATTATATTCGTGATCACGGTAGTAAGTAAAGTTTCTTTTACTTACTCGTCCATACCATCATTCTTAGCAACGGCGGGAATCTAAAAAAATAGCCTAAAAGACTATTAAACATTATTAGATCCCAGCTTTCGCTGGGATGACATCGTTTTGACATTAGTACTACAACTGTAGTACTAAGGTAGTTTAAAAGATATAGAAAATAAAGATTTATAAAAAACTACAATTTTTATTGAAAATATGATAAAGATTTAATCTGAAAAATTTTTCACATTTTATATAGTAAACTAAAGAGATTTTAAATGACTTATATTGTTGGTAATACAGGTAAATGGGAATATGTTATAGGTGTGGAGATACATGCTCAAATTTCTTCAAAATCCAAACTTTTCTCTGCTAGTTCCGCCGAATTTGCTGCTCCTCCCAATTCACAAGTATCGTTGATTGATGCAGCAATGCCTGGAATGTTACCAGTATTAAATGAATATTGTGTTCACCAAGCAATTAAGACTGGTCTTGGGCTTAAGGCAAGAATTAATCTTAATTCAAGATTTGATCGTAAGAATTACTTTTACCCTGACTTACCGCAAGGGTATCAAATCTCGCAATTCTATCATCCAATTGTCCAAAATGGTTATTTAGATATAGTAACTCAGCAGGGAGCAACCAAGAAGATTAGAATTAATCGTTTGCATTTAGAACAAGATGCGGGCAAGTCTATCCATGATCAATCTCCGTATTATAGCTTCATTGATTTAAACCGGGCTGGTGTAGGATTAATGGAAATTGTTACTGAACCAGACCTTGGTTCACCGGAGGAAACGGCTGAGTTTGTTCGTAAACTCAGGACTTTGTTGAGATATATAGGAAGTTGTGATGGTGACATGGAAAAAGGTTCGTTACGTTGCGATGCTAATGTTTCAGTAAGGCTTCCCGGGAATCCACTCGGAACAAGGTGTGAGATCAAAAACATAAATTCGATTCGTAATATTATGCGGGCAATAGAGTTTGAAGCAAATAGGCAAGTGAATTTAATTGAAAATGGTCAGACAATAATACAGGAGACTAGATTATTTGATGCTGATACTGGTGAAACTAGAACCATGCGTTTAAAAGAAGAATCTCATGACTATAGATATTTTCCTGATCCGGATCTATTACCTATAGTGATATCTGAGGAGCTAATAGAGCAATTAGCTCAAGAACTACCAGAGCTTCCGGATGCAAAAATCAAAAGATATATTGCCGAATATAGTTTAAACACATATGACGCTGAGGTTCTTGCGGCTGATGAACAGGTAGCATATTATTTCGAAGCAGCAGTGACCTTATGTAATCCTAAGATACTTGCTAATTGGGTTATTAGTGAGTTATTTGGTCAGCTTAATAAAAATTCCATTAGCTTAAATGAGTGTAAAATTACCCCAAAAATGCTTGCCCAAATGGTGAAGTTAATAGAAGATGGGGTTATTTCAGGGAAAATTGCCAAAGTAGTTTTCGAAACTATGTTTGAAACTGGCGAGCAACCGGAAAAAATTATTAAAGAAAAGGGCTTAGTGCAAATGTCAGATAGTGGTATACTATCTGCTATAATTGACGAAATATTGTCGGAAAATCCTGATTCTGTTGCTGCTTATAAAAGCGGTAAGGATAAATTATTTGGTTTTTTCGTAGGACAAGTAATGAAGAAAACTGAAGGCAAGGCCAATCCTAGCCTAGTGAATGATTTATTAAAGGAGAGATTAAAATAATTAAAATATTAGGTATTGAATCAAGTTGTGATGATACTGGCGTGGCAATAGTCACCTCAGATAAAGAAATTTTGTCAAATATTGTTATTTCCCAACATCAAGAACATAAGCTATTCCAAGGGGTAGTACCGGAAATTGCTGCTAGATCACATTTACAAAATTTAGAAAAAGCAGTTAGATATGTTTTAGATGAAAGCCATCTTGAGTTATCTGATATAGATGGAATCGCAGCTACTTCCGGTCCTGGCTTGATAGGAGGAGTAATAGTTGGCTCAATGTTTGCTAGATCCATTGCTAGTGTCTTAAAGAAGCCTTTTATTGCAGTTAACCACTTAGAAGGACATTTACTTACTGCTAGATTAACCAATAAGGCTGAATATCCTTACTTACTTCTATTAGTTTCCGGCGGACATTGTCAATTTGTTGTCGCTTCCTCCCTTGGCAAATATAAAATTTTAGGACAAACTATAGATGATTCGGTTGGAGAGTGTTTTGATAAAGTAGCTAAAATGCTGGGTTTGCCTTTCCCTGGAGGAGTAGAAATTGAGAGAAGAGCAAAATTTGGCGATCCGTCTAAATATATTTTACCAAAACCTATTATTCATCAAAGTGGCTGTAATATGTCGTTTTCAGGTTTAAAGACTGCAGTACGCATATTAATATCCAAATTAGAACCTATAGGTGATCAAGAAATTAATGATATAGCAGCCAGCTTTCAATATGTGGTTGGAGAAATATTGTCAGTAAAAATGCTTAATAGCTTTAGAATATATGAAGAATTTATAGGTAAGTCGCTATTGCTACAAAAAACTTGTGTGCTTGCCGGTGGGGTTGCTGCTAATGATTATTTGAGGTCTATACTTAAGTATCAAGCTGCAACTCAAGGATACGCACTTTTAGTACCCCCAGCACATTTATGTACCGATAATGCCGCTATGATTGCTTATGCTGGGCTAGAACGTTTGCAAAACAATCTTACTAACCTACTCGATTTTTGTCCTAGAGCAAAATGGAGTTTAGAGGATTTATAAAAATGGGGAATTATTCTTTGCCATTTGCTGCTTATTAATAACAATATGAAACACTAACATCATACTAATTGAAATGATTAGCATGAATAATGGTAATTGTGTCAATGATCCGTTATGCATATATCCCATTAATGCTGTAAAACTTGTGACAATTATATAATACATAAAACCAAAAAGTGAAGCTGCTGTGCCAGCAAATTTGCCATAATCTTCCAAAGCTTGACTTAAGCAATTTGGAGCTATCATAGTGATGCCTGTCATAATAATACCTAGCCATAATAAAGTTTGTAATAAAGACCCTGTCACATTATCTTTATTAATTAGATTAAAATAACTAGATAACAAGAATAGCAAAGATCCTAAACACATAACCTTAATAGCTGCAAAAATAATATTATCAGAAGTTTTTTGCAGTTTATGCATCTTTTTGGATATAAGTCCACCTAAAGCTAAGGGAATACATATAAAAAATGATATCATACCAAATGATGAAGTTAAAATATTTAGTCCTGAGATAAAATAAAAAGGTGCTTCAGTAAAATAACCAAATAAAATACCATTCACTGCTCCAGTTAAAAATGCTAAACCAAGCAATCTTGGATCTTTAATCATTTTACCAAAACATTCTTTATAAAGTGGAATAACCAAGCGTTCAGTTCTAAGATTTAGGTTAGTTTCTGGCAGTCTGGCTGATATTAACACCATGATAAATATTGCAATCACTATCAGAACAAGAAATACCGCCGACCAATGATAAAATTTTATTACAAAACCACCTATAATTGGTCCTATAGCAGGAGCAAATGCTATGGCAATAGCTATCGTTGAGAACATTTTACCACGCTCTGCTGGTTTTATTATATCTCTAGCTATGGCTTGCCCTAATACCGACCCAACACTAGCTCCAAAAGCTTGCATAAATCTTGCAGCAAGTAGCATATTAATATTATCTGCTAAATAACAAATGAAGCACGATAAAATATAAATCAAAAATCCTGTAAGTATGCAAGGCTTACGCCCATAAAAATCAGATAAATTACCCCATATTAAAACACCAACAGCAAAGCCAAACAAAAAAATAGTAAGTGTGTATTCTGCTAAATTAGCACTAATTTTCAAATCCTTGGCTAAGTCAGGAAGCGAGGGGGTATAAATCGTCTCACTTAACGTCGGTATTATAACCATTAATATAATAATATACAATGGTGCGACTATGATATTCTCAATTTTATCTAGTTTCATTAATAACTTCCATTGGTTGCAGATCTTGTCCTTTATACATTAAAATTTTAGAACATTACACAAAATTTTTGGATGGTAAATAATTTCTTACTTTAATTCTAAGAATCTGGCAAATCAAGGCAATATCCTGTGGCACGGACCGTTTTTATAAATACTTCAGATTCTTTATTTTTTAGAGATGCTCTTATTCTATTTATATGTACATCAATAGTACGCAGGTCAATAGTCGTATCCTTGCCCCACACTTTATCTACAATATCTTGACGGGAAAATATTACTTTAGGTGCTTTTATCAAAAGTTGTAAAATCTTAAATTCTGTTGGTCCTAAACGAATTATCCTGCCGTTATTAGTTACTTTATAGGTAGTAAGATCCATACTTACTTCCTTATATTTTATAACTTTATCTTGTAGAATCAAATTAGATCGTCGGAGTAATGATCTTATTGAAATCATTAGCTGATCTGGCGTGAATGGTTTAATAAGAGAAACAACAAAGTTATTATCTTCCAAAGTATAATTAGACGGGGACTCTCCGGAATGTAGCAAAAAAATTACTGGTACTTTCGCTAAACCATTAATTTCTCTTAGTTTAGTTGCTATTTCTGTAGCAACTTTATCTTGTACCATCGAATCAACAATAATTATATCAGGGTGATTTGCAATAGAGGAGACCATAGCTTTTTCTATTGTATTAACCTTAACAAGGTCAAACCATGCTCTCTCTATGACGTTAGATAAAGAAACGTTAATGCTTTTAGTTGATTCTATAATAAGAACTCTAGGTGGTAATTTATCAAACATTTTAAATACTAATTAAATGAAGACTTTGGGCATGACTAAATTCTTCTTTGTATACCCAAATGATTGAGGGATTGGAGCATAAAACAAGGTATAAGCATGCAGACGTACATGTAAGTAATGTGAAGTACGCGAACCCTCAAAGTTTTTGCTGAGTCAATTTTTAAAGTAAAAAGAGTATAATTCAGTTATGCAAGAGTCTAATGTTACATTGTTGTGAATTTATTGTAATGATATTAATTTGACTTTTTAAAGTACAATATTATCGAATTAATTAATAAATTTCTACTAAATTTATTAATATAAGTCTACTAATTTAATTATTTGTTTACAATCCGTGTAAAACGGTTACATTTTTGCAATCAAAAGGTATTAGTGATTTATTAATTATGCTCTATAATAAAGATAACACTTGAATTAAATGTTTTTTATTGTTATAAATGGCTTTATTTTGTAGCTGGAGATTCTTATATATGGCTTTTTACGAATCAGTTTTTATCATACGTCAAGATATTTCGTCTGCTGATGTAGATAAAATTACCGATGACTTTACTAAAATTGTTAAAGATAGTAACGGTGAAGTTATTAAAACTGAATATTGGGGTTTAAGAAGTTTAGCCTATAAGATTGGTAATAATAAAAAAGGACATTATGTTTTTATGGGGCTTAAAACTGCTTTTTCGGTAATAAATGAACTGGAAAGGAAAATGAAGCTAAGTGAAAATATTATTAGGTTTGTTAATATCAATGTTGATTCAATAAGTGCTGAACCTTCGCCGATTCTAAGAAGTAAAAGTTCAGATCATGAAGAAATAGTTGATGTAACAATTAATAAAGACTAAATAGTAATAAAATTGGAAAATATTAAAATGTTTGAGAATGATGCTGTTGACTCTCAGTCAATGACTAGAATGGCTGATAGAAGTAATAAAAGAGTGTTTTTTAGAAAACGTAAGGGATGCCCTCTTTCTATTCCAAATGCTCCAGTAATTGATTACAAGAACCCTGATTTGTTACTAAAATTTGTATCAGAAGGTGGTAGAATGTTGCCTAGTAGGATTACCAATGTATGTGCCAAAAAGCAAAGAAAACTGAAGAATGCTATAAAAATTGCTAGAATCCTAGCGTTGTTGCCTTTTGTATTTCAAATTTGAGCAGAGGAATAAGATGGAAATTATTTTGATTAAACCTGTAAGAAAACTCGGAAAGATTGCAGAGATTCTTAAGGTAAAAAAGGGGTTTGCTCGTAATTATCTTATCCCCAAAAAGTTAGCAATTAGGGCAACAGAACCTAATAAACAGTTCATAGAAGCCCAAAAGCATGATCTTGAAACGAAGGAGCTAAAAATAAGATCTGAGGCAGAAGCTATTAATAATGTTATCAGTGGTAAGGAATTAATATTTATTAAGCAGTCTGCTGATGATGGTCGGTTGTTTGGTTCAGTGAATAATAAAGAAATTGCTGAAAGTTTGTCTAAGGCTTCTTTGCACTCAATATCACATTTAAGTATAATTCTTGAGAAACCAATAAAGTCAACAGGTGTATTCGTGGTAGAGGTTAGGTTGCACGCTGAGCTTAGTACAAATATAACGGTAATTGTTGCAAGGTCAGAATCTGAAGCACAGGATTACTCAAGAAACAATAAGCAAGATACTATTAGCTCCCTTGAAAGTTCTAATCAACAAGAAGCCTCTACTCCTAACGATGTGGAGCAGATATAAGACTAATACTCCTAACGATGTGGAGCAAGATATAAGACTAACTCTCTCCCTTCAGACCTCTTGCATAATTTTCTTCTGCTAGGGAATTTGAAGGAGACATGAAACCTCGCCCCACAGCAGACTATGATATATGTGAGGATTCGAGTCTAGGTGCATTGCCTAAATTACCAACAGAAGTAGAATTATGCAAAAGGTCTATTGCCCCATCCGTAGGGTTATTTGACTATATTTAATGGAGAGCTGGTAGTTTTTATGGTGATAGCATGTAATTTATTATTATTCAGTATTTCTGCTAAAGCTTTTTTTACCATCTTATGCTGATTAATTAGACTGATTCCAAGAAAAGCATCATCTTGTATTTCTAAGGAATAATGATCCTGATCTCCAGCTAAATCAACAATTTTTATTTTGGCATTTGGAAAACTATAACGTATAATTTCTTCAAGTTCTTTAATAGATATTGCCATTGTTCTTTAGATTTTTTTATGTAACATAATCTTAGTTCGATGTAAGACATCGGATTAATAGCCTAGGGTGTCTGCACCTTCGATGTCACCCCTGCGAAGGTAGCGGGGTCTAAAAGAATAGCATAGAAGATATGTTATATAGTTTTAGATCCCAGCTTTCGTTGGGATGACATAATGGCAGCAGGGGTTGATGACATCATCCCTAATGGTGATGATTACTTGAGCCTGCTATTAATTTATTACACCGATACTTGAGTTTAACATACAGCAAAAGCTTAAAGTCTGCAATCAGAGAAATTTAACAGTCGGTCAGGGTAATTTAAAAGTCACAATCATTAGTTGCTATAGATGCAAATTTAACCACTACCGATGTCATCCCTGCGAAGGCAGGGATCTATATTACTTAATAGTCTTTCAGGCTTATTTTTTTAGATTCCCGCCTACGCGGGAATGACATCGAGTGCATATTAAGCACTTTTTCCTTTATCTATTAGGCTTGCAGCCCGACTTTTAAATTACCCTGCAGTCGGTCTGTAGGGCTGGTAAAGTAAGGGAAAGGGTGTTAGAATCTTATTACAAAGTTTTTTAATTTAAATAATTAACTTTGTATGGACTTCCCGTAAAATGCAAGAAAAACAATAACATATAACAGCAAAAAAGCAAATACAGTTTTGTGAAGCCAATTCTTTAAAGCAGGAAGAGTATATCATCCAATAAGCTAAACATTCTGTTATCACTAGGTAAGATTACTCTTAAGGCAAGTTCTCACCTAGTTAGTTTTAGCAATGCACTCTTTTTTACTTTCTAATAACAGTCAACTAAGTCGTCAGCATGCTCGTATAGTGGATCCTGTCCTTCAAGTTCAGTCACTTCTTGAGTACAAGAAATATTATCATCATGAGAGGTACTAATTATTAATGACTTAATATTTTCTAATAGCTCTGAACGACTCTCTGTATCTAACCCTACAATCCATTGAACGGTTTTTTGTACTTCTTCAGGTAGTGATTCAATTGTAGTAAGATCTAACTTTTCAGGAGATACATTATTAACATATTCTAAATATTCTAATGCACATTTGGAATCCTTTGCATATAACTCTTTAATCCACTGAAGTGTTGTTGTAAATTTCTCACTAATTACAGTAGGATCTGTTTTTCCATTAGTCACTATAGTACTACTAGATTCTAATTCATTACTTACCATTGCATTTAAGACTTCAGGTTCTGCAGTAGCCACCACTATATCAGAATAGTCTGAGTTGTTATCACTTTCATACCCTTCATCATTAACTCCATTACTTACCATTACATTTGAGACTTCAGGTTCTGCAGTAGCCACCACTATATCAGAATAGTCTGAGTTGTTATCACTTTCATACCCTTCATCATTAACTCCATTACTTACCATTACATTTGAGACTTTAGATTCCTCAAGATTATCCTTCCAATCAGCTTTTAATCTATCACACAGATCTTGTACTAACTTGGAATTATTTTCTAAATATTGCTCAGCAACTACTTTTAACTTTGCTATATTATTTTTGCTAGAATCGTCTAAGTTTTTACATTCTTTTGGAATAGGAAGCAATATCTCTGTATTTTGTCCTTCACCTGTTAGATCTAACCTAACCTCATTTACATCAGCTTCCTCGTCATTTTTCATAAGTGTATCAATTAAGCCGTTAAGTAACCACCCTAATGCTCCATCAAAATTAGCTGACGGTATTTGGGATTTTGTTTGCTCAGTTTTTCCAAAATTGATAGAACAAATCATAGTATGTTCCATAATGTCTGCTTGTTCATGATAACTAAGTCCTTCTTTAAGTACCTGTAGCATTGTAGCAGCTGGACGATTAGCACCAAGACCACCGTCGGCAAAAGCATAAGGTTTACCCGCAGCATAATCATAATCTTTTACGGCCTCTTTATTAACAACAGCTTTAAAATAGGTTGGGGCTGCTGTAGTTGCAAGAAGCACATCTTTTATTCTAACATGTGGACTATGTTTATCATGACTATCAAAGATATGCATACTATTCTTTCCTTCATTCAAATCAGCAACTGGTATAATAAGACGGCATAGACTATCATCCAATCTATTATCCCCTAAATGCTTTTCTAGCATTTTCTTCAAAGGTTCTTGACTATATTTGTGTTTTATTATTCCCCAGTTAAACCAGCTTTGAGGGAAGATTTCAGGAGCAGTGTTTTCAAATAGTGCTAAAGCTTCTTTAGCTGAATAACGAGGCTCTGTTGATCCTTCTTCTTCAGGAATTGTTAATAAGGCTGCAATTAACCCACCAACGCTAGTGCCAGAAATAATATTAAATAATTTAGATATAGGTTGCTGGGTTATTTCTTCTATTTTCGCTAGTACAACTAACTCAGCTATTCCTTTTACCCCACCACCTGAAAGGCAAAGAACTTTGTTTTGTTCCGTTTGATTTGTAGTCATAAACTATGCCTCCGTAACTTTTTAAAGTTTCCTGATATTTAGGTTATCATAAAATTTATATTATAACAAATAAAATTTTGTATCATAATAAATAAAAGTAAAAAATAAATTATATAGTATCGTAGGGAATCCTAAAAATATTACACACCAAACTTAGAAATTAATTTATCAATTTTTCAAAGCATTTGAGTATATAACCTAACATGCTGCAAAATTTCCTTTGCAGCCTCACTAGCAGGAAGGAGTGTAACATCAAGCTCAAATAAATTAGGATGAGAAATTTGAATCAAAGGATATTTTGGATAAACATCTTGTACATCGATTGATTTGTAACGAAGCAGCCTATCTAACTGTTGAATTCTCATAATATTTTCTTTTTCTGAAATCAATAATTTTACAGGAATAAATGTTGACTTACGGTTCGATGCTAGCTGTTGCACTTGATTAAAAAGCTTATGATCACCATCAATCTCATAGAGACAATTAGTAAGAACATAGTTATTATAAGTTTCTTGGCTTAGAAAATTAAAGATACCATCTCGTATATGTTTAATTGTATCCCAAGCAAATTCTGGAATAGGAGTCAATCCATCATAATTTAGAAGTGAGAAAATAGGATTATTGATATGCTGGTTGTCACATATGCTGTAGCCAGCTTTTGCTATTTCCTTTGCTATAGTATACTTGCCAGTTCCTGGTTTACCTATTAGGTAGATAACGGTAGTCATTTTGTTTAATCTCACTAAAAGCTAATTATACTAATTTTATTTATGTTAAACTCTAAGAACTTAGAAATTGATTTATCAATTTTTCAAAGCATTCGGAGTATATATTACATTAACTACAACATCACCATTCTTTAAAACTTGATTTGTTAATGAAAAATCCTCGACAAATTCTATTTTGTGAGCAGATGTAACGTTTTTAAGGTCTATCGTTAAGTCAGTAGGGAGTTTTTCTCCTATAATTTCTAATATCTCAATATCAGCTTTGACTGACAAATTCTTTTCTGCTTTAGCTTTCCTAACCAAGTCTAGTATTTCAATAAGTCTATCAGGCTGAATTTGATCCACCGGAAAAGATAAATTTTTGATTTGAGGCCAGTTGCCCCTTGTATGTATAGATTTTTTACTATATAAAATTTGCCAAATTTCTTCTGTTATATGTGGCAAGAAAGGGGCTAATAATTTGAGCAAAATTTTTATTGAATAATATAGGGTTACTATAGCACTATACTGCCCTTTATTATCTGAACCATCCATATTATAAGCCCGGGTTTTGGTGATTTCGAGGTAATTATCACAAAATACTGACCAAAAAAACTTTTCTATCAAATCCACAGCATTGGCATACTCATAATTTTGCATATCTGATTCAACTTTGCTTACTAACTCAACTAGCTTAACTATTAACCACTGGTCAAACTTATGACAAATCTTGCTTTCTATATCAGATATTTCAGCATTTTTATCTAGTGGGTCTAATTTATCGAAGTGAATAGCAGCAAATTTAGCAGCGTTCCATAATTTATTAACAAGCCTCTTGCCATTTTTCATTACGTCTTCAGAGTAAACAGTGTCTGCTCCAAGCTTAGATTTAGAAGTCCAATAACGTGTTACATCAGCACCGTATTGCTCAAGCAATTTTTGTGGCACAATAACATTTCCTTTAGATTTTGACATTTTGCTACGATCAAATGCTAGACACCATCCACTAATCATAATGTTTTTCCAAGGAAGTGTATTTTCATGTAACTGAGCTTTAAGTATTGTATAAAAAGCCCATGTCCTAATAATTTCATGACCTTGTGGACGCAAGTCAGCTGGGAATAATTTTTTGTGACGCTCGATATCTATGTTAAACTTTTCAGATATACCGTGACTACCTAATTGTGGTGAGATGGAACTTGTCGCCCAAGTATCCATAACATCATAATCCGCCTCTATTTCATCTCTAGAGTAGCCAATTGGTAGATCTTGGGTGGGGTCTACTGGTAACTGATTTATATTGGGAAATATAGCTTTGCCTACTTCACCAGTTCTTTTAGAATACCAAACAGGGAATGGCACACCAAAATAGCGTTGACGACTTATACACCAATCCCATGATAGACTATTTATCCAGCTCTCAAGCCTAATTTTCATATTTTTGGGATACCAATTCAGCTCATTTGCTCGTTGCATTAGAACATCTTTATGTTTTATCGTACGAACAAACCATTGAGGTGTTATAAGTATCTCTAGTGGTGTACCTGAACGTTCGGCACATTTTACTGTTTGAGTAATTTCTACCTGTTTGACTAATAAATTTTCCTCTTTTAAAATTTCTATAATTTTACTTCTAGCATCTTTTATTTTTAAAGCATTTATTTGATTATAAAAACGTGAATTTGATAATTCAGCAGGGCAATTTATGATCCCTTGTGCATCTATAATGATTTTCATGGGTAAATTATAAGTTTTCCACCAAATTATGTCGGTTGTGTCACCAAAAGTACAGCACATAACAAGTCCAGTTCCTTTATCTATTTTAACTAAATCATCTGCTAAAATAGGTACTTTAACATCAAATAGCGGTGTTATGGCAAATTGACCTTGCAAATGTTTATATCTATCATCATTTGGGTTATAAAATACCGCAACACAACCTGGTAGTAATTCTGGTCTAGTGGTAGCAATAATAATCTTCTCACCATTATTGGTGTGAAAAATTATATCATTCATCATTGACGTTTTTTCTTGATCCTCGATGTCAGCTTGAGATAAAGCTGTTTGATCAATTGGATCCCACAATATTGGTTGATTATTGCGGTAAATTTCTCCTTTGTCGACTAAGTCTAGAAAGGACATTTGTGATATTTTTTGTGATAATGGATTAATCGTTTGATATTCCAAAGTCCAATCAACAGACAAAGCTATTTGGTTAAATAATGAGCGGAATTTTTCTTCCTCAGAAATAACAACTTCCTTACATATTTCAATAAATTCATCTCTTGGCATACGGTTTGCTTTTAGTTGCTTTTGTTTTTCAACTAAACGTTCGGTAGGCAAACCATTATCATCAAAACTAATTGGATAAAAAATATTTTTACCTAACATCCGTTGGAAACGGACAGTAAAATCAGCCTGAGTATAACTGTAAACATGTCCTATATGCAGTTGTCCTGAGACTGTTAATGGTGGCGTATCTACTACAAAACTATTTTCTCTTGTGTCATTCTTATCCCAAAGATAAATTTTTTGTTCCTGCCAAAATTTTTGCCATTTTCTTTCGCTTTCACTAAAGCTATAATCTTTTGGAAATTCGGTCATAATAATATCTTAATTATATAAGGAGTGTTACTAACTAACCTGAACTCGATATTCGGTTATATTTATATATATAGCAGATTTTTTTGATCCACTAATAGCAATTCCCAATTATTTTTGTGGTATACTCGATGAAAATCAACAATTGCGTTGTCGTTGTCCAAGACCTGCGGTGCTTACGTACTAATGTACGCTGTACTCCTCGGCTTGGACACTCCTGCTACTATCTTGATTTTGATTCTATCGTCTACCAACTTTTCATTTACGAGCAGTATATTGCTCATTTTTTTTAACAAAGATATATCATAATTAATAGCAATGCCAAATAAATTTTTTCTGAGCCTTAAATTAATGAGGCTGCAAAGCCCTACTGGCTATCTGTTGCTATTTTTCTCAGCATGCTTTGGGGTACTTCTTACCAATATTGCAATTTATAATTTAGTAAAATTATTATCATTGTTTTTTATCGGAAGTATCATTACTAGGGGAGCTGGTTGTGTTCTTAACGATATTTTTGATAAAGATTTTGATAAGCATGTTTTAAGAACAAAGGATAGACCACTAGCTAATGGATCATTAAATGTAAATGAAGCGATGATTTTGCTAACTATATTATCAGTCTGTTCCTTGACAATTTTATTATCATTAAATAAAACAGCGATTTGCCTAGGGTTTCTTAGCTTTATCATGATTGTTTTATATCCGCTAATGAAAAGAATGACAAGCTTCCCGCAAGTATTTCTAGGGCTAACATTTAATGGAGTATTGATTGGCAGTAGTGCCGTAATTGATAAAATATCAATAGAATCGGGTATTATGTATATTGCCTGCTGTTTTTGGATTATTGGTTATGACACTATTTATGGTTTTATGGATATAAAGGACGATAAGAAGATTAAGATCAAGTCAATGCCACTTTTTTTAGAAAAGAGAAATTATAAATTACATTTATATATTTACTATACCATCTTCATATTATTATTCATACTTGCTAACATTATAGCAACCCATCGACCTAACTATATAGCTATTCTCTGTGCTTATATAATGCTAACTTGGCAGGTAGTAACATTAGAAATCTCAGACCCACAAAATTGTCTTACTAGGTTTAAAAATAATAATTACGTTGGCTTAATCTTGGCTTTAGGTGCATTAGCATAGTACCCTACATTTTTCTATAATCGTCATCGCGAGGCATCTTTAGATGCCGTGGCGATCTAGGTAAACAGCGAAGCTGTTTTTTCTAGTACGCTTCGCGTATCCTGGATTGCCGCGTCGCCGCTTTCAGCGACTCCTCGCTAATAGACGATCAGCAGCCATTTTAATAGTGGTTATATAAAAAATGTAGGGTACTATGGTGCATTAGATTTGAATAATTAAATAATTATGCTGACGTTCCTAACTTAACTCTACTCCTTAATTAACCTCAATTCGATATAAGAATTGTTAATTCTTATATCGAATTGGCTTGTTATAAGGAAAAATGCATTCTTGAAGCGGCTGGCACGAATGCATTTTAATCTATTACTGCTAATAATCTTATTTTTATATTGTATAAAAATAAGATTATTAGCAAATTAATATTTAACAATCAGGTGAAGAACCGTTTCAAACCTGATTGTTTCTATATGTATCCCGCAAGTTCGATGTGACAAGTATACCATTTCCCATTATTAACTACGCTAATACTACAGTTGTAGTTACTACCCAGAGCTGTCATATATGGACGAGTAAGTAAGTCAATAAGAAAAATGATGCGGGAGTAATAAAAAAATAAGCTGTCATATATTCGGCATCTAGTGCCATAATAGTTTTCGCATTCCACGCAATCCTTGGAGTTATCCACTCATTCTTACGGCTTCTAGAGCCTTGACATAAAATCTCGGACTTGTTTTTGGAATGCCCATTTATTATCTCCAATCACTTTCGCTTATATCGTACCTCTTAAATCCTATTTACTTACTTCTTCTTTTATATAGATAAAATACAGATAAATCTATATACACCACCAACTATCAAGCATATGCACATTTTCTTGTAACACATACATACGCTATTCTAGCTAATTTGTTTGCTATTGCCACAGCAGCCTTATTAAAGCTCATCCTTCCCAACAATTTTTTTGCCCATAGCACTAAATGATCAGTGGGGTCCTTTTGTATTTTTGCTCTGATTGCAATAGACCTTGCTCCTTGTATCAGCATAGTTCTAACATATCTATCTCCTTTCTTAGTGATAGATCCAAGACTTGTTTTACCACCTGTGCTATTTTGCTTAGGCACTAATCCCAAACTTGCAGCAAAACTTCGACAATCATCATAATTTTCATAAGCTGCTATGCTTAGTATATTAGCATTAATTTCTCCAATACCTGGTATTGTTTTTAATAAAGTAGCTGTTTCAGATTCTTTATTTATTGCTATTAGCTGTTTATCTATTGCTGATTCTTGTATTAATAACGTAGCAATTTCTTCAGCTATTACCTTCATTTCCTTATACATTCTCTCTGAAATCACACCAGCATTTTTGGCATCTTCTACTATATTTAATGCCTCACGGGCAAATTTAGATTTACTCATTTTTATGTAATAACCAAATTCAAGTAAATCACTCATTAAACCATTACTATATTGTACTCTTTGTCTAATAATATGTTGCCGACGTTTATGTAACCAACTAATCTCTTGTTGTGATATATTTTTTATACGAACCGATTTTAACTCCGGATCTTTTCCTGCTCTTGCTATTGCCAAAGCATCATTTGTATCATTTTTTTGTCGAGTTTTTGCAAAAGCTTTTACATCACATGGTTTAAGTAATTTTACTGTAAAACCTGATTCCATAAACTTATTGCTCCAATAATGACAACTGCCACATGCTTCCATTACCAATAAACTATTCTTGGGAATGTTTGTTAAAATGTAGTCTTCAAATTCTTCTCTGTGTAATTTTTTAGCTAATATTTTTTCACCATCTTTATTTAATGCAACAATATGAAAAATTGTTTTTGCTAAATCAATGCCTAGTATGTTAATATCTTTCATGGTATGGACTCCTTTTTAATTATTAAATAGTATAATTATGTGACCGAATTATATTCGTGATCACGGTAGTAAGTAAAGTTTCTTTTACTTACTCGTCCATACCATCATTCTTAGCAACGGCGGGAATCTAAAAAAATAGCCTAAAAGACTATTAAACATTATTAGATCCCAGCTTTCGCTGGGATGACATCGTTTTGACATTAGTACTACACTGTAGCACTAAATAGCGTAGTTAATAATGGGAAATGGTATTACATCGAATTCAGGTTAATTATCAAGGCTTCTTCAAGCAATTTTTTCTGTTGCTCATTATGTATGATCGGTGAGCCAACTGCTGGTGAAGCAGACTCATTCCTACCAACATATACAAATTGATTATTAATTGATGCATTTTTTAGGCTCTCATTTAAGTGATCTTTAACAAAATTCCATGCCCCCATATTTTTAGGTTCTTCTTGACACCAAATAAACTCTGTAGCTTTATTATATTTACCTAATATTTTAACGATAATATCCGTTTGAAACGGATATAACTGTTCGAGTCTAATAATCACTATATCTAAAATATTCTTTTCTTCTCTTTTTTCTAATAAATCATAGTAGACTTTACCACTACATAATATAATTCGTTTCACTTCCTTGGCATTTATAGCATCATTAATTTCGTCTAGCACAGGTATAAAGCTTGTATTCTCATCAAGCTGGGAGAGAGGTGATACAACCATTTTATGTCTTAATAAAGATTTTGGTGACATTACTATTAGTGGTTTACGAATATTACTGTATATTTGACGACGTAATAAATGAAAAAATGAAGCTGGCGTCGTAGGATATGTAACTTGAATATTATTCTCAGCAGCAAGCTGCAAGAACCTCTCGAGTCTTGCAGAGCTATGCTCTGGACCTTGTCCTTCAAGTCCATGTGGTAGTAGTGCTACTATACCGCTCATCTTGAGCCATTTGCTTTCACTACTGGAAATGAATTGGTCGAAAATTATTTGAGCTCCGTTAGCAAAATCGCCAAATTGAGCTTCCCAAATTACTAAATCTTTTGGATTAACTAATGAATAACCATACTCAAAACCTAAAACTGCATATTCAGATAAATTACTGTCAGCAATTTCAAAATTTGCTTGGCTTTGCGATAAATTATTTAATGGTGTATAAGTGCTATCATCCACTTGACTATGTAACACTGCATGACGGTGAGAGAAAGTGCCACGCCCACAATCTTGACCAGTAAAACGTATTCTAGTACCTGTATTTAATAAACTGGCAAAGGCTAACTGTTCTGCAGTTGCCCAGTCAATAGGTTTATCTTGCTTTAAAGTATTTTCTCTTAATTCAAATAATTTTACAAGTTTGGGATTTAAAGGAAAATCTTTTGGTATCTGACAAAGCTTTATACCAAGTTCTTTTAAGGTGTTTTTGTTAACACCAGTAGAGAGCATTTGGGCATTTGACCTAGTATAACTAGACCATAAACCTTCCAAAAACTGAGCTTGCGGCTGATAATTTTTGGCTTGTTCATATTCTTGATCTAATTTCAGTTTAAATTGTTCTTTTAATGTAGGAAAATAATTTTGGTCAATTATTCCACCTGCTACTAGTTTATTTGCAAAAATAGTTGCCGGGGATTGCTTATTTTTTATTACATTATACATAACAGCTTGAGTATACATAGGTTCATCACCTTCATTATGACCATATTTACGATAACAAATGATCTCAACGACTATGTCTCTAGCAAATTTATACCGGTAATTCACTGCAATATTGGTAGCCTTGATCACTGCTTCAATGTCATCACCATTTACATGTAGAATTGGACTATTAATTATCTTAGCAAACTCAGTAGAATATCTACCTGGTCTAGTGTCATAACTATTCGCTGTAAATCCAAGCTGATTATTAATGACAAAGTGAATAATCCCGCCAACATTATAAGGCTTTAGATCCGACATAAATAAACTCTCAGCTACTACACCCTGACCACAAAAAGCAGTATCACCATGCACTAAAATACTCATTACCTTCTTACGGTTAACATCTTGCATGTTGTCCTGTTTTGCTCGTACTTTACCAGCTACCACTGAATTTACCGCTTCTAAATGCGAGGGATTATCTGCCATAGAGAGATGAACTTTAGATTGTCCTCTTATCCGATCTGATGAATAGCCAATATGATACTTCACATCACCTGAGATACCTAAATCATCCGGCAAGACACTTCCTGTCATAAATCCAGAAAAAATGGCTTTATAAGGTTTAGTCATTACCTTGGTCAAGGTGCTAAGTCTTCCTCGATGTGCCATACCTATTACGACATCTTCTATTCCATGGATAATAGACATATCTATGACTTTATCTATAGATACTACAGCTGCCTCTCCACCTTCTACTGAAAAACGCTTTGCCCCAGGAAATTTTGTGTGTAGATATTGTTCAAATCCTTCAATCTCTACTAAGTCTTTTAGTATATCCTTCTTATCTTGTTCCAATATATTAAAAGCTTGAACGTTACTTTCCATTTGTTCAGAAAACCAAGTTTTCTCATCTTCATTGCTCACATGAGCAAATTCTACGGCAATATCTTTAGTATAAGTTTGATCAAGCAAATTAACTAATTCCTTAAGAGAACATGCTTTTATTCCAAAAAATTCATCATCAATTTCTATAATATTATTCAACTGATCTGTGGTAAAACCAAAATCTTCTATATTAAGTCTCAACTCATTTTTAGTCTTAAGAACCTCAAGATTCAAGGGATCTAGCTTGACTAAATAATGTCCATAATTACGGTAGCTGGCAATCATTGCTTTTGCTCTGAGCTTGTTAGTTGTAGCGGAAAATTCCGTAACATACGGCAAGGGTTTTTCTTGAGGTGCAGTAATAACATGAGCAATAGTTTTATTAACTTGGTAACTATTATTATTCCCAATATTTTGGAAATAGTCTTGCCAGCTTTCATCAACTGCTTTATGATCTGATAAATATAGCTGATATAGTTCTTCTATAAAAACAGCATTGCTACCAAATAAAAAACTAGTTTGTTTTAAATTTTTATCCATAACTCCTATTCTTGATTAGTAAAAAGCCTAGATAGCATTCTCCGTGGGGAATGACATCGTTTTTGGTCTTGTAACTCACCTTACGCATAACCCCCATGGCAATTTAAAAATTGCAGAAAAGTACAAGAGTCATTGCGAGACCACGTAGTGGTCGTGGCAATCCACATTTATTAGATTGCTTCGTCGCTACTAAAGTAGCTCCTCGCTAATAGACGTCGGGCTGTTTTCTTCCTTATGACTTTTAAATGCCACGCGTAAGGTGAACTTGTAAGTATCATTTCACCCCAATTCGGGATAAGAATTAGTTAATTCTTATCCCGAATTCGCGTTAGATGTCATTCCCCGTGGGGAATGACATCAAGGCTATCACCATTACTATGCCTTAAACCTTTTCGGGTTAGCTATAAGTATCATTTCCAATTCTCCAAATCATTTGAGTATATACAATTACGTTACTTCTGTATTATTAATTCTTTCTAAACAGATTTTTTCAGTAACTGTCTTTAATTCTTCTACCCGGTTGATCAGGTAAAGTAATTGTTCTTTACTAATTTTATAGTGTTTATCATATCTTGCACCAACATAAGCACCTAGGAGTAACTTAAAGCACTCTTCTTGTTCAAGAGTCTCATGTGGAAATATCTTATAGAGGTCATAATGATAAATTCTAGCCTGCTTGCCAAGTTCCAGTATATCATGTAACTTTGGTTTATAACCAGTAAAAACTAGCAGAATAGCATTATAAAAGCTCTCGGTAGCTTGATGAAGCGAAAAGGCTGATAAAGCATTTTCATTATTTTCAAGATAAGCATTTACACCAATAAGAAATCCTTTACCTTTTCCAAACCAATATTCATATTCTTCCTCAGCTATTGGTCTTCGTTCCGACCATGGTAATTTTTTGGCTTCAGATAATATAAATTCACCACTATCATATAAAAGAACTCCTTCTTTCTTGATATCACAAAAGAAATACTGACCTTTTTCCAATTGGCTATTTACCCGCTTAATAGGCTCAAATATCAGGGTAACTGGCTGCCTTTTCATCATGCTATCTACAGTCATTGGGAATTTTTTATCGAGCCTTTTTTCTATCGTATATTGTAGTTCTCTAGCTTGATGACCTGCATATTTGCCTTTCTTTAAAATCAACAAAAGATCAAAATCACTTTGATAGCTGTAGGTAATATGCTCTTGCTGATATATGTCTTGTACCCAATCTCCTCTAGCATAAGAACCAAATAAAATAATCATCGCTATTTTTGATTTTCCTACGTCTAGAATTTCTTTAATAATATTGTCTAGTTTTTCTTTAATAACTAATGATCGGCTAGGTAAGGTAGTTTTCATAAAGCTATTTTTTTATCTTAGATCAACTATATACCAAATAATTAAATAATCAACAACAATTTAATTGTAGATTAAAAAATAATTTAAAATCACAATCAATAATTGTTATATGTCATAATCAGTAACAATAATATATATAGTCAATTGATGAGAAGTAGGTAGTGCCGTCTTCGATCGCTCCTCCTGAATTGATTATAGCTTTTTTACCGCAGTTTTAGTGAAGATAAACCAATTAGAGCAAATATTATGGCTATAATCCAAAAACGTATCACAACTTTTGATTCTGGCCAGCCATGTTTCTCAAAATGATGGTGCAGTGGGGCCATTTTGAAAATTCTTTTACCATTAGTAGCTTTAAAATAATATACTTGAATAATTACTGATAAAGTTTCAATAACAAATAATCCGCCAATAATTGCTAGTACAATTTCATGTTTGGTTATAACGCTAATAACACCAAGAACGCCACCAAGACTTAGGCTTCCAGTATCTCCCATAAAAATTTCTGCTGGCTGTGCATTAAACCATAAGAATCCTAGGCTAGCACCAACAATTGAAGCACAGAAGATAGTTAATTCAGAAATATTTGGTATATACATAATTTGTAGATAATTTGCATAGAAACTATTACCGACCAAGTAAATAATTAAGGTAAAAGAACCTGCAGTAATAGCAATAGGTACTATGGCAAGACCATCAAGACCATCTGTTAGATTCACCGCATTTGATGCACCAACTATCACAAACATGCTAAATGGTATATAAAACAAACCTAAATCAATCAATAAATTTTTAAAAAATGGAATAGTGAGCAGATTATTTCCCTGACTATTGGAATCTCTTAATAGTAAACAGGCAATTAGACAAATAGTGAACTGAAATAGTAATTTCTTCTTTCCGCTAACGCCTTTATGGTGGTTTTTTGTTACTTTAGCATAATCATCCATAAAACCAAGTACACCAAAACTAACAAAGACAAATAACACTATCCATATATATTTATTAGTAAGGTCAGAGAATAATATAGTGGAAAGACAAACAGTGAAGAGAATCATTATCCCTCCCATAGTTGGTGTTCCTACTTTTGCTTTGTGCGTTTCTGGTCCGTCGTCACGAATTGGTTGACCATATTTTTGTAAATTTTGTAAAAACCTAATTAACCTAGGTCCTATTAAAAAAGAAATGGTCAAGCTAAATAATATGGCAAGTCCAATACGAAAAGTAACATAGTGGAATAAATTGGCTATATGTAATTTATGTATATAGGGGGCAAGAAGGTTGTATATCATTGTAGTAATTCAAAAGATTGTATAATTTTACTAAGTTGGATACTGTTAGATCCTTTTAGTAAGAGTAATTCATCGCCTTTAAGTAATTCATTTAAGTTTTCTATCAACAAATCAACATTATCAAAATGCATTTTTTCTATGTCATTTGGCAAAGAATCGTATATATGTTTGGTAAGATTACCTACTAAAAAAACTCTCTTAGCACTAGAATCGAGAATTGCTGGTATTAAGTCTTTATGGAATTTTATCGAATTTTCTCCCAATTCTAGCATATCACCTAGTATAGCAACTTTTTTCTGTCCACTAAGCTGTTTTAGATACAATAAAGCAGCTTTTACTGATACTGGATTAGCATTATAATAATCACAGATAATTTGATAGTTCTGACCATTATATTTAGCGTTGACTAGTTTCCCACGTCCTTCAGTTAATGATATTTTGCTTAATTGTGTTGCTGCAGCATTAATATCTAAGTTCAGTATTGCTGCTACCTGAAGAGCAGCAGTATAATTTCTAGCATAATGTTCCGGTACAAAAGGAATTCTAATATCTATTTTAGTATTACAGATAGAATAATGTAGATGTACTTCTTGTCCAATATGCTCATATGATACTAATCTAGAATCTGTGCCTTCGGACTTACCAAAACTATATATATTATTAATCGATAATTGTTTAAGATTCTGTAAAATTCGGTCATAATATTGATGGTCTGAATTTACAACAGCTATGCCATTTTTTGGCATTCCTTCAAAAATTTCACATTTGGCATCAACCAGACTAAGCATAGATTCAAAAAATTCAAGATGGGCTTCTGCTATTGTAGTGATTACTGATATGTTAGGTCGTACCATTTTTGTCAGCTCTCTTATTTCTCCTGAATGATTCATACCCATTTCAAAAACAGCATATTCTATATCATCAGGCATCGAAGCAAGATTTATAGGCACGCCAAGGTGGTTGTTAAAATTTCCTCTACTAGCAAAAGTAGATCCAAAATAACTTAATATAGTTTTGATTGCTTCCTTAGTACCCGTTTTACCAATACTACCGGTAACACCAATAAACATTGCTTTAGATTTTTTACGTTTATACTCAGCCATGTGGTGTAGAGCAGCTAAGGTATCAGAGACCATAATTACTTTATTATCAGGTAACCCTTTTATTGCCTTACTAATAATTACTGCATTTGCTCCTCGTTCTAGAGCGTGTAAGGCATAATTATGTCCATCATTATTACCTTGCAGAGCAATAAATAAATCGCCGTTTGCAACGGAGTTGGAATTAAACTGAATTTGCCTCCCCTGAATATCAGGATGTACCTCAATATTCAACGCACTACTCAAGTCTTTTGCTGACCAAATCATTTGAGTATACTCTTTTTCCTAGCTTTGCATGACAGCTGCAACTTCGTCCGCAAAATTTTTATCTTCTTGCTTTATGCCTGCACCTAGTTCATATCTTATAAACTGTGTAATTTTAATCGAAGTTCCTAATTCTTTTGCAGTGTTATCCATAACTTCAAAAACTGTTAATTTATCATCAAATAAAAAGTTTTGTTCAAGCAGAACAACTTCTGCTAGGAACTTACGTATTCTACCTTCAACCATTTTTTCAATGATATTGTCCGGTTTACCGGAAGCTTTTGATTGTTCAAAAAATATATTTCTCTCACGTTCAATTAATGTTTGATCCAAAGTTGATGTATCAAGGCTATAAGGATTACTTGCCGCTATATGGGTAGCAATTTTCTGTCCTAATTCTAGGAGCTTAGCTTTATCTTTGGTAGCTGATTGTAAACCAACAATGACAGAAATCTTACCCAAACCATCAGCAACAGTGTTATGTACATAAGATGCAACTATACCTTCTGATACCTGTAAGACATCCATACGACGTAGATTTAAATTTTCACCAATTGTAGCAATATTATCTAATATTTCTTCTTCAACTGATCTACCTGTTGATGTTTTTGCTAATTTTAGTGATGGTAAATTATCTTGTTTCAAAGCTAGTTCAGCAATATTCCTAACCAATTGTTGAAATTTATCGTTTCTTGCAACAAAATCTGTTTCCGAATTTACTTCTATAATAGCCCCAACATTATCTTTAATGTGTATTGCTGTTAGTCCTTCAGCAGCAATTCTATCTGCTTTTTTTGCTGCAGCTGATAATCCTTTTTTTCTTAACCAATCAATAGCTGCTTCAAAATCTCCCTTTGTTTCAAGCAAAGCCTTCTTGCAGTCCATCATTCCTGCACCAGTTTTCTCTCTTAATTGTTTTACAAGTCCAGCATTTATCATTTTACTCTCCTTTATTTAAGGTTTATAGTTATTTTTATTGGATTGAGGAGTCTACCAACTCTTGAAATCATAGCAGTATATATGCTGTTAACTTAACCTGAGTTTGATGTAAGATATCGGTTTAATAATCTCGATGCATCCCTACATCTTCGATGTCATCCCTGTTAGGGTTGATGCTCCCTCACCTTCAATGTCACCTCTGCGTAGGCAGGACATCGAAGGTGCTTAGAATAATAATTATTTTTATGTCGAATTCAGGTTACTTACGATAATTTACGCTAACTACTTGATTTTCTAGATCCTGAAATAAACTCAGGATGACATCGAGGCTACTTAAATTGACACCCCCCAAATACTAGTTATTTTTTTGTTGTAGCAACTTCTGCAAGCTCTAAAGCTGTCTCAAACTCTGACTCTAGTGCTTCTTGATTATTTAGGTCTAGAGTTTTAGAAAATTTCTTGGTTGATTTTAACTTAGTAATACCTTTTATATTTGTACCTTTTTCTTCATGAGTAGCTATGCTTCCTAAATCAACACCAGATGCAGCTAAAGCCTCTTCTATACCGGCAAGTGCTGCATCAGCAAACAAGGTGCAATAAAGTCTTATAGATCTTATTGCATCATCATTACCGGGAATAGGGTGGTCTATATTGTCTGGATTAGAGTTAGTGTCAACAATAGCAATTATTGGAATACCTAACTTTACTGCTTCTTGGATTGCTAAATGCTCCTTATTAGTATCAATTACCACAAGCAAATTGGGTCTTGTCCCAATATGTCTAATACCCCCTAAGGATTTAAGTAATTTATCCTTTTTACGGGTCATTTCCAGTATTTCTTTCTTAGTATAACCGGAATATTCCTCTTCATTCCCCAAAACTTTCTCAAGATTATCCAGCTTTTTTATTGAGCCAGAAATTGTCCCCCAGTTGGTTAACATACCACCAAGCCATCTGTGGTTAACGTAATATTGCCCACATTTCTCCGCATACTCAGCTATTATATCACTGGCTTGAACTTTAGTACTGACAAATAATATTTTACCGTTTTTCTTGACAGTTTCATAAATTACACCCAAAGCTATCTGCATTAGGGCAGCAGTTTGTTGTAAGTCAATTACGTGGATATCATCTCTGACACCATAAATGTAAGATGCCATTTTTGGATTCCAACGTGAGGTTTTATGACCAAAATGTACCCCAGCATCAAGTAAATCTCTGACATTAACAGCTTGTAATTTAGACATTATTAAATCTCCTTAAAATGTTAGTTATGTACCTACATATTATAGGTACTCCTCCGCAAGAGTTGATACCAAAGAAATTGGACTAACAACTAGGCTCTTACGTGTGAATTTTGCTTATTATAGTTAACCCTACTAGCATTTAGCCATAGGCAAACTAGCGTCATTGCGAGGAGTCACTTTAGTGGCGACGAAGCAATCCAAGAAAGTGATTATATCTAGATTGCTTCGTCGGCTTACGCCTCCTCGCAATGACTGAGTAATGCTAATCAGGTTAGCTATATATTTTAAGCAAGGTTAATTATATATTCAATCAACATATTTGCAAGGGTTATGTTGAACGTAATTTATCAGGGTAATTTAAAAGTCGGGCTGCAAGCCTAATAGATAAAGGAAAAAGTGCTTAATATGCACTCGATGTCATTCCCGCGTAGGCGGGAATCCATAATACTTAATAGTCTTTCAGGCTTATTTTTTTAGATTCCCGCCTACGCGGGAATGACATCGATGATGGTTGAATTTATATCTATAACAACTATTAATTACCTCTATAAATTACCCTGTAATTTATAGAGGTAATTCCATAATATTTACAGTATTCTCTCCTCCTAGCTCAACTTGAGTATCAGAAGCATAAATATCATCAAGTGCTATAGCGGATGAACCGTCATTACTAATTTGACTTACTGTAGTGACACTGTTACTGTTATTATTTTCTTTGGCTTGTGTAAAATGTGCAAACATACATGCTCCTACAATCGTTCCAAAAAGTGATGGATGTTGCTGGGCAATATCTGTAAACTCTAATTCTTCTAATTTTATATTAGTAACTTCCTCTTCTCTAATAATCTTTGCTTTAATTAACTCTTGCACAAAAGAATTAGTGGTAATAGATTTTTGTAATTCTTTTAAATAGTTAGAAAAATCTATTTTTGTCATTATCCCCTCATTAGTTATAAAGATATCCGGCACGTGCAGTTTTTCTTTAACATTAGCAGCATAAGAAAGTAAACTCTTTCCCATAACACTCAAACCAAATGATATAAAAAAGTTATCTAATACTTTCGAATTGCTAGCAAAATCGCCCTGCCAAGTCACATCATCACTTGATAAAAAACTACAAGTAGTATTTTTAAATTTTACTGGATTATCTAATAAGTGAGTACCGTAGCAAGATACAGATGTGAGTTCGGTAGAATCTACTTCCTGCGTTAACCTTGATATTTGATCTATAATTAAAGAAGCAGGTAACATTTTCGGTGATCCCATTGCTCCTTCAGGATCATAACTTAGACCAAGGTGATATAGCCCTTCTTTAATAATACCATGCATTTGCAAAATTATATTAAGTTTTTTTATATTATATTTTTCTATATAAGGCTTTGTGATCTCATATATCTTACCTAAATCATTCCATCCATACCAATCATGACCAAAAACTAGTGTATGTCCTGCGGATTGTAAGGATTCTTTGCTAATAGGGGAGTGCAGAGCATTAAATACACTCAATCCTGGACCTATTAATTTTACATTTAGAGTGTCTACTCTAGGCATTTCATAAAATGTATGTTGATTTAATGATTCATAGTCGTCACAGGGTTCATTTTTAATGTTACGTAGAACGTCATTTACATAACTTACTGTCCTTTTCATAATCCTCCTTTAATTTCTTTTATATTAAGTAGCTGAAATTCAAAACCGGTAAAAACGATTTTAACTAGTCATATAAACATTTTTGATTTTAAATCAAGAAAATATAAAAAAACATTCCTTAATAGTTAGTAAATGTATTCTTAATCAAACTTTTCTCCAACTAGTTGATCCATCTAGTTTGTCTTCTAGAATTATGCCATCTTTTGATAAATTTTGACGAATTTGGTCGGCTAATAACCAATTTTTTTGTAATTTGGCTTGCCTACGTTGCTCAATATGCTGGAGAATCGGTTCATCATTTATTTCACAGTAAAACCACCTACTAGCTGGTTGGGTCATTAGACCTATAAAATTGCTGCATGAAAGTAGGTAAGAGGCATATAAGTACTTATCATCTTCTTTGTTACTCGCAAAGACCAGTTTAGCATAATCGTTTATTATTTTAATGGCTAGAGGTGTATTCAGATCATCGAATAAATGAGATAAAAATTCTTTTGGAATGTTCTGAACGTCAAGTTTGTTAATGTCCAAATTTTCTATCGCTCTATACCAATAATTCATTGTTTTTGTAGCATCTTCTAGAGCTTTATTGTTGTAATCTAATGGTTTACGGTAGTGGCTACTCAGTAACAGTAATCTAACTACGCTACTAGGGATTTTTTTATCTATCAAGTCTTTTACAGTAATAAAATTATTGAGCGATTTACTCATTTTCTCACCATTACAGGTCAGAAATCCATTATGCACCCAATATTTAGCAAAGTGAGAGTTTGGGAAAGCACATGTACTTTGTGCTATCTCATTAGTATGATGAGGAAAAATTAAGTCTGCCCCTCCACCATGAATGTCAAAATTTTCTCCGAGATATTTATAGCTCATCGCTGAACATTCTATATGCCAGCCTGGTCTACCTCTTCCCCAAGGGCTATCGAAATTTGCCAATATTTCTTCATCTTTACTGGCTGGTTTCCATAATACAAAATCATGTGGTTGCTTTTTTGATGGATTATTTTCAATACGCACCCCCTCTAGCATTTCATCAAGATTACGATTTGATAATTTTGTATAATTTGGGGCGGTAGAAATATCGAAATAAACATGATTATCTGCGATATAAGCGTGGTTTAGGTCAAGTAATTTTTGAATAATCACAATCATGTCATCAATATGCAAGGTGGCTTTTGGCTCGATATTTGGCGTTTTGCAACCTAGATATTGCATATTAGCATGAAATTCTTCGGTAATTCTAACTGTTAAGTCAGAAATCGTTATTTTGAGTTCTTTGGCTCTATTTATTATCTTATCATCAACATCGGTAATATTACGCACATATTTTACATGATTTTGACCAAATATTTTGCTTAGTGAGCGGTATAAAATATCGTATACTACTACGGACCTAGCGTTACCAATATGGGGATGATCGTAGACGGTTGGACCGCAAACATACATTTTTACTAAATTACTATCTAGCGGTATGAAAACTTCTTTCTTGTGAGTAAGTGTGTTATGTAATAATAATTTCATGTTTTTTAATCGTAATTAATAATATCATTTTACAGCTAATTTTTATGGATATCTACCTAGAATGTCAATTCAAAGAAATTATTTTGAAAAACTAAAAAAACTACCAATTACTTTAATTATGCTTATTAGTGTGATTTGTAGCATTGGTTTTGTTGTACTATATTCCGCTTCAGACAGTAATATTCACCCTTGGGCGTATAAGCAGATGATGCATTTTTTCCTGTTTTTACCAGTTGTGATTATTATTGCAACCATTGATATAAAATATATATTTAAATTCTCATATATATTTTATATTGCTATTATTATCTTATTAGTTAGTGTTGAGCTTTTTGGATCTATTTCTATGGGAGCAAAGCGTTGGATAGATTTAGGAGTTATCCGTGTGCAGCCTTCTGAACCAACAAAACTAGCAGTAGTGTTAATGTTAGCTAGGTATTTTCATCAACTAAAGATTGAGGATTTTGCTAGATTTTACAAGATATTATTGCCTATAATAGGTGTGATAGTACCAGTTATACTGATAATAAAAGAACCTGATCTAGGTACTGGAGTGATTAATATCATTATTGCTAGTATTATTTTTTTTGCTGCTGGTTTTAGAGTAAGAAATTTTGTGATAATTGGTATTATAGTCCTTACTTGCATACCAGTTATGTGGCAAGTGATGCATGATTATCAAAGAAAACGAATCATGGTTTTTTTTGATCCTGAGAAAGATCCTCTTGGAGCTGGATATAACATTATTCAATCAAAAATCGCTATTGGTTCTGGTGGGTTGTGGGGCAAGGGGTTAGCTAAAGGTAGCCAAAGCCATCTAGATTTCTTACCAGAGCATCAGACCGATTTTATCTTTGCTACTTTTGCTGAAGAATTTGGTTTTGTTGGTAGTTTGTTTCTGTTAATTCTTTATTGTGCAATTATAATAATTTCACTAATGATTGCTGTGAATTGTAGAGCTATATTTAGTAAACTGATGGTAATAGGCATAACATCAACCCTATTTAGTCATGTATTTATAAATATAGCTATGGTGATGGGATTATTGCCAGTGGTAGGTGTGCCTTTACCTTTTATATCTTACGGCGGTACAATGATGGTATCAATGCTTATTGGGTTTGGATTAGTAATGAATGCTCAGGTTCACCAGCATAGTAATGTTTCTTAATTAACCTCAGTTCGATATAAGAATTATTAATTCTTATCCCGAATTCGCGTGATATACGTTGCGGGTCGAGATTCCAAGTCTCCTTCAAATTCCTCAGCATAAGCGAATTCTGCAAGAGGTCTATTTATTTTTTATAGATCAAATAAGAAAATACTGGACCATAGTCAAAAGATTTGTTATAAGAAACCTAGTCTATAAAGGCAAATGTTCCTCGGTAGCTCAGTGGTAGAGCAAACGGCTGTTAACCGTTCGGTCGCTGGTTCGAGTCCGGCCCGGGGAGCCATTCAAGACTAGTAGTAGTTTTTTCGAATATATAAAACGGGAAACGCAAGGTAAACTCTAGCTTCTGATCGTTTAGTTTGAGGTTCTGAAATATGAAACTTATCATTTTACGTTTTTGAGGGTTTTCAGAACCTTTGAAAGTCTCATAGGCTTCAGAGGCAAGATTTGTAAGTTGCAGTGGTGTCAGTAAATTTATCATCTGCTTTAATAATTAGCTAATTTCATACTGACAACATTTTACGGCAGATCCATACATGAGGTTAAATATAATTATATGGTAGTTTATGCATTCTGATGTTGCAATTATTATCCCTTCAAGACTTGATTCAGTAAGACTTCCCAAAAAACCTCTACAACTTGTAGGGGGAATCTCAATAATTGAGCGTGTTCTTAGGCAAGTATATTTAACCAAACTAAAAAATATTTATGTGGCAACTGATTCAGAAACTATAGCTAAAAAAGTTACTGATTGCGGTGGACAATTTATTATGACAAACCAAGAATGTCAAACTGGTACCGAACGTGTATACGAAGCATTTCAAGCAATACCTAACAATCACCATATTAATTATATCCTGAATGTACAGGGTGATATGCCTTTTGTTGAACCGGAATCAATTATCAAAGTTATTGAAAACCTAAAGTCCAGTAGCCATGATATTATGACCCCAGTAGTAAAAGTTGGTATAGATGCCGTAAATGGTCATAGTAATGTCAAAGTTATTACTGACCATAATGATAAGGCTTTGTATTTTTCTCGTAGCCTTATTCCTCATGGTGCTGAAGAATTTTTATATCATGTAGGAATTTATGGGTTTCGCAAAGAGGCATTGACTAAATTCATAAACTTACCTATCTCAACCTTAGAATTAACCGAAAAACTTGAGCAACTAAGAGCCTTACAAAATAATATGTCCATAGGGGTATGTTATGTTGACAACATCCCTATCTCTGTTGATACAGCAGAGGATTTAAACAAGGCTATAGAGTTTTATCAAAAAAATATCAGTTAATAACTCACCTTACGCATAACTCCCATGGCAATTTAAAAGTCATAGGAAAAACAGCCTAGCGTCATTGCGAGGAGTCACTTTGTGGCGACGAAGCAATCTAATGAATGTGGATTGCCACTCATAGTACCCTACATTTTTCTATAATCGTCATCGCGAGGCATCTTTAGATGCCGTGGCGATCTAGGTAAACAGCGAAGCTGTTTTTTCTAGTACGCTTCGCGTATCCTGGATTGCCGCGTCGTCGCTTTCAGCGACTCCTCGCAATGACGATCAGTAGCCATTTTAATAGTGGTTATATAAAAAATGTAGGGTACTATGATTGCCACTACACTCACGTGGTTTCGCTAATAGACGTCTTATACTTTTCTGCAATTTTTAAATGCTATACGTAAGGTGAATTAATAAATTATTTCCGTAGCATAATTAACGCAACAAACCTGCCCTGAGGCAAGCTCAATCCTTATGCTCCCGTTTTCATCTATGTCTTTAAAAATTCCTGAGATCTTTGTGTTTCCATCATTTACGGTAACCATCTTACCTAACTTATAAGCTCTTTTAAGCCAATATTGTCTTATTTTACTGAACCCTTCTTGTTTCCATCTACTAAAATATTTTTCAAAGTTAATCATGAGAAGCTCTAATAAATATTCTAGATCTTTTACTTCTATATTCTCATCGGATAAATTGGTTGCCAATTGATCAATATTTAAAGGGCTTCCCTTAACGTTGATGCCAACACCTATAATAAGATAATTATTATCATTTATACTAATAGATTCAAGCAATATACCAGATACTTTCTTGTCGTTTATCAAAACATCATTGGGCCATTTTAATTTGATAGAATTCTCTGATTCCACCCACAAAGATCTTATGGTTTTATAAACAACAATAGCCATAACAAAAGATAATTGTGGAATAAAGTTAAGATCAATCTTATGGTTTAATAATATACTAACATACAAATTTCCTAGACTAGAATGCCAAGTTTTTGTATTTCTCCCACGCGATTTTGTTTGATTTTTAGCAAATATTACATAATTTTTATCAGGACAAGCCTTAGCCATCCTAATAGCTTCAGAACTGGTACTATCTATCTCATCAAAAATTAGTAGATTATATTTTTCCTGCCATGACATAGCTATAAACCATCCATAGTATCAGCAAGTGGCTGGATAAAAACACACAGAAGCAATAAAACTCCAATAATCAAATAGCATATAAATTTTAAGCTCTTAGGTGTTGGTACTAAAACTCGTTTTAAACTTTTATCCACCTCAAAAAAGTACATAGACTTAACTATTTTCAGGTAATAATAAGCCGCTATAACACTTGTGCCAATAGCTATAAATGCTAGAGTAAATTGCTTCTCTATAATAGCCTGATAGAAAACGCTGTATTTCGCAAGAAATCCTGCCAGTGGTGGAATGCCTATCATAGAGAACATGATAATCGCAATCCCAGCAGCTAACGCCTTACGGGTAGAAGCAAGGCCTTTAATATCATCAAAAGTTGCCGAATCTGATTTTTCACCCAGCAGAGTAATTAGGCAGGCAAAAAAGCCAGTGACAGAAGCAGCATAAATAATCATATATAGTAATGCTACCCTATCACCGTGAGGAGTATGAAAAGAAATAGCCATTAAAACATAGCCAATATTTAGAATAGTGCTGTAACCCATTAGCCTTTTAAGGGAGGTTTGTCTAATAGCACCAGCTGCCCCAATAAGCATGGACAAAATCGCAGTGATTTTTATTAGATCAACTGAAATTTGCTTATAATCTCCAATTACCATAGTCATTATATTTAATAATACCACCACATTACCAATTTTTGTGGCAGCAGAGAAATAGGTAATTGAAGGAATGGGAGAGCCTTCATATACATCTAGAGTCCAACTATGCAAAGGAGCAGCTGATAATTTAAATAAGATACCACTTAAAAAAAGCACTAAGCCCATTATTAAACCAATATTTGGCTGCAGTGAATGATTCAATTGCTGAAAAATATTACTATAATCTAAACTACCGCCAAATCCATAAATAAAGGAAATGCCAAATAACGTTAGGCAGCTAATCAAAGACCCAAGGATAAAATATTTTAACGCTCCTTCTGATGCTTTAATATTATTCAGATTAAAGCCAGCTAATACATAGGCTACCAGTGCCTGTAACTCCATAGCAACAAATAAAAGTAAAAAATTACGGGCTGATATAGTAATAAAAACACCAACAGTAGAAAGTAGCACTAAGGTTATAAATTCTGTTTTAAACTCCTCCTTAGTGATTTTACAATATGCCTGATAAATCATCATGGTCATTATTGAAAATAATAAAACAAAGAATTTAAAACCAACAGTAAAATGATTAACGACAAAAGAATTATGAAAAGCTATTACATCATTATCTGAACCTTGTAAAGCAAGATACTGCAACTGTTGAAAAGCAACAATAAGTAATATTGCCGATAGTAATATCTGAGTATACCCTTTGCCTTTCAAGTGTTGGCGTTGTTGTACTTCGGGACTTCGCGTACTCACGTAGGTTTGACTACGCTCCGTTCGCTCGCCACTCGTACGCCTAGCCAACTCTTGAAATTCATCGGGTATATTGCTAATGGTTTTAGTTTTTGTACTAAATAACACTGCATATGTCTGAGTAAACAAAGCTAGTAAGGTCAGCATTATCTCAGGTAAAATAATTACAAATTGTTTAAGAATTGGGTCTGTCATATTGCGAGTTTCTAAGTTTTTATATAAATGCTAATATATACTATAAAATCGCTAGCACTAAGTACGAATAGTAAAAAATATTCAATTATATAGCTCCCGAGTAAGTTCTTGATATTAACTAGTTCCTAAATGTCATTGCGAGGAGGTCATAAGACCGACGAAGCAATCCATAAAAATGGTTAAATTTGGATTGCTTCGTCGCTACTAAAGTAGCTCCTCGCAATGACGGAGAGGCTATCTAGAACCTTAACGGGTTAGCTATATTTATCAAGTACCATAGCCATAATCTTACTAGCTATAGGGGCTGCTGCCCTGCTTCCGCCTCCACCATGATCTACAAAAACTAAAATAGAGTAACGAGGTTGTAGGTAAGGAGCAAACCCAGCGAATATAGCGTGGTTACGCCTTTCCCAAGCAATTGACTCTCTATTTAAATCATCATTGACATTAGCCTTTGATTGCACTTGTGCCGTACCTGTTTTACCAGCTAATTGATGCCCTTCTGTCAAAATTCTACTATAATAGGCAGTCCCACCTTGCGTATTAACTGCTCTATACATGCCTTCTTTTAAAATATCTAGATATTGTTGATTTATATTAACCTGATCAAATACTGGTCCATCTTTTACTGATATATCTTTAGCAATTTTAGGATTATACAATTTCCCATTACTGGCAATTGCCGTTACAAATCTAGCTAACTGGATTGGAGTAGCTGATAAGAATCCCTGCCCTATCGATAAATTAAGAGTATCACCAATCGTCCATTTAGAGTTAAATTTTTTCATTTTCCACTCTTCTGAAGGGATAAAACCTGATGCTTCTCCGGTTAAATCAATGCCAGTTTTTGTACCGAAACCAAAATTTTTTGCCATATCTAATATTCTTTTATGCCCTATTAAGCGAGCTATTTCATACATATAAGTATTACAAGAATGTTTGATAGCATTATACATATCAACGATGCCATGACCATGACGATTCCAGCACCTAGCACTATTATTACCTAATACTGAAGCACCAGTACAATTAACAGTTTGAGTTGGTTTAATGCCATTCTCTAATCCAGCTAAAATTGTAATAATTTTAAAAATAGATCCAGGTGGGTAAGTACTTTGTATGGTCTTATTAATCAACGGCTTATAGGGATCATTGACTAAACTTTGCCAGTAATCTTGGGATAATTTTATAAAATTATTGGCCTCAAATACTGGTGACATAGCCAGCACTAGCACATTACCATTATTGGTATCGATAACTATTGCAGAGCAACCTTGTTTATTTAAGTATGGCTGCACTCTTTGTTGTAGTTCCACGTCAATATTTAGATGTAAGTCCTCACCTTGCTGGCTTTGAATATTGGTAATTTCTCTTACTTGTTTGCCCAAAGCATTTACTTCTATCTGCTTATAACCAAATTTGCCACGTAACTTGTCTTCATAATATTTTTCTACACCAAATTTTCCAATATTAAAATCCCCTAAATTGTTAATTTGTAAATCTTGTTTTTCTTGCTCATTAATCTGCCCAGTGTACCCTATCACATGACAAGTCGCTTCTGAAAAATGGTAAAATCTTGCATAACCAGCATCTACAAAAATAGAACTTAAATTTAACTTTTGTTCTTCAATAAGTGACATTTGTTGCCAGCTAAGATTATCTAGTATAACTAAAGGAATATGTTTATTGGCTTTCTTTATTTTTTGCTTAATGTAATTTTGTTTTTCCTCGGATAATTCTAGGATATTGGCAACTAGAGCTAATTCGTTTTTGTAATCATTGCCATCATGTATGTCAAGTAACAACCTAAAACAAGTTTGGTTTGTAGCCATAATGTTACCGCTGATATCATAAATTTGCCCTCTAAAAGGTGGGATTAGAATAAAACTTATACGATTTTTATCAGATAAAGTACGATATTTATCATTTTCAAGCAACTCCATAAAAAACATTCTTCCAGCCAATAGCGAAAGCAATGTCAGTTTTCCTGAACCTATGAGAAAAGCCCTTCTTGATATTAACTGGCTATATAATATTTTACTATTTAGCATGTTTTCTAAAATATTCTAATGCTTTATCAAGTGGAATTCGTAGCAAATTATATGAGAATATAGTAGTTAGATACTGCATTAACATCATAAAATACCCCTCCGAAGATAAGCCTTTGCTTAAAATTAGCAAATATCTAAAATGTAATATAAAGAAATAATAGAAACAAAAGACGATAAAATTTGTTAAATAACTTCTAAGTACAAAAAATTTTCCTGTGAATTCTAAAATTATGTGAGCAATTATCAGAACCAAAGAATTTGTACCAATTGGCATGGAATATAACTGGTCAAAAATTATTCCTGCTAAAAATATTAGCCAGAAACCAATATGATAAAATGTGGAAAAATAGTAGAGTAAACTAACTTCAAAAGCTGGGAAAATAATAGATTCTCCATTAATTCTAAAATTTTCTAACGGAAAAATTAATAATAACAAACAGAATTCTAATAATATTATTTTACCAAATATTGGTGATAAATTGCCAAAAAACTTCATACTAATTTCAGTTCTTTAATTACTGATGAAATAATCGGTAATGTTAGATCATATTTTCTTATGAGATCCAATACCAGTTTAGCAGATTCTCGACCCTCCACTAAGTATAAATGTTCATTTAAAAATTTATTAACATCTAAATGTTTCCCTAATTCATAACCAAATCTACTATTTCGTGATTCTTTAGAGTAACAAGTTAGCACCAAATCCCCTAATACGCCTGGAGCATATAAAATAGAGCTATCCCCTAGTTCTCCGTCAATGGCCTCAGATAAAATTCTTATTTCTTGAAGCCCCCCCGTTATCAGACCTGCTTTAGCATTTTGTCCATAACCTTTTGCCTCATACCAACCACTTTTTATTGCTACAATATTTTTAACAGCAGATGCCACTTGAATTGCTACCACATAGTCAGTTACAGTAACCTTAAATTGCTGTGATATTAAACTAATTGCCAATCTTCTTGCAAGGTCAATGTCTACAGAAGCAATAGTTACCGAACTTAATAAATTTTGGGCAACTTCTTTAGCTAAGTTAGGTCCAGCAATAAACGCCAATGGATTATTTGGTAATATCTTTTTTACTTTATCGGATAGTAGTTCTGTAGGATCTCTAGAAAAGCCCTTAGTTGCAACTAATAACGCCACATCCTTAGATATCCCAGTATCTTTTAATATATTCAGAGTATCATGAAAAGCAAAAGATGGTACAGCAATAATTATTACTTCTTGATCTAAAATAGCTGCCAACTCACTATAAGGTACTATATTACTTGGTAATGTAATATCGCTACCCAAATATTTGCTATTGGTTTTATTATTTTTTATTTCTTCAACAATATTATTATCACGTAAAAATATTGGAGCATTATCGTAACATCTTGCCACTTGACAGGCTAGTGCAGTTCCCCAACTACCGCCACCATAAACAGCAATATTTTTAAACTTGTTCATACCAAAATTTCTGAAATCATATGATTATCTTCTATAGCAACTAGCCGAGCCTTAACAATTTGTCCTACGTCAAAATTACCTTCAAGTTTTACCGGAATAAAATTTTCTGTATGAGCTATGTTATTTTGTTCTACAAGTAGCTCTACTTCCTGCCCTATATTCTTTTGGAAAAATTTTTGTAATTGTTGTTCCCCGGCAGTTCTTAAAATTTCTGCTCTTGCTTTTCTAATCGATTTTGCTATTTGTGGCATTCTTGCAGCCGGAGTTTCATCGCGTTCAGAATATGGAAAAACGTGTAAATATTGTAAATCTGCCTCAGAGATCAGTCTTTTTGTATTCTCAAACATTGCATCAGTTTCCGTCGGAAAACCAGCTATAATGTCTGCACCGAATGATACATTTGACCTTAAATTACGCAATTTATGACAAAAATCAATAATATTTTGACGATTATGGCGACGTTTCATACGCTTAAGTATCATATCATCACCAGCTTGTAAACTAATATGAAAATGCGGCATAATCTTTGGTACATAAGCCATAAGATCGAACAAATCATCATCGATCTCAGCTACATCAATTGAAGATAATCTAAGCCTCTTTAGTTCTGGAACCAAGCCAATAATTCGTCTAATCATCTGGGCAAAAGTTGGATTTCCTGGCAAATCTGGTCCATAAGCCGTCACATCAACTCCTGTAAATACTACTTCATTGTAACCATTTTCTACTAATGCCCTTAACTGCCGCACTATAACACCCATCGGTACTGACCTACTATTACCTCTACCATAAGGTATCATACAGAACGTACAACGATGATTACAACCATTTTGCACCTGAATGAAGGCACGAGACCTACCGTCAAAACTACTCACCATATGATTAGCAGTTGCAGTAACCGACATTATATCATTTACCACCACTTTTTCTTCGGTAAATTGATAATTGCTAGCAATCAATTTTTCTTCATTACCAATTACTTTATCAACCTCAACCATATTAGCAAAAATAGCTGGGTTATTCTGAGCAGCACAACCAGTAACAATAATTCTTACATCAGGATTATTTCTTTTAGCCTTACGAATTGCTTGACACGACTGTTTTTCAGCTTCCTTAGTAACCGCACAAGTATTAAATACTATGACATTCTCGAGACCAGAAATAGCTAAGTTATTTTTGATCACTTCACTTTCATAAATATTTAATCTACAACCAAAAGTTACAACTTCTTGGGTTACAACTGTTTGTAATTTAGCCATAAAAAAACTCCCCTCGTGAAACTAAAGCGGCAGGACCGGTCATAATTATATTCTCGCCTTGTTTTGACATTTGTAGACTACCTAATTGAAACACCACTTGACAAGGAGAGCTAATAAATCCAAGCTTTACCGCAGAAGCAAAACTAGCACATGCTCCACTACCACAAGCAAGAGTTAAGCCTGTACCTCTTTCCCAAACCGATAAATAAATTTTATTATCCTTGATTGAAGCAAAATTAACGTTAACACCATCAGCAAACAATTCTTTTTCCTGTAATTTCTCTCCTATTATTTCTTTATCTTCAATAGTGAGATCGCTAAAAATAACAAAATGTGGATTACCAATATCGGCACAAATAACTTCCTTGATGTCGATCATATAACGCTCTACAACCGGCCAAATTTTTTCGGATGAAGGCATCCAATCTTCCTCGAAACTAACTATCCCGCTATCTACTTCAATCTCGTTCTCATTCAGTATCTTACAAGATAATTCTTTTCCGTATATTAGATCTCTTGCAGAATTAGCTTCTGCTGAGGAATTTGTAGGAGACACTTCACTACGAACCGGAGCGTACTCTAGTTTTGTTACGGATTCGAGTACCGGATCGACACACAAATTACCAGCAGAAGTAGAATTATGTAAGGGGTCTACCCTCAAAGTGATTTCCTTTATACCTAAATCAAGATATATCAGCTTGGTAAGACATCTTGAAGCATTACCACATAATTTGGCACTTGATCCATCTTGGTTATATATAATCATCTCATAGTAATTTGGTTTTTTATCATAAATAATGAACTGATCACAACCAATACCAGTATGGCGATTGGCAATCTTTAGAGATAATTGTTGCAAATCACAATTTTTAGGTAAATCACGCTGGTTGATAATCACGAAATCGTTACCTAATCCATGCATTTTAGCGAAATTGATTTTTTGGGACACGAAAATATCTTTAGTTGTTTGAGGTTATTATACTAAATATTATGAAATTTATGTAGAAAATAATAGACCTATTGCATAACTAGTTGTAAAGAGTTATTTTAAGGTCATTGGAATCTAAATAAGTGATAAAATGACTTTCAACTCAAGCAAACTTAACAATGGACTAACCGTTGTTACTTACCATATGTCTAATGTAAATTCTGTAGCTATTAATGTCATTGTCAATGTAGGTAGCCGCTATGAACAATCTTCAGAAATAGGCATATCCCATTTTCTTGAACATATGGCATTTAAAGGCACAACAACTAGGTCTGCTAAACAAATTGCTGAAGAATTTGACTCTATAGGAGGACATTTTAATGCATATACCTCGCATGAACAAACTGTTTATTATTCAAAAATATTGAATGAAAACTGCTATAAAGCTTTAGAAATACTGGCGGATATCATACAAAATTCAGTTTTTTCAAAGGAAGAAATAGCCAAAGAATATCAGGTGATTCTACAAGAAATTGCTCATGTTCAAGATAACCCTGATGAACTTATCCACGAAAAATTTTACAGTAGTGCTTATGAGAATCAAGCACTTGGCAGGTCAATTCTAGGAACTCACGACAGTTTGGCTAAATTTGATAGAGAACATTTTAGTAATTATGTTGACAAACATTATAATGCCGAAAATATTTACTTATCAGTAGCAGGAAATATTTCCCATGAGCAAGTTGTAGAATTTGCCAAAAAATTATTTTGTTCATTAAAAAATAAACAAAATAGTCATTTTGAGAAAGTTAGATATACTGGGGGACATAGCTTTATCACTAAAAATCTTGAGCAAACTACCCTAGTTCTAGGTTTTGAGAGTGTGCCATATTTTAACATACAACAATTATATCATACGCAAGTTCTTTCACTAATACTTGGTAATGGTATGTCATCGAGATTATTTCAACAAATCAGGGAAAAACTTGGACTGGTTTATTCAATTGGTAGCTATAATAGCTCCTACTATGATAGTGGAATTTTTGGCATATATGCCTCCACTAATCATGATAAACTACCATTCCTTGCAGAACAATTAGTTAATGAAATAAAAAAAATTTCTACAGACATCAAAGACTCAGAAATTGATAGGGCTAAAATACAACTAAAAACTAGTATCTATATGGCTCAAGAAAAATCTTCTTATAAATCAGAAGAAATTGGTAAGAATTTTGCTGTTTTTGGCAAATATATACCTACTGAACAAATTATTGAACATATTATGAATATAACAAAACAAGATCTAATAAATATTGCTAACAAAATATTTGTTACAAAACCTACTTTATCTATTATTGGTCCTAAACCACTTGCCATAGATTATCAAGAATTATGCCATAAGCTAGCTCTATGAAATCGGTGCTATTAACTAGAAGTTTAGAGGATAATGATGAAATCATTAGAGAATTGGAGAAAAATTGTAGTTTTAAATATATCTGTTCTCCTTTAGTGGAATATCAAGCTTTGCCATTAAATAGCACTATTTTGCATAATTATGTTAACATAATTGTCACCAGTAAATTTGCTGCTAGAATCCTTGCTGGACATCAAGAGGTAGAACAAAAGAACGTATGGATAGTCGGCAATTCATCAAAGTTAATTCTAGAACAAAAAAATTTTGTAGTACGATATGTTGCTACAAATATTCAAGATCTACTAGAAAACATTCCTCAAGAAATATATGATCAAACCATATATTTATCGTCAAATGAAATTACTCAAGATTTGCCCCAAAAAATAAAAAGACACATTATTTATCAGGTAAAATACGCGACCCAGCTATACCAAATAGCAGAGATTGAAAAGGGCATCAATTTTATTTTACTATATTCACAGAACAGCACTAAGACTTTCATTGAATTATTAATAAAAAATAATTTGCTAAAACTACTAGATAATAGTTTAGTGATTACTATAAGTGAAAAAGTGGCAAATATTATTAGATATTTTGCCAAAAATGTGGTTTATTGTGATAATGGACAGCCACAACAAATGTTAGAGTTATTAATTTATAATGCAAAAATCAGAAACTAATATAATAAAAGTTCGTAGTAATAATCCTATTATTCTCACAATTATTCTAATTGTGTTATTTGCAATATCGGTAACATATATGACTTTTTTAAATAATAAAAAGGTCGATTCTGAATTACCCAATAATACAACTATTTCTAAAACAGAAGATATGTCAGAACATGATGTAATTCAAGAAGATAATAGTCCAGAACAAGAAAAGGTCTTATTAAACCACCAGCCCGAACCATCTAAGACCCCCCCTAATTATACCATTTATTTACTTAGCGTTAATCTTTTAGTGATGAATTTTTTACAAGATAAAGATTATACACAGCAAATTCGTCAAATTGAAACTGTAGAGTTACCTACAAAAATAAAAAATATTTTGCTAGACCTACACAATTATAATGAAAATTATTTACTTAATAATAGTTTAGGTTTAGTCAAGATCTTTCCAAAAGCAAATTGTTGGATCGAGAAATTTATTAAGATTGAAAGAAAATCTAGTTTTACCAAAGATAAAGAAAAACTAAAGTTGAGAATAATAGGCGATCTAGATTTTTTTATTAATTTCTTTTATTCAGAAGAATTACAGCAAAAATTTGTAGAGTAAAATAATGATAAGATTATTAATAATTTGTATTACATTTTTGTTATTATATTTAGGCTTTTCTGTCTTAAATCAGCTTGACTCAACATTAACCTTAAATTTATATGATTATTATATAGAAACCTCCTTTTTTACTTTCATTATTTTATATATATTATTTACACTTTTTAGTGCTATTTTTTTAAAAATAATATTTCTAATTATTGACCTACCTGCTAATTTAAAAGATCTTTTCTTTTCCAAAAGAGCCACTACTGATAATTACCTACTGATGAAGGCTATGGCAGAATATATTGCTGGTGAAAAATCAAAGTCAGTAGCTTTGATCCAAAAAATAGCTTACCGTTTAAGCGAAGAAAACAAGGTATTTCATACTTTACTTTTAGCAGAAGCAGAATTAGATCCTTCAATAAGAATAAAATATTTTCAGGAATTAGAGCAATCTAAACATTATAGTGCCTTTGTTACCAAAAGACTTGCACAAATATTTTATCAAAATAATATGTATGAAACAGCTGAGAATTATGCTGTTAGATCATTTAACCTAAATGAATTTGATAGTGAAACTTTAGAAATTTTACTTGATTGTTATGCTCAACTTTCTCTGTGGACAAAATTTATCTTTGTGGTATCTAAACTTAGCAGAGTTGACGCACAAAAACTAGACTCTATAAAGAACAAAATTGCTGATTACTATGTTGACGCTGCCAAAAATATGCTGGAAGCTAATGAAGAAAAAGATGCTATACATTATTTAGAATCAGCTATTAAACTTATACCTTCACATACCTTCGCATTAAATCTTTATCTACCTCTAAATTCTTCTAGCTGGAATAATAAAAACATTGAAATATTAAAAGCTGCCTTCGCACATAACCCTTCTTTTGAGATTGTAGAATTATATAAACAATTCTCCTCTGTAACCCCTTCAAGAATTTACGAAGATCTAGCAATTTTAGTGAATCCTAAACAATATTTAGGGCTATTTTTAGCTATAGCCGTTTATTTAGACTTACCGGAAAAGATTAAAAATCTTAAAAATGAACCTGAACTATTACCTTTTCATGATATACTAGTCGTAAATGAAGAGTTGATAGACGAAGATTAAAATTATGATAGTAGAGTAGGAGTCAAAGGGCATAGTACCCTACATTTTTTGTGTAATCGTCATCGCGATACACCTACAGACACCACAATCGTCATTGCGAGGAGTCGCTGAAAGCGGCGACGCGGCAATCCAAGATACGCGAAGCGTTACTCTAAAAAAACAGCTTCGCTGTTTACCTGGATCGCCACGGCATCTAAAGACGCCTCGCGATGACGATTATACAAAAAATGTAGGGTACTATGGTCAAAGGGGTCGAGGTGCTAGGCGTACATTTAGTACGTGGCTACCTACGATCCCTGAAGACGACAACGCAATTCTTGATTTTCTATCTGAGTATATTTGAGCTTAATATATCTCCTGAGAAGTATCTTTTTCGGGAGGGATATTATGGAAAGCATCATTATCTTGACCTTGGTTTTCTTCTTGATAATCTAATACTGGTATATCATGAATTTTGAATGCTTCCATAATACTACTAGAAGAAGTAACTTTACCAGTTGTTGGATTTATTGGTAACAATCTAATTGATTCTGGTACTTTAAATGCCAGTGATGGAATATCAGAATAAGCCTTCTCCATAAAATCAATAAATATAGGCAAGGCAACACTTGACCCTGTTGCAGTTTTTCCTAGTGTTTTTGGCGTATCATAACCAATATATGTTCCGACAACTATTTTTGGAGTAAAACCAATAAACCAAGTATCCATACTATCGTTGGTAGTACCACTTTTGCCAGCTATAACCTTAGCAAGTTTTTTTGCAGTGGTTGCCGTACCTCTTTCAACTGCTCCAGTGAGAAATGAGATAATCTGATAATCACTTGCTTCATCGGTAATCATCCGATAGTCGGGTTGAGGTAGGATAGGGAGTGATAAGTTATCAGTAAGCTGGGAGTCAGATACATTACAATTTTTACATTCTCTATTATCTCTACGATAAATTATTTTACCATTACGATCTTTAATTAGCTCTACGAAATGCGGCGTAACTTTTTTTCCTGAATTGGCAATTATTGCATAAGCATTGGTCATTTTTTCTAGTGTGGTTTCGAGCGAACCAAGTACCATAGAATAAAATCTCTTCGGCTCATTATTAATACCAAATCGCTTGATTATCTCAGCAACTTTGCTTAGTCCTATAGCTTGTGCTACCCTAACAGTAACAAGATTTCGTGATTTCTCAAGACCACTGCGCATAGTAATTGCACCTAAAAAATTCCCTTTATAATTTTTTGGTCGCCAAACTGGCATGCCAGGACCTTGCGGAATCTCTACTGGACCATCTTCAAAGATTCTATTTGGCTGGATTGCGTTTTCTAAAGCAGCAAGATAAACAAAAGTTTTACTGAGTGACCCTGGTTGTCGCAGTGCCTGAGTAGCACGATCAAATTTACTAACTGTGAAATCATATCCACCAACGCTGGCAAGTACCTGACCTGTTGTAGGATTCATCACTATAATCGCACCATTAACGGTAGGAATTTGCCTTAATCCGTAATTAGCATTTACTTTTTCGACTACTACAACATCACCTTTCTTTAAAAGAGTTTTTACTGATTTAAGATCACTTTTTGCCCACTTCATTTCTGATAAAACTATTTTTGACTGACTCAAGTCACAAAGACCAATTTCTGCTTGATTATCCGAAACATTTAACACAACAGCTAACTGATATTCTAAAATAGCTGGAGGCTTTGCTACTTTATTTAAATTATCTTGCCAGTTATTTAGATCAATATTAGTTATGACTCCTCTAAAACCATGCTTCCTGTCATATGCTCTTATGCCTTGCCTAAGAGCATTTTCTGCAGCTTGCTGATAACCAGCATCAAGTGAAGTAATGACCGTTAACCCTCCAGTATAGAAATATTCTTTACTGCCAATTTTACTAATGACTTCTTCCCGTACTTGCTCAGCATAATAACCGGCTGTAACGGTTTCGTTACGATCCCGCTTTTGCAAAGTAATAGGGCTATCTATTGCTTCTTTTGCTGTTTCTTGCGTTATATAACCATCTTCCAACATTCTCATAATAACATAATCTCTACGATCTTTCACCCTAGCATAATTTCTCTCCGGATTAAAATTTGATGGTGCTTTTGGTAGACCAGCGATAAAAGCTGATTCGGCAACAGTTAAATCTTCAATAGACTTATTAAAATAATTCTGAGCAGCCATGGCAACTCCATAAGCTCCCCTACCAAAAAATGTTTGATTAAGATATAACTCCAAAATTTGATCTTTAGTAAAGGTTTTTGATATCCTATAGGATAAAATTGCCTCTTTGATCTTACGTTCTATTGATACTTCAGAGGTTAATAAAAAATTCTTGACTACTTGTTGAGTAATAGTTGACCCTCCTTCTACTCTACGATGATGCAAAATATTAGAGATATTGAATATGGCTGCTCTGATTATACTTATAAAATCAACTCCTGGATGTTCAAAAAAATTCTTATCTTCTGCTGAAATAAACGCTTCTATAAGAGAGCGTGGTACACTACTAATAGGTACAAAAACTCTACGTTCCAAAGCATATTCCTCCATTAATTTTCCATTTTGTGCATAAACTCTTGTTACCGATGGTGGATGATAATCGGCAAGTTGAGAATAATCAGGTAGATCTTTAGAGTAATGATACAACAAATATATACAAGCACTAAGAGCTATTATGCCTGATATTATAAATAATTTAAAAGATATATAAAAAAATTTGAGCATTTTTGACAAAGTGTTTCTCACATTTATTTAAGTAAAAGTTTTATCTTAGATAATATTTCTGCTATCAGCTTTTTGTCTATAGTCAATTCAGGAGAATTGGGTAGCAGGAGCGATGGAGCGACACCTATATGTAATAGGCGAGCGATCGAAGACAACACTACCTACTTCTCCTCAATAGACTATAAAGTAAATTTCTAGTCCATATCTGAAACTTGACCTAAAAGCATTTCCATTTTCATATCTATTTCATTAAATACTCTTGTAAAAAAAGGATTTAAGTGATCAAAAATATGCATCGAATGTTCTTCAACTTGTTTAATAAATTCTGAAGTCCATTTATATGAACTTGCACTAGGCATGAGTCTTAAAGATGAGTCATTATCTGAAACGCGATCTAAAGTCTGTGTCAATTTATTCATTTTTAAGTTATATTGTTCTATTTTGTCACTAAATTTTGCATATTGCGGATCTATTTCATTTAAAGCTATGATCTTAACATCCTTAATAGCATCATCTGTTAGCTTGCCATCATAAGCAATTTCATTAATGCATCTCGCTAAATATGCGAGCCCACCACCAGAACCAACGCAATCTATTAAATAAACTTTGTGATTTTTAACATACTCTTTAGTAATTCCCATATGACGCATATATTCCTTATATATATCATGTGATTCACAGGTTAATACATTTTGAATAATACCGGTGAGCTGATCTTCTTTAATTTGATCAGGATGACCTGAAATTGCTAGGGATACGGTTTTTATATTTGGTTTAGTATGGGTAGTAATTTTTTCGAAAGGATAGCGAATTAGCTGAGGTGTGTTGCCTACAAATACTACAACATCACCGTCAGAAACAATTTTCTCTATTTTTTGTGCCGCTACTACCACATCATGTATTGTATTATCTTCTGATATTCTAGTATCATGATGTTCTAAATTAGTATGAATATAATTAGATACTATCTTATATTTTTTGGTTAAGCTTAATGCTGCTGTCCATTCTTCTTCTGAAACAAGGTTAGGCTGGATTATAGATCTTAATCTTTCTAATTGTTGGCTATCTACCATAAATTGAAAAAAATTTGTTATTTCAAAGGAAAATATTCCGCTTTTAGAGATATTCTCCCATGATCTAGGGTCAGCATGAAACATTTTTTTAGTTTTTTCTATTATTTCTGAATCTACAATAGCGTCTATTATTTCATCTTTGTCATTTAAGACCTTGTAAGTAATATTGTCTGAGGTTAATTCAACTGGCTGCATGGTAACTGCAGTAGATATACAATCATCAGAATATTTTTTAGTACTTATGTATATTGATGAATCTTTAATAAAGTTTAAAAACTTTGGAGCTAGTTTTAGAATCCTAATATAATTTGCTACTCGGATTTTTAGGTCAGGGTTGCAATCAGCATAAGGAGTATCGGCAGTGTTTATATCATCTTCTGTTATAGAAGATAGTAATTCATTAGGGGTCATAGGCATATTAGTTCCTTTTTTTAATTATAGGTAACATAGTAACATATAATAAACCGTAGTCAACGGTTTTGTCTTCATATTCCTGACAGATAATTTTAACCAAACTATAAAATTAAATTCAGGTCACAGCACCATTTCTCCGCTCAAACTACTTGCCCCAGCCTTGATAATTTTTACATCGATAATCTGACCGAACAAATCTCTTGCAGGGTTTATTACATGCACCGACTGCATATAACATGTTTTCCCTATCAGTTGATTGTCCAATTTACCGTCACGATCAAACAATACTGGCATTATTTTACCAATACAACTTTCATTAAACAATAATTGTTGGCGAGAGATTTCTTGCTGTAAAATTGCTAAACGCCTAGATTTGATATGTTCAGGCACTTGCTCTTTAACCGCAGCAGGTGTACCAGGTCTTGGACTATATTTAAAAGAATAACACTGACCATAACCAACCTTCTTTACTAGATCTAAAGTATCAGCAAAGTCTTCATCCGTTTCTCCGGGGAATCCTACAATAAAGTCAGATGAAAAGACTATATCTCTTCTCGCATTTCTTAAACGATTAATAATATCGAAATAATAATCTCTGTTATGTCTACGATTCATTGATTTTAAAATTTTGTCAGAACCTGACTGTACTGGCAAGTGTAAAAACGGCATTAATTTTGGTTCAGACCCATGTAACATAATTAAATCTTCTGTCATATCAATAGGATGAGAAGTAACGTATCTAATACGCTCAAGATTTGGTATTTCTGCTACGTAGCTGATTAGATCTGCTAAACTACACTCTTTGCCTTCAATAGTTTTTCCATGATAAGCATTAACATTCTGACCTAGCAAGATTACTTCTTTTATTCCGTTTGAAACGGATTTTACAATTTCTATGTATATTTGTTCTAGATTCCTTGAAAATTCTGCACCCCGAGTATAAGGTACAACACAGAAAGTACAAAATTTGTCGCAACCTTCCTGAACTGAAATAAGGCTACTTACCCCTTGTATATTAGACTGTTCAGGCAGCTTATCAAATTTAGCTTCTTCAACAAAATCTAATTTAATTACATGTTTTTCATGTCTAGCAATCTTTGCTATCAACTCTGGTAAATCGTAGTAAGATTGTGGTCCTACTACTATATCTACGTAACTTGCTCTTCTAAAAATTTCATCACCTTCAGCTTGTGCAACGCATCCAGCAACAGTAACGATTACATTACCTTCTCCCTTTGACTTTCTATCATCTTTAATTTGTTTGATGCGACCAAGCTCGGAATACATTCTTTCTGCAGCTTTCTCCCTAATATGACAAGTATTTAAAATAATCATATCAGCTTGGTGCATAGAATCAGTTGGCTGATAACCGAATGGCTCTAGCAAATCCTGCATCTTGATGGAGTCATATACATTCATTTGACATCCATAAGTTTTAATAAAAAGCTTTTTTTTCACGTTTTTTACTTAACAAAAATAAATTAGGTTGCATTATATATAATACTGTAAAAAAGATGACATATTTTTTTTGGAATGATTTTATTTAAGGTTTGGAAAGTTATGAAGCTTATAGCACATATGTTTGTGTAATACTCTAACTATGATAATACCAGCCTCTTGTTTTAGATAATATAACACGAAAGTTCGATGTAACTTGTTACATCGAATTCAGGTGATTATAGGTTGAAGGTTAACTAATAGTCATAAAATTGGCATTTTCTAGCCATAGAATTTTGCAAATGATTTCACTGTTAGGATACAGTTTTGCTACTATATGTCGATAAAAATTCAACTGATCAATATAAGATTCCTTAACTAATTGACAGGTTTTAGGTGGACTAGCATCAGATTTGTAATCAATAATGGTTATTTTCCCCGTATCAATAGCAAGTAAATCAATTCGTCCTATCTTAATCTCATCATTTATAGTTGTTCCTATCGTCACCTCAGTTTTTAGTTCCTGAGAAATAAGTGCCATAAATTCTATATTATTCAGTAATTTATCAATATTGCTATGAATCTTTTCTTGCAGAGTTGTTGGTAACTTGTAAATAAACGGATGTTTATTCATACTAGAAAAATCATTGATCTTTGTGGCATCTTCTAGAATTTTATGAAATATCTTACCATATTCCAAATGATCATTAACTATAAGAGGAGAATTGACTGAATAATTTTGCTTTGTATTTTTGGTGATTTTATTAATTAAAAAAAGATTTGGTATCCAATTTTCAATATCATTCCCGCTGTCTTCAATGTCATCCCTGCAATGGTTTATGTCATCCCTGCGAAGGCAGGGATCTAGAGCACCCTTCTGGTTTATTTCTTTAGATTCCTGCTTTCGCAGGAATGACATCGTTTCATCGTATATGTCATTCCCGCTTCCCTTTATGTCATCCCTACTTTCCTTTATGTCATTCCCGCGAAGGCGGGAATCTAGATCCCTGTTTTCGCAAGGGTAACACTCTATGGTACTTACATCCTGCACCGAAGCAAGATGACATAGCCCATTTCCATTTCCTTCAATAATTGATTCATAAACTATAATACCATTTTCCTGTACCTTCCCGTGCATATTCATTGTCCTAGCAACCAACTCATACCAACAATTTTGTGGCAGCTTACTACTTGACTGATAACCACATATCACTAAATGGTCTTCGGCTCTAGTCATTGCAACATAAAGTAGTCTGATATATTCTTGTAAGTCTTTTTGTTGCTCCTTTTCTTTGAGAGCTTTAAAGAATTCTGGGCTATTGGCTGATTGAGTGGTAGAGAACACTTGATTTTCGTCCCAAATGAATTTATTACTATTAGTTGGTACTGAACTAGTATCGCACAAAATAACAATAGGTGCTTGCAGACCTTTAGAAGCATGCACGGTCATAATTTTTATCTTACTTGACGATTCTAAGTTTCTTTTAATCTCAATTTTGTTATTTTCAAACCAATAAACAAAGCTTTGCAAAGAGCTATCTATATTATTAGCATAATTGCTACTCAAATATATCAATTCATTTATTACGTCATTACTATCAAATCCATTAGATTCAACTAAAACTTTTCTAACATCCAAACAATCGACAATAAGTGAAAAAAAATTCTCACAATTGGCAACCTTGTATAGTTGCAAGAAATGACACAGTTTCTTATATATACTTGCATAGTCTGGGATAGTTTGTAGGTAACCCCAAATAGAATTCTTGCCTCGAGAAATTGCAATAGTTTGTAGTGCCTGTTCACTCATACCGATTATTGGTGATTTTAACAGACTAGCCAAATTCAAATCATCTTGAGGTAGTAGTACAAATTTCGCTATGCTCATTAAGTCTAATACTGACAAACTTTTATTTAAAGTGATCCGATCAACATCTTCTACTGACAAACCATATTGCTTAAGGCAGTTAATAATCTCAAAAATCAACTCATCTCTCTTGCGTACCAAAATCATAAAATCTGATTCTTTGACTTCGGAATTAGTAGCAGGCAGGATTCTTCGACTTGCTATTTGGCTTTTTATAAAACTAGCAATTTGTTGTGCAAGTAATTGCTGAGCAGATTTGGATTTATTATGCTCTTCTAGTAAAGGCCAAAACAACTTATTCTCTTTTTCACCCTTAACTAATGGCCAAACTTCAACTCTACCTTTATGAGTTTGACGAAATGGCAAAATTTTAGGATTATCAGATGTAAATAATTGTGGGGTAGTATGTTTAATTTGTTGAAAAATTAGATAGACAATATCAATAATTTCTTTAGTAGATCTATAAGACCACTGGAGGGTAATATTTCTGAAATTCTTATTTGCATCAGATAGGTTTTTGTACAAATTTTCATTAACATAACTAAAAGAGCTAAGATCTGCTCCTTGGAAGCTAAAAATCGACTGTTTCTCATCGCCTACGACAAAAATAGTACTTTTTTGCTTAGTGCTAGAAGTAAAGTCTGCTATAATTGCAGTGATAATGCCCCATTGTTCCGGGCTAGTATCTTGTGCTTCATCAACAAGCAAATGGTCAATCCCGCCATTAAGTTTATAAGCCACCCAATTTTTTGCAGCATTATCCGTTAATAATAACTGCGTAAGATAAATTAAATCATCATAATCAAGCAAACTATGCTGGGTTTTGTAGGAATCATATTTATCAAGAAAAATCTTTGCCAAGTTACGTAACGAATTTGAGTAATTCTCCATATCTTGCATTTTAGCTTGTTGATCTAGCTGAAAAATTTTCTCTTGAATATATTCAAGTTCATTCAATAACTTTGGGTACTGCATTGCCACAGATTTAGGCAATATGTTCTTACGCTTCAGGTTTTCTTTAGTAAGGAAAAATTGTTGAATTTCTTGATCTAGGTCAATAGATATTGAGTATTTTGCTAATAATTGCTTAGCTTGGTCATAAATATTTGATAATTGTGCAAAAATAGTTTGAGCATCGTACTCTACAGAATCCATTTGTTTGGCAAATAATTTCTTAAACTTAATTTTTTGCTGGATTATTTCAGAGAAAATATCATTGATAGTTGTTTCATGGAAATTTGTCAGAAAAAAACTAATCAGCTCATTATAAGTCGGATCTAAATAGATTTGGTTTCTTATTTTGCTAAGAACCCCTTGTGCTGTAATCTCGTCAAGAATCTGAAATTTTGGATTAATACCAACTTCAAAAGGAAATAATTTAAGCATCTTCTGACAGAAAGCATGGATAGTGTAAATATTAATACCATCTTCAGAGTTTAGTAGTCTGTGATATAAAGTTTTGGTATATTGTACCTCACTTTCTAAAGGCTCTCTAGTAAGTAATAAACCTAACTCTTCAGTTAATTTAGCGGTTTCGTTTGCAGCAAATTTAGCAAGCTTATTTTTAATCCTACTCTGCATTTCAAGGGTGGCTGCATTAGTAAAAGTTAAGCATAGGATCTTTTCAAATGGGACTCCCTTAATTAGTAACCGCAGCACCCTATCTGTTAAAATTTTGGTTTTGCCTGTACCAGCTGAGGCAGAAACCCAAACAGAATATTCTGGGTCAGATGCTTGTTGTTGTAATTCATTCATTTAATTCTTATATCGAACTGGCTTTGTTATAAGGAAAAATGCACTCTTGAAACGGCTGGCACGAATGCATTTTAACTTTTTTTATCATTCAATATGTGATTTTAATAATTAAAATCACATATTGAATGGAGTGTTATATTTTAACAATCAGGTGGGCAGCCGCTTCAAACCTGATTGTTAAAATATAACACGAAAGTTCGATGTAACAAGTTACATCGAATCAGGTTATTTGAGTTAACTTAAATTCAATAATCAAGTTTTTTTCTGAAGGGCTACAATTCATGGCAGTGTATGTCATCCCTTCCTTACGATGTCACCCCTGCGAAAGCAGGGGTCTAAAAAAGTCTAATACTAATTATCTTTCAAAATAGAATTAACATGGTATCATTTAGTATTAGGTCTATCATTAGTTAGAATTAAATTATTAATTCTATTTTGAAAGATAATCAGTATAACACACCTTCTTGGTCTATTTTTCTTAGATTCCTGCCTACGCAGGAATGACATAAACCCTACAATCCCTTCGCAGGAATGACATCTTCTCAGCTTCTTTTCATGACTTTTAAACTGTCCTGAATTGTATAATTCAATAAAAACTTGATTATCGAGTTAAACTTTTTTACTCACATTAATAGCCATATTACACATTAATTTAATAACTTTATTGATTAAGGAAGCAAATACTACCTTACTGCTACCTTGTACTAGAGCTATATCTTTATGTTCAATTTCCTCAGCCTGAAATTGTTTTATGCTATCTACTAATTCTTTCTCTAAATTATACAATTCGAGATAATCTATTTGTTTTTGATAATGTTGTTCAATCACTTCTTCTACACTTTGCGTTAATAGCATGGCAGTTTTTGTTCCTATCAATATCGATCCACTACCAAGTATATAGCCAATAATATGCCAAAATGGTATCAAAATAGTTGGTCTAACATTACGTTGTAATAACAAATTAGTAAAGTAGCTCAAATGTACTTCTTCTTGCTGCATCATATGTTTTATTGTAGAGGAAGCTTCGTGGTTTTTGCAATAATTTAATTGCCCTTGATAAATTCGTTTAGCCCCATATTCTCCAGCATGATTCACTCTAATAATTTCTTTTATAATATTGTCTGAATTGATGAAATCTGGTCTTGCCATATGCTGCCTTAGTATCTAAATAACGGATAATTTATTGCATTTTACGCGAACTCGGGATAAGAATTTGTCAATTCTTATCCCGAATTGGGGTATTTTATAATATATCAATTTTATTAGATCTAGTGATCTTAGAGATAGTACTAGGAATTAATACAAAAATTCCAAAAACAAGAACACTATATTTTAATATAATACTACAATAGAAAATAAAAATGTTTATTTTTACAGTAGGTATGAATTTTGCTATGCCAATTAAAATGGCTAGGGATATTAGAGCGGTTGGAATACTAATTTTGTGCTGTAGACGACCAATTGCCTGATTTTCTATCCATCGTAAGGATAACCCAAAGCCAATGAGAGTTCCTATTGCCATCGGTATCATAGGTGGCCATGGTAAAGATTGAGACACTATGGTGTATAGTGAAATTATTATAGCAAGTAAAAACCAAAATTTTTTGCAACTATGTTGAAACACTTCTACAAGCAATGCTCTTTCTAAATATGTTTTCCATATATGGAAAACACAAAATCCAAATATCAAACCACCAATTACATCATATATACTATGAACACCAAGATATACTCTTGAAAAACCAATACCAATTATTGGCAATAAGCATAAATACTTGAAAGGACTATTTTTAAGACTTAAAAAGATTGCTAGCCAAAAAGTGGTTGCCACTTGAACATCACCACTAGGAAAGCCAAAAGGATCATACACAGATATTAAATGTAAAGATATGTCAGGGCGCGATATTTTAAATAAATTCTTTAACAAGCAATTAAGTAAAGTACAAAAAGGTATTAAAAATCCTAATGATCTAAATAATAATGCCGATGGATTTAACCAATATCCTAAAGCAGTAAGGGTAATGTAAAAGTAATCACTAGCAAAAAATGGAAATAACTTAAATATGGTTGTTAGAAAATCTGTTCTTATTTCTACAATCCAACTAGGATCTATCATGAAAAGAACTATTATAATGATTGATATAGTTTGCAATAAAAACTGATGCTGGGATACAAAATCCGATTATAGCCCATTGTATTTGCCTGATAGCTAATGGTAAAGAGGAGATATAACCAACTGTAAAAAGCATTTTGACTATAAAGAGCATGAAAAAACACAGTATTGTTGCTAATATTTTGCTTCGTAGATTTATAATTGTTATTTTTTTTGTAAAAATGTTCTCAGAAAATATTACTCCAATAAGAGCGTAATATGCCATATATAGATGTTCTTCTACCTTATGTATAGATGCAATGTACAACATCAAAAATGTAGTAAAAGTCAATAAAACTGGTGGCAATATTTGCTGTTTTGTGCTTGCAAGAAATGTATAAAAGACTATTAATAAAGAACCAAAAAATATGGCTCCTAGAATATCAAAATAATTATGATAGCCAAAATAAACTAAACTCATTCCTATTCCAAATAGCAAGCCAGTTATCAGAATTTTACATATACGGCTTTGTGTTTTTGTCATCAGCCAACCATACAAAACAACTGAAGACTGCATATGACCACTTGGAAAAGCAAAACCTTGTTTACCAATATGAGCAGATAGTGGTATTTGAAATATAATTTTTAGAGCAAAATTAAATAACATACTTACTAATATTAAACATATTGCATTAAAAAACACTTTTTGCTCTAACCAAATATAGCCTAGTATAAGTAGTGGGATAATGACTATATCATGACTAAAACTTAAAAAAATCTTAGCAACATTGTCTAGCATAAAAAATTGTAGAAGATTTGAACTTATAGACACTATTATTTACTTGGTCGCCAATTAAACTTTACCCATTATACAGATACTCTGTATACAAGATTTTATCATTTTGTCAATAGCTAATTACCCTGCTAGAAGCTCCAGTGATTATAATTGTCTTTTTATTGGTGATCATTTATAATTACCTACTGTACAAACTGTCAGAGTTGGCTAGAGGAGAAACAACGTATTGTTAAAATATTTGATCCTTGATGACTTAGTGGAAATCTAATATATTGTATAATATAGGGAGGGTGCTTATGAATTTACCCAAAAAAATGAAGAACCATAAAAAACAAAAAAACTACACTTTGTTATATGTGCTTGTAGCTATGATTGTATTGGTGTATTTTGTAACTTTAATAAAGCTTTCAAGTTAGAACTATGGAAAAAAAAACTATCCTTCAATTTTTTGGAGGTATTATTCTATTGATAGGTGTAATAATTTTTGCAATTAATCATCGAAGCACATCTAAGAATGATGTAAATACTAATATAGTAGAAATTGTAACGGTTATAAAAAATCATAGATTTGAGCCAAATATTATTAGAGTAGAAAGTGGTAAGAAGATTCGTTTTACTATCCACAACCAAGATAGTACAGTAGAAGAGTTTGAGAGTCATGATCTGCACCGCGAAAAGATTATTATGCCAAATGACTCTATAAATATCATCCTTGCCCCTTTAGCCCCGGGTAAATATGATTTTTTTGGAGACTTTCATCAAGAGACAGCACAAGGGTCTCTCATTGTTAATTAAATTTATTTAGGTTTAGATGTTTAAAATAGCATTAGTGGTATTCAGGGAATGCCTAGAAATAGCTTTGTTGCTTGGTGTAATACTTGCTGTGACAAAACAATTAGAAAAATCTAGAATTTATATAATTGCTGGAGTCATGCTTGGTACAGTTTCTGCTGCGTTATTCGCTTTCTTTACTCGTAGTATAACCGTAGCATTTAGTGGTCTAGGTGATGAGATATTTAACTCTGGAATTATTTTGTTAACAGTTGGATTAATTGGTTGGACTATAGTATGGATGCAAGGTTATGGTATTAAGATAAAACAAAATCTTAATGATTTGTCTGTAAAAATTAGTAGCGGCGATAGTAGTTATATAATGCTAGTACTGATTGTTGCGGCAACTATTCTTCGAGAAGGAATGGAAATTATTATATTAGTTTATAGTATTTCTTCAGTCGAAATTATTGACAGTAATAGCTATCTACTAGGATTAATTATTGGTATGGTCAGTGGCCTAACCTTGGGTGTCATTATCTATTTAGGTTTAATAAAAATAGTAAACCAACAATATATATTTCGCATATCTTCTATTTTATTAATGTTTGTTGCTAGTGGCTTTGCAGCAGAAGCTGCTGGTATATTGAGCTCTTCAGGGATTATTACTATTTTATCCGACCAGCTTTGGGATAGCTCTTGGCTCATTTCTGACAGAAGTATCTATGGTAAATTCCTAAAAATGATTACTGGATATATTGCTAGACCTAACGGGTTACAAGTTGTGTTTTATATTTGCACTCTAGGTTTAATTAATATCTTAATACAAATAAAAATCAGACACACAAAAGTAGCAACAGAGAAATAAAACTATTTATGATTAATTTTTTATCAGAAGTTGCTCCGCTTATAGCTTTTTTTATTGGCTATTTTTATGGTGGTAGTATACAAAGTGCGACGTTATATATACTTATTACTTCAATTATTTGTGTTAGTCTGTGTTATCTTATAGAAGGCAAAGTTTCCAAATCCTCCTTAATATCTTCTGGAGTGTTGTTAGTCTCAGCTAGTATAGTTTTGATTAGTGGTAACTCTATGTATATCAAAATCAAACCAACTATTCTATATGTAATTTTTGCTAGTACATTTTTTATCAGTGCCGTAAGAAATAAGGCCTTTTTGAAATATATGTTTAATCATTTTGTCCAACTTGAAGATAAGAACTGGAATATTTTAAGCTATAGATCTGCTGCTTTTTTACTGTTCATGGCAGTGTTAAATGAAATAATATGGCGTAATTTTGCAGAATCTACATGGGTTATATTTAAAATATTTGGAGCAATACCTGTAACGATCATTTTCTTTTTACTACAACTACCTTTTATACTGAAGAACAGACTTCCAGATTCAACAGAGTAAGGTATATCATAGCACCCTACATTTTTTGTATAATCGTCATCGCGAGGCACCTTTAGGTGCCGTGGCGATCTAGTAAAGTGAGCTGTAATACTGCATAAAGATTGCCACGTCGCAGCTCCTCGCAATGACGATTGTGGTGTCTGTAGGTGCGATTACACAAAAAATGTAGGGCGCTATGAAGGTATATACTCAGATAGAAAATCAAGAATTGCGAAAGATGTCACACTCCCCGCGAAAGCGGAATCCATAAAATAAACAGACAAGTTGTTTAGATTTATTTAGACCCCGTTACCTTCGCAGGGCACAACTGTCGAAAGTTAGTAAATACAGCTTCCCTATACGTCTATTAGCGAGGAGGCTGTAAGGCGTAAGCGAAGCAATCCAGTAACATCATTTATCTATATAATTGCTTCGCTTACGCTCGCAATGACGCTGTGGTATAGGTGTTTGTAAACTTTCGACAGTTAGGGGCTAGACAGGGAGACATCACCCCTAATGGAGATAATACTGAGCCTAGTATTAACTTGTTACATCGAACTAAAAATAGCAAAAATCTTAACAAGTGCCAATTCTTTAAAGCAGAAGAGTATATATTGATGAAATATTTTGTAACATAATGTAACTTGCATGTAATTGTTTAAGGCATTAGAATAAGTTGAATTCCTAAAATGTTAGTAAAATTAACCAATGCAAGTATCAATACTAAACCCAGTAAGTTGTTATGGTGTGGGCGTTCATTCCGGTAACATTACTCAGATGACTTTAAGACCAGCTGTAGAAAATACCGGTATTGTTTTTGTCAGAACTGATGTAAGGCAAGAGATAAATTTTATTCAAGCTAGTTGTTTAAATGTTTCAGAAACTTCTTTATCTACTACCATAAAAAATGAACATAATATTTATGTTTCAACTATAGAACATTTAATGGCAGCTCTTTGGGGATGTGGAATCGATAATTTAATAATTGAAATCGATGGTCCTGAAGTCCCGATAATGGATGGTAGCAGTAAACCATTCGTCTTTATGATAGAATGTGCTGGTAGACAATTACAAAATGCTCCAAAGAAATACCTAAAAATCTTAAAAGAAATTAGGACAATTCACAAAGATTGTGAGTTAGTGTGTAGCCCTGCTTATAGCATGACGGTTGATATAACAATAGATTTTGCTAGTAAGGCTATTGGCAAGCAAAATTTAGTCTTCTCAGAAAATGAGTCTTTCAAAAGTAATATTGCTGATGCTAGAACTTTTGGATTTGTCCATGAACTTGAATATTTAAAAAGTAAGGGCTTAGCACGGGGGGCATCTCTCGATAACGCTATAGGTATAGATCAAGATATTATAATAAACCACGATGGACTAAGATATACTGATGAATTCGTGCGTCACAAACTTCTCGACCTGTTCGGAGATTTATATACTACAGGAGGTCATCTAATAGCTGACATCACGGGTTATAAAACTAGTCATGCTCTGAATAACCAATTCTTACGACAAGTATTTAGTGATCGCAGCTCCTATCAATGGGTTAGTGCTAGAGAAATTTAGGTTATAGGTTTTGTCGCATTTGTAAATCGTGATCTAGCGAAAATCGTAAAACCTCAGGTTTTGGACATTATGATGCCATGAGCATAACAAAATTCTCAAAAGTAGAAATATTACTACCGCTCTTATCTATCGTTAGTTTGTTAGGACGCCCATTATGTTAAAAGCTTTACGGAAGAATGCCTTTGCAGCCGATGCATCTCGGTATTTACGTAGTAAAAAATCTATAGTAGTTCCTAATGAATCAACTACTCTGTAAAGACATACCCATTTACCGTTTACTTTAATATAAGTTTCATCCATTCTCCAACTGTTACCCACTGGCTTTTTGGCTTTCCTTACTCGCATATATATTAACTTGTGAGTAGACCTAACCAATCACTTAATTAGGTTTCTTCTCAGAACCGGACATGCAGAGCTACCGCATCCGGCTTCCGAAAGGTAAGATAGGCTTGTGCCTTATTTTCAAGCATATTGTCTTGGTATTTTATCTAACTTTACTATTGATAATTCCAATGCTTCTAAATTGCTAATTAAACCTGAATTCGATGTAACTTGTTACATCGAATTCAGGTTAAGTTATTTTAGACCGCTACCTTCGCAGGGGTGACATCCGAAGGTGTAGGGAAGATATCGGGATTAAACCGATGTTTTATATCGAACTCAGGTTAATTTAGATAAAAATTGGTCTAGACAAAGTGGGTACTTTAGTGCAGAGGGATGCTACATATATACTCGATGAAAATCAAGAATTGTGTTGTCATCTTCAGGGATCGTAGGTAGCCACGTACTAAATGTCACACTACTGGACAAAAAATGGTTGAAAAAGTACAAAAATTGTTATCTGCTCAGACTAAATTTGAGCAATTATTACCCCAAAAAATAACATTTTGTACTTAAACTAATATAGTTGTTTTAACCATTTTTCATTTTTGTCCAGTAGTGTGACTAAATGTACGCTTCGCTCACTCGCCCCTCATTTTCAAATCCAATTCGTAGGATCATTCGAGTATACACGTAACAAAACCTTGCTTGCAAGGACAGCCCCTGCAGGAATGTTGAACTAGGATATAATACCCCTATATTCAACAGAGCATGTGCAATTATGTTTTACTTGGTTTTTGTTTGGGTATTTTGATCAGTCTGTCGATCTAGCTGTTGATTTGACTGTTCTTGTTTCAAAAGCTTACTTTTCTCCTCTATTGAGTTAAGAAAAAAATAAGTAAACGTTAGAAACCCAACCAAAAGTGGGATAACAACAAATATAATTGCCTTTAATTTTCTAGCTGATTCTTCACGATCCAAGCGGTTTTCTCTTTCTTCTTCTGTTTCTTCAATCTTTTCTGTTTCAACATTTAATTCGTTAGCAATAATTTCTGAATCTAAATTGTCTTTTAACATTTGTATAACCTATTAATTCTATAGTTAAGAAGATTTTTAATCGAGCCTAGCATAGTTGTTTGAGTCTTACAAGTAATAATATAAAATTAATTTATAAATATCTAAAAAAATCGTTAAATCATTAGAATAATAATAATTAAGTTAATTTAAGTAATTATTTTACAACATCAGGTATTTGTGATAAGATTTTATGAGTTGATAAATCCAGTATGTTCATAATTGTATTTGGCAACAAACCTAAATAAATTATTGCTACACAAAGCGGCATAATTGCTAGTATCTCATAGAGATATAGATCTTTAAAACTTACAACCTGGTTATTAGTAATCTGTCCTAGCATTACTTCCTTATAAAGTTTTAGCATATAAACAGCTCCAAGAATAATGCCAACACTACTTATAATAGCTGCTACTGCATTAGCTTGATAAATACCTACCAAACTTAAAAATTCTCCTATAAAACCGCTAGTACCTGGTAAACCTATAGAGCCAAGCATAGCAATCATGAAAAAGGTGGCGAGTATTGGCATTTTATTTGCCACTCCACCATATTTGTCTATCTCCTTAGTATGCAATCTATCGTACAAAGTACCAATTATCAAAAACAAAGCAGATGCCACAGTGCCATGACTAATCATTTGATATACGGCTCCCTTAATCCCAGCTTCTGTTAAGCTAAAAATTCCTCCAGTCACATAGCCCATATGAGCTATCGATGAATAAGCTATCATCTTTTTCATGTCTCTTTGAGTCAGTGCTACTAGTGAACCATATATTACAGCAAAAATACTCAGCACTAATACATAAAATGCAAATTCTTTTGATATATTTGGAAACATTGGTAATGATACACGTAAAAACCCATATGCTCCAAGTTTTAACAATATACCAGCCAAAATGACAGATCCAGCAGTTGGTGCTTGTACGTGTGCATCAGGAAGCCACGTATGGAACGGTAGCATAGGAACTTTCACTGCGAAGGCTATAAAGATTGCCCACCATAAAACTCTCTGCACCGGTAATGTTAATGAAGGTACTAATTCGTTTAGATCAAGCATATTAAAACTATGAACTTGGCTATAAATATATATGAGTGACAATAAGAAAAATACCGACCCCAAAAAAGTATAGAGGAAGAATTTTACGGCAGCATAAACTTTATTTTCACCTCCCCAAACTCCTATAATTATATACATAGGGATCAATATTACTTCAAAAAATAAGTAAAATAATAGTAAATTCATTGAGCAAAAAGCCCCAATGCAAAAAGACTCAATTAATAAAAAACAAAATAAGAATTCTTTGATATATTTTTTGACGGTAAATAAGCTAGCTATAATACAGATAAGGGTTAAAAAGCTTGTCAGAACAACAAAAAATATTGAGATTCCGTCAACTCCAATGTGGAATTCAAGACCTATAGATTGAATCCAACTATAGCATTCTACAAACTGATAAAGTTTTGATGTATTATCAAATTGAACTAATAAATAAATAGTAGATATTAGGGTTAGGATAGAGCTTAAAACTGCGACATACATCGCATAAACTTGCTTATTTTTAGCTTGCTTATTTACTGACCTACTGTGGTTGATAAATAGCAGAATATATAATGCACTTACTAAAGGCAAAAAAATACTTATTGATAAGATTGGTAACCCGGACATTTTAAGCTCTAATAATCAAATTAACACCGATAACTTTACCGTTTATTAGAATATACAAAACTAATATCTCTTGAACCACGCTCAATTGCTGCTGCTACCTTTAAAGTATTATATTCATCAAGGGCTTTTCCTATTACTTGCATGCCAAGAGGTAAACCCCTAGAAGATAATGCAGCAGGTACAGAGCAACAAGGAAGACCGGCAAGACTAGCTGGAATAGTAAATAAATCATTTAAATACATTGTCACAGGATTATCTTGTTTCTCACCTAAGTTAAAAGCTTCGGATGGTGCAGATGGCAAAATTATTGCTTCAACTTGTGCAAAAGCTTTCTTGAAATCATCTGAAATCAAGCGTCTTATTTTTTGGGCTTTTAAGTAATAAGCATCCATAAAAACAGATGAAAGCAAATAAGTACCAATCATAATACGTCTTTTAACTTCAGCACCAAAGCCAGCAGTTCTTGTTTTTTCATACATTTCCTCAATGGATATTCCCTCATTTCCTACCCTGATTCCATATCTTATACCATCATATCTAGATAAATTAGATGAGGTTTCAGCAGGTGCTATAACGTAATATGCAGCTAGAGCATATTTAGAATAGGGTAATGAAATATCAATAATTTCTGCCCCATCATTTTTTAGAATATCAATAGTATGCTGCCACATCTTAATAATATCCGGTTGTATACCATCTTGTTTCATAATATCAAATGGTACACCTATTTTCATGTTTTTTGCACTACTATTACATGCTGATCTTAGCTCTAGTATCTCAGAGTGTATAGAAGTAGAATCCTTTTCATCAAAACCAATTATGGCTTGTAGCATTAAAGCAGTATCTTCAACAGTTCTTGTAAGTACTCCAGCTTGGTCAAGCGAACTGGCAAAAGCAATCATACCATATCTAGAACAACGACCATATGTTGGTTTGAATCCGACAATCCCAGTATAACTGGCAGGTTGGCGAACAGAACCTCCTGTATCACTTCCAAGAGCTGCCATAGCTAAAAAGCTACTGACAGCAGCTGACGAGCCTCCAGAAGATCCACCAGGGACTACCGGAGTTGTAGGTGCATCTACCGCTTTCCAAGGGCTAATAACGTTACCAAAATAGCTAGTAATATTAGCCGATCCCATAGCAAACTCATCCATATTAGCCTTACCAAGCATTATTGTGCCGTGATCTCGAACATTTTTACTTACAGTAGATTCATATGTTGGTACAAAGTTGCTGAGTATTTTTGAGGCGGCAGTAGTTCGTACTCCTTTTGTACAAAAAAGATCTTTTACAGCAATAGGAATTCCTTCTAATGGTCTTGCTATTCCATTATGATAATTTTGATCAGCAATTTTAGCTTGCTCTAAAGCAATATCTGTAGTTTCAGTAATATAAGCATTTAACTCTTTATGTTTATCCATTTCCTTAATATGTGCTTTAGTCAGCTCAACACACGAAAATTCTTTATTTTTTAAGGCTTTAACGGCTTGTGTAATGGTTAATTTTATAATTTCCGACATATGTTACTCTACTACTTTTGGGACAACAAAACATTTTACTTCTTTGGCAAGTTCTGCCTTATCATTAGGCACATTAGCAAATAATTCATCAGAAATGTCACCATACAATACTTGGTCTTTTCGCATTCTTTGGTGCATATCACAAACAGAAGTAAGTGGTTCAATGTTACTACAGTCTACATCGTTTAAAATGTCGATCATATTCATCATCTCAGTTAATTGATAGGCAAAACTGCTTATCTCTTCTTGGGTAAAATTAAACCTAGCAAGTTTTGCTATTTTTTGCACTTCTTCATTCGTAATCATTTATATACCTTAAATATTTATAGTAATTATAGCATGAAATATGTTTGCACTAATAATTTATGGCTATTTTATGAAAAAATATACCTAAGTCATTTAGGTGGCATCTCTTTGAGGAATGACACTTCTTTTTAGACTTCAAATAGTCAATATTTCTTGTTCTTTTTGTTTAACATGCAAGTCCACTTTATTACTATACTCATCAGTTAATTTTTGGATTTCTTCTGATAGGTTATGTTGTTCATCTTCAGTTATGATACTGTTTTTTTCTAACTTTTTTAAATCTTCATTACCATCCCTTCTTATATTACGCAAGGCAATTTTAGTATTCTCTCCATATTTGTGAGCAAACTTAACAAGCTCTTTGCGGCGTTCTTCAGTAAGTAGCGGTATTGTGATTCTTATTAGCTGTCCATCTGATGATGGGTTTAGACCCAAATTTGTATCCACAATAGCTTTTTCTACAAATTTTACTATAGATTTATCCCACACCTGTACAGTAATAGTCCGTGCATCTGGAGTTGAAAGACTTGCTACTTGCGACAATGGTACTTTATCTCCATAGGCTTCAACCAATACAGGGTCAAGTAAGTTAACTGAAGCTCGACTAGTCCTGAGTCCTTTAAGTTCGTGATCTAATACCCTTATCGAACTATCCATTTTTGATTGTAATTCTTTGCGTATAGTTGCTTTATCCATACTTTACTCACCTTCTTGAATTTTTGTATATTCACCTTTTCCTTGCAGTACTTTTGCAAAATTACCTTTCTCTTTAATGGAAAATACCTTAATTGGCAAGTTGTTTTCTCTAGCCACAGCAATAGCAGCAATATCCATAACTTGTAAATTGTCTTTTAAAAGATTAGTATAGCTTATAGTAGAATACTTCACTGCATTAAGATTCTTTGTCGGATCTGCATCATATACACCATTAACCTTAGTGCCTTTTAGTAATAAATCACAGCTCATTTCAATTGCTCTTAAAACAGCTGCACTATCAGTAGTACAAAATGGATTACCAGTACCGCCGGCAAAAATTACTACTCTACCTTTTTCTATATGTTTTTTTGCTTTACGACGTATATAAGGCTCACAAACGCTCATCATAGGGATTGCAGAAAGGACTCTAGTATGAACACCCAAACTTTCCATAATATTTTGTAGAGTAAGTGCGTTTATTACCGTGCCAAGCATGCCAATATAATCACCAGCAGCTCTTTCCATGCCAAATAAGACATCAGTGCCACGATAAATATTGCCACCGCCGACGACCACACATACTTCTATCCCAAGATCAATTGCTTCCTTTATATCTTCAGCAATTCCTAGGATTATAGAGTATTCATGACCAAATTGTTTGTTGCCCATTAAGGCTTCGCCAGAAACTTTTAACAGGACTCGTTTATATTGCAAAGAGGACATAAATTAAACTCCTATTTTTAGATCCCTACGAAAGCAGGGATTGTAAAATGACACTACCTTTGTTGTGTTGAACTTAGGTTACTTAAACTCGATAATCAAGTTTTTTCTAAGGCATACAATTCATGGTAGTTTATGTCATCCGAGCTGCGGCTGGGATCTCAAAAACCTTTACGTCTAAGGTGTTTTTGTATTTTTAGATTCCCACCGTTGCTGAGAATGACATCTTCTCGACTTCTTTTTATGACTTTTAAACTGCCATGAATTATATAACTCAATAAAAACTTGATTATCGAGTTAAACTTGCATACTTGGTGAACACTAGTAACTACTAAAATTAGTTGAAGTATTATTTTTGTCAAGTATTATAACCTTTAATTCAGCAATTATGAAGAGAGTTCTTGCATAATTCTACTTCTGCTGGTAATTTATTCGTGTTCCCGGTACTCTGCTCCTCACATACATTTGAGTACGCTGTGGGTCGAAGTTCTGTGACTTCTTTAAATCCTTGTGCATAAGCGAATTCTGCAAGAACTCTCATTAAAAAAATTAGTTTTAAAAATGTTTATTAAAAATTTTGATAGTAAAGGTTTTCTATATCAATGTACTGATTTAGAAAAACTAACAGAGCTAATGAAAAACAGCAAAATCTCTGCTTATATTGGTTTTGATTGTACAGCACAATCTTTACATGTAGGTAGTCTGATGCAAATTATGATACTGCGTTTATTGCAACAATATGGTCATAAGCCAATAGTACTCCTAGGAGGGGCAACTAGTAAAATTGGTGATCCTACCGGTAAAGATGAGGCAAGGAAATCTTTAGCAAAAGAAGAAATTGCCAAAAATGCTGAAGGTATAAAAAAATCATTATCAAAATTTATTAAATTTGGTACTGGGGAAAATGATGCAATATTAGTTGATAATTCAAATTGGCTAGAATCGTTAAATTACTTAGATTTTCTTCGCAATTTTGGTAGTTTTTTTTCTGTGAATCGTATGTTATCTATGGACTCTGTAAAATTACGTTTAGAGAGAGAGCAACATATGAGTTTCTTAGAATTTAATTATATGTTGCTACAAGCCTACGATTTTTATCATTTAAATAAACTATATGGTTGTTCTTTACAAATAGGTGGTAGCGACCAGTGGGGTAATATAGTAATGGGCGTCGATTTTACAAGGAAACTAACAGGTAATGAAGTCTTTGGTATGACTACGCCCTTACTAACAACTGCTTCTGGCAACAAAATGGGCAAGTCTATTGGTGGAGCTGTGTGGCTAAATGAGGATATGTTAAGCCCGTACGATTATTATCAATATTGGCGGAATTGTGAAGATCAAGATGTAGTCAAGTTCGCAAAATTATATAGTGAGTTAGGGGAAGATGCCATGCAAGAGTTTATCTTACTTAGTGCCTCTGATATTAATAGTGCCAAAAAGCAATTAGCCTTTAATTTAACCAAACTTTGTCATGGTGAAGAGGCAGCTATGACAGCTTTAGAAACAGCTAGCAAGGTTTTTGAACAAGGAGAAATTGACACAAATTTACCAACTGTTTATGTAGAGCAGGGGAGGTTAGCTCTAGGTATTCCAGCATATGAATTACTTTATGAAGCAGGTCTTGCTAAATCAAAATCCGAAGGGCGTCGGTTGATTAGAGGGGCTGGAGCAAAAATCAATAATCAATTAATCCAAGACGAAAACATGGTTATTGACTTGACCTTTATGCAGGATAACCAGCTTATTAAGATCTCTGCAGGTAAGAAAAAACATGTGTTGATCAGGTTGATACAATAGTGAGCTAAAAAATAGATATCTTTCGACACTCTACTTCTGCTGGTAATTTATTCGTGCTCCCGGTACTCTGCTTCTCACACACATCATCGTCTGCTGCGGTTCTGCGTTCCGTGGCTTCTTTAAATTCCTCAGCATAAGCGAATTATGCAAGAAGTCTAGTAGTAAAAACAACCCCTGCGAAAGTAGCTTCCTATTACCCACATCTCTAGATTTGTGGGACGTCGGTAACTTCAAAGTATAAAGTATTAAAAAGATTAATAGTTACTAAATAATACGATATATACAATTCGACTTTCAAGCTGTTGGATTATCTAAGCTAAAAACCTTTTTATTATCATCATAGGAGAAGATTTCTGCATATCTTCCTAAACCTATTATAGACTTTAAAGTTATAGTGGCATCTTCACTAGATAATGTATCCTCAAGCTGTGTCTTAAAACGCGAAAGAGGTGCTTTATGATCTAAACGTTGATGTAAAATTTCACAGATGTAGGATGCAAGAGGAATATTGTCAAGTAAATGCTGAGCAAGCATTTTTTTTCTATCTTCTAAACTACTTGTGAAAAAAAGCTTGCCATGTTTATTTAATTTTATACTCTCAGAAGTAACATTAGCAAAATTTAATATTTGTAAAGCTCCAACAATATGTAAAATTTCCTCCATATTGTTAATGTGAAAAATCTTAGATAATTCTGATAAATTTGCAGAACCTTTATATGGCAATGCAGAAAGTGCCTCAATGCTACCGATCAGTTCAGTTACCGACAAATGAATTTTTTGATCGATGTTGCCAACAATAGCTTTCTGTTTATTACTAATAGGCAAAGGTGGTTTTTCATAGGCTGATACCATGAGAGCATAAATTTTATCTACCACAGTACGAAATTCCATATTTTGAACATCACGTGAACGAGGGAGGGTAATTGCTAATTCTGATACAATACGCCCAGGATTAGATGAAAGTATTAACACTTTGTCAGCCATAGTTACTGCTTCTTCAATCGAATGAGTCACCAGTACCACCGACTGCATTTGAGTTTTTCCACTACTCCACAGATCAAGAAAATCATTCTTTAAGGTATTAGCCGTTAGAACATCAAGAGCGGAAAAAGCTTCATCCATAAGTAAAATTTCTGGTCTGAGAACTAATGCTCTAGCAAAACCTACTCGTTGCTTCATACCACCTGATAATTCTTTTGGGTATGCTGACTCAAAACCATCAAGTCCTATCATATCTATGGCCTCTAATGCACGCTTGCGACGTTCATATTCAGAAATATTGAAACTTTTTAAACCTAGCTCAACATTCTCAAAAACAGTCAACCATGGAAAAAGTGCAAATGTTTGGAAAATCATACTAATATCGCAACGATCACGAAAAGCAGGTTTTTTATTTAGTATTACTTTACCTTTAACTGGTTTTGCAAAACCTGCGATAATTCTTAGTAATGTTGATTTTCCAGATCCAGATTTTCCCAGTATCGCAACTATCTCATTAGGTTTTAGTTTTAGAGTAACATTATCTAGTATCTTGTGCGTACTATGATCATCTTTTGTAAAACTTTGTGTAATTGATACTAATTCAAGTAAATTATTATTCATAGGTCTTACTCTTTTTGTAAAATGGTCAACTTATTTGCTGCAGTATATGCAGGGTAATTTAAAAGTCACAATCGTTAGTTGCTATAGATACAAATTTAACCACTACCGATGTCATCCCTGCTTCGGTGCGGGATCTATATTACTTAATAGTCTTTCAGGCTTATTTTTTTTAGATTCCCGCCGTTGCTAAGAATGATGGTATGGACGAGTAAGTAAAAGAAACTTTACTTACTACCGTGATCACGAATATAATTCGGTCACATAATTATACTATTTAATAATTAAAAAGGAGTCCATACCATGAAAGATATTAACATACTAGGCATTGATTTAGCAAAAACAATTTTTCATATTGTTGCATTAAATAAAGATGGTGAAAAAATATTAGCTAAAAAATTACACAGAGAAGAATTTGAAGACTACATTTTAACAAACATTCCCAAGAATAGTTTATTGGTAATGGAAGCATGTGGCAGTTGTCATTATTGGAGCAATAAGTTTATGGAATCAGGTTTTACAGTAAAATTACTTAAACCATGTGATGTAAAAGCTTTTGCAAAAACTCGGCAAAAAAATGATACAAATGATGCTTTGGCAATAGCAAGAGCAGGAAAAGATCCGGAGTTAAAATCGGTTCGTATAAAAAATATATCACAACAAGAGATTAGTTGGTTACATAAACGTCGGCAACATATTATTAGACAAAGAGTACAATATAGTAATGGTTTAATGAGTGATTTACTTGAATTTGGTTATTACATAAAAATGAGTAAATCTAAATTTGCCCGTGAGGCATTAAATATAGTAGAAGATGCCAAAAATGCTGGTGTGATTTCAGAGAGAATGTATAAGGAAATGAAGGTAATAGCTGAAGAAATTGCTACGTTATTAATACAAGAATCAGCAATAGATAAACAGCTAATAGCAATAAATAAAGAATCTGAAACAGCTACTTTATTAAAAACAATACCAGGTATTGGAGAAATTAATGCTAATATACTAAGCATAGCAGCTTATGAAAATTATGATGATTGTCGAAGTTTTGCTGCAAGTTTGGGATTAGTGCCTAAGCAAAATAGCACAGGTGGTAAAACAAGTCTTGGATCTATCACTAAGAAAGGAGATAGATATGTTAGAACTATGCTGATACAAGGAGCAAGGTCTATTGCAATCAGAGCAAAAATACAAAAGGACCCCACTGATCATTTAGTGCTATGGGCAAAAAAATTGTTGGGAAGGATGAGCTTTAATAAGGCTGCTGTGGCAATAGCAAACAAATTAGCTAGAATAGCGTATGTATGTGTTACAAGAAAATGTGCATATGCTTGATAGTTGGTGGTGTATATAGATTTATCTGTATTTTATCTATATAAAAGAAGAAGTAAGTAAATAGGATTTAAGAGGTACGATATAAGCGAAAGTGATTGGAGATAATAAATGGGCATTCCAAAAACAAGTCCGAGATTTTATGTCAAGGCTCTAGAAGCCGTAAGAATGAGTGGATAACTCCAAGGATTGCGTGGAATGCGAAAACTATTATGGCACTAGATGCCGAATATATGACAGCTTATTTTTTTATTACTCCCGCATCATTTTTCTTATTGACTTACTTACTCGTCCATATATGACATCGAGTACATATTAAGCACTTTTTCCTTTATCTATTAGCCTTGCAGCCCGACTTTTAAATTACCCTGAGTATACGTAAGGCGAAATAGTTAGTTTTTTACATAAATTATCTATAGAGTCATTATTTTTGCTGTATAACATCTTCAGCTAACTTTAACAAAGCATTTAAATTAAAGCCAGTTCAATATAAGAATTAATAATTCTTATATCGAACTGAGGTTAACAATAATAAAGTAAATATTCTTTGCTAAATCCATTACAATTGTGCTACATTCCGTAGTGGATTTCTCAATTACTATAAAATCGTAATTTTGAGATAACCTAACGAATGTAAGAGAATTATTGATTGAATTAATTTCTTTGATTATTAATTATTTTCTAATAATCTAAAATATAGTATAATTTACAAGAAAATTAAGTAAAAATGTTTAACATTGCATCAAAAGATAAACAACTAGATAGAACTAAAGTATCTAGTATTTTTTATAAATTAGGACAAAAAGAAAAAAAAGAAAAGACTAGAATTAGTGAGTTATTAGTTGATTTTCATGAAAATGGTCTTCTATTAATGATACTTTTTTTTGCAATACCAGTTGCAATTCCGCTGCCGTATCCTCCAGGTTTTACTACTATAGTAGGGATTCCTTTGATGATTCTATCTATGCAGATGTTGCTTGGCTTTAGACAAGTTTCTTTACCATCCAAAATTAATAACTATCAAATTAGCAATGGTATACTTATTAATATAAGTGACAAAATTGTACCAAAAATTAAATTTGTGGAAAAATATATACGACCAAGATTTAGTTTCGCAGCCTCTATATATTGTGAACAATTTATTGGTTTAATATCGCTGATTTGCTCTATTGCCATATCAATACCTTTACCTCTAACTAACGCCATACCTGCACTGGGCATTACAATAATGGCATTAGGTCTTTTAAACCGAGATGGATTAACTATAGTTCTTGGATTTATTACCTCTATAGTTGGACTTATTATAGCTTTTATAGCAATCGCTGCTAGCTGGATTAGCATTAAATATTTATTTAATCTATTCTTCTGATATAATAAATATTAAATTTGTGCAAAAGGTGAAAGCCACTACTATAGAACCTTTTGCACTCATTATTAAATAATTTCCTACTTCAAGAGTTGTGAAAACAACTCTTGAAGTAGGAGAAGTATATTATTTTTCAAATGAAACAAAAGTTATATCAAGGATCAAGTAAAGCTCTTTATCAGTCACAAGAAGATTTTGCTTTTATTATGGCCTTTACTGACAAAATTACTTTAGAGAACGGAGAGATTTTTGATATTTCGGGTAAAGGGGTGCTGAATAATAATATTTCGTCCTTCATAATGAGCAAACTTGATATGGTAGGAATAGATAACCACCTAATTGAAAAAATTAATATGCGTGAGCAATTAATACAATCTGTAGATATTTTCCCCGTTCAAATATTGGTTTCTACAGTAGCTTGCGGTAGGTTTGTAAAAGAATTCTCTATGGAAGAAGGATACGTATTTGATCATCCAATTATCGATTTTAGAGTTAGAAATAGTGAGTTAAAGCATCCTATAATTAATGAACACCAAATACTAAATTTCGGTTGGTTAAGTAAACAAGAAATTGATGAAGTAAAACATAAAGCCATAAGAACATACGATTTTTTAAGTGGATTATTTACAGGTATTGGTATAAGGCTTGTTGAATGCAAACTAGAATTTGGCAGAGTGTTTAATGGTGAGGAATTTATGGTAATGTTGGCTGATGAAATTAGCCCTGATAATTGTCGTTTATGGAATATGAATAATAATGAGAAACTTGGAGCAGAAATGATTGCCAGTGATCCAGAAAAAGCTCTGAAATCTTATCAGGCAATAGCTGATTTATTAAAAGATAGAACTTTATAAGTATTAGTATACCTAAAACCTTCTCTAGGAAGAAAAAATAAATTGTAAACATGCTTAGTGCTACAAATTTTTGGTGTATAATAAAATGAAAATAATTAGTTACTTGAAGTCTCTTTTTTTATTTGAAATAATCTCAGGGCTTAGTCTAACTTTGAAGTATTTCTTCAAACCTAAAGTAACTATAAATTATCCCTATGAGAAGGGAAGGATAAGCCCAAGATTTAAAGGTGAACATGCATTAAGGCGTTACGCCAATGGTGAGGAACGTTGTATTGCTTGTAAGCTTTGTGAAGCAATTTGTCCGGCTCAAGCTATTATTATTGAAGCAGAAGAAAGAGAAGATGGTAGTAGGCGTACCACTAGGTACGATATTGATATGACTAAATGCATTTATTGTGGTTTATGTCAGGAGGCTTGTCCAGTTGATGCTATAGTGGAAGGTCCTAATTTTGAATTTGCTACTATTACCCATGAAGAATTGCTTTATGACAAAGAAAAATTGCTGAAAAATGGTGATATGTGGGAACAAGAATTAGCAATTAAGCTACATGATGATTATAAATATAGATAATTATGGAGATATTTTTTTATTTATTTGCGGGGTTAATGGTTATAAGTAGTTGTTTGGTAGTCATTAGTAAAAACCCTGTTTATTCTGTCTTATGGTTGATCTTTACTTTCTGTAACGGTTCGGGGCTAATGATTTTGCTAGGAGCAGAATTTTTAGCAATGATATTGATTGTTATATATGTTGGGGCAGTAGCAGTATTATTTTTGTTTGTTATAATGATGTTGAATATCCGTTTTACCGATGTTATTGTGCAATTTAAAAGAAACTTATTTATAAGTATTGCTGTTGCACTTATTATGTTTGCTGATCTTGTCCTGATAATTTGGTTAGGTACTAAAAATATAATTTTAGATAATAGCCAATTTGAGATAAAATCAGATGTCACTAATACTCATGCTATTGGGAAAGTACTATATACCGATTATATTTTACCTTTTCAAGTTTCGGGTATTATCCTGTTTGTGGCAATGATATCTTGTATTACCTTAACTATTCGGCATCGCAGCGGAGTTAAAAGACAGGATATTGCTAAGCAGCATGCTAAAAATAAAGATAATTCCATATTAATGGTTAAACCACATTTAAATGAGGGAATAGAAGGACTCAAATATGATTAGTACTATTACTTTGGAACATTATTTAACTTTGTCGGCCCTCATTTTTAGTATAGGGATGGTTGGTTTGTTTATGCATCGTAAGAATGTCATAACAATTCTTATGTCGATTGAATTGATGCTGCTGGCTGTAAACATCAATTTTGTGGCATTCTCTACTTATGCACATGAGATATCTGGGCAAATTTTTAGTATAATAATTTTAACAATAGCAGCTGCCGAGACCACAATAGGGCTTGCAATATTACTAGTTTATTTTAGAAATAAAGGCTCAATAGAAGTGGGTGATATAAATCAGATGAAGGGCTAATTGATATGATAGCTTCGGCAGCAACACTTACAGTAATGTTACCTTTAATCTCTGGTATCATCAATGGTCTGTTTTGTCAGTGTTTTAGCAAAAAACAAGCAGCTTTTATTTCTACTATTGCTATAAGTTTATCGGCATTATTATCTATGTTTATATTTTACAATGTGGGCATAAACAAAGCCATTATTCATATAATTTTAGCAAAATGGCTAGAAGTTGGTAACATGAAAGTAAGTTGGGCGATTTACGTCGATCAGCTAACTGCTATTATGTTTATAGTGGTTACTTGGATTTCAGCTGTTGTACATATTTATTCTCTTGGCTATATGGCAGATGATGATGGATTACCTAAATTTCTAGCATTTCTATCATTATTCACTTTCTTTATGCTAGCTTTGGTATCAGCAGATAATTTTTTACAATTATTTTTTGGTTGGGAAGGTGTTGGTCTATGTTCATATTTGTTAATTGGTTTTTGGTATCAGAAAGAAGCGGCGAATAAAGCAGCAATTAAAGCCTTTATAGTCAATAGGGTAGGAGATTTTGCTTTTATACTTGGGATTATTACCATTATTGTTTATTTTGGTGTAGTTGATTTTGCTAGTGTATTTGATAAAGCGGAGTCATTATCTAAGATACAATTGAGTATATTGGGTTTTAAAGCAACAGTAATTGACTTGGTATGTTTGCTATTATTCTTGGGATGCATGGGCAAGTCGGCTCAAATTGGCTTGCATATATGGCTACCAGATGCTATGGAAGGTCCAACTCCAGTTTCAGCACTTATTCACGCTGCAACTATGGTAACAGCCGGGGTCTTTTTAGTAGCTAGATGTTCTTATTTATTTGAATATAGTATAGGGGTATTGCACTTTATTGCCATTATTGGTGCTATTACATGTATATTTGCCGCAAGTATTGCCATAGTTCAAGATGATATAAAAAAAATTATTGCCTATTCTACTTGTAGCCAACTTGGTTATATGTTTCTTGCTTGTGGTGTATCAGCTTATAATGCTGGTATTTTTCATTTAGTCACCCATGCATTTTTTAAAGCTTTATTATTTTTATCAGCTGGTAGTGTAATTCACGCTTGTCACGAGCAAAATATTTTTAAGATTGGTGGTTTGAAAGATAAGATGCCTATTACTTATTGTAATTTTTTAATTGGATCACTGGCTCTCATAGGTATTTATCCTTTAGCAGGATTTTATTCAAAAGATGCTATTTTAGAGCTAGCATATAGTAGCGGTGGTATCGGTACTATCGTGTTTATTCTTGGAATTCTTGCTGCAGTTCTGACTGCCATTTATTCTATGAAAATTATCTTATTAGTATTTCATGGAAAAACTAGATTAACTATTGACATCAATCATGTCCATGAATCACCCAATATCATGAATGGGCCACTTAGTCTTTTAGTGGCAGGTAGTTTTTTTGCAGGGATGATAGGTTATTATATATTGTCTTTTGACAAACCAAATGGTTATTTCCTTGATAGTATATTTAATATTCATATTTACCAAATACTAGCAATTCATCCTCCTCTTTATATAAAATTATTACCAATGGTTTTGGGACTAATAGGTATTGTTTTGGGGATTTATTTTTATAGAAGCATCAAAGAAAAAATAAAAATAGGATTTATAGAAAAGCTGTTGGTACATAAATATTATTTTGATGAGGTTTATGACTTTGTGATAGTAAGATTAGTAACTAACTTAAGTAAGTTATGCAATTTGATGGATCAAAGAGTGATAGATAGATTTGGTCCAAATAGCTTTGCCAAAACGGTAAATTACTTTGGTTTTCTAGTGAGTAAATCGCAGACAGGTTACGTATTTAATTACACTTTATATATAGTTTTATGTATAGTTGTTTATATTACTTTCTTTATAATAGGAATATTGCGAACTGATTCTTTTTGGTAAGTTTGAAGGAGGGATGGTCATGATTTTTCCATACAAAATTATTGATCTCACACACACTCTTGATGAGCAAACTCCTTCATGGAGTGGAGGTTGAGGGTTTAATATTGAGGTTAAATTGGATTATTCTGACTGCCTACAGAATGAAGAATTTCGCGTGCAGCAGTTCAAAATGCATGCCGGAATTGGTACACATATGGATGCACCAGCACACTGTATTCCAGGTAGTACTACCATTGACCAAATACCATTATCGCAGCTGATTGCTCCTTGTGTTATGATTGACGTGTCAAACTCTTGCCACGAGCGTTATAGTCTAAGCCTAACGGACATTGAGCGTTTTGAAGGACAATATGGAGTTATCAATGAGGGAAGTTTTGTGATGATCAAAACAGGATGGGAAAAGTTTTGGGGTGATCCGGAAAAGTATCGCAATAATCACGTTTTTCCTTCTATATCAGTTGAAGCCGCTGAGATACTGACAAAACGAGGTGTGTGCGGACTTGGTATTGACACTTTGTCACCAGACAGACCAGCAGATGGATTCCCCGTTCATAAATTGTTTTTGGGCAATGGCAAATATATTGTTGAAAATGTTGCTAATTTGGCAAGTCTACCTATAATAGTAATAGGAAGCTGTATCTTAGCTCTGCCAATTAAGGTAAGAGGGGCAACAGAATTTCCGATAAGGCTTATTGGCTTAATAAAAGAAGAAACAAATCTAAATTTTTAGGAGGTATAATGAAAAAACTTATTTTATGTTTAAGTATTGGGTTATTGTTTAACACATCTTCACTGGCAGATACCAAATGCTTTTTGGCTAAAGAAAATGATAAAATTATCAAACAAGAAGGTGATTGTGCATCACGCTATGCACCTTGCTCAACGTTCAAAATTGCCATTAGTCTGATGGGATATGAAGAAGGGTTGCTAGTTGATGAGACTCATCCTGAGTTACCATTTAAAGAAGGTTATATAGATTGGCTTGAGAGGTGGAAACAGCCCCACAATCCAACAACATGGATGCAAAATAGTTGTGTTTGGTATTCTCAAGTTCTGACGCAAAAGCTTGGAATGAGTAAATTCAAAGACTATGTTGTAAAATTTAACTATGGGAATCAAAATGTTTCAGGCGATAAAGATAAAAACAATGAATTAACGAGTTCATGGATATCCAGTTCGTTGGAAATTTCACCTGAAGAGCAAAGCGTGTTTTTACAGAATCTTATTGATAACAAATTACCAATAAGTCTTAAATCTCATGAAATGACAAAAAATATACTCTTTGTGGAGGAACTACCAAACGGCTGGAAACTTTATGGGAAAACAGGCAACGGTTCTCAGCTTAATAAAAATAGAACGAAGAAGCTAGACCTCCAGCAAGGGTGGTTTGTTGGTTGGATTCAAAGAGATAATAGGACTATTGTATTTGTGAACCATATTACAGATGACAGTAAGCAAGACACTTATGCAAGCCTACGTGCTAAAGCAGAGGCAAAAGAAAAATTACTACATTTGATCAAGACTGAGCAAAAATGATTTGAGGAATCAGGCTTCCTGAAGATGTGAAGATTTTGTTTTTATGAGTAGCTCTATACTCTTTCAATTAATTTTCAGGTTGGGTAGTATTAGGCACAGGATCATATCCTCCTTGACAGAAAGGATTACACCTAATTATTCTCTTAATAAATAACCATAATCCTTTAATATTACCATGCATTATTATTGCTGACCTAGCATATTCTGAACATGATGGATCAAAACGGCAATTATCACCAAGTAGGGGGGAAATAAAGAATTGATAACATCTAATAAGTATGAGCAACAAATTAAAGCGATATTTCATTTTGATCATGGTTACCTCAAAAAGAGTATACTCAAATGATTTGGAGAATGGGGACAATAAACAAGGGGTGAGCGGACTAGACCATAGTACCCTACATTTTTCTATAATCGTCATCGCGAGGCATCTTTAGATGCCGTGGCGATCTAGGTAAACAGCGAAGCTGTTTTTTCTAGTACGCTTCGCGTATCCTAGATTGCTGCGTCGCCGCTTTCAGCGACTCCTCGCTAATAGACTATCAGCAGCCATTTTAATAGTGGTTATATAAAAAATGTAGGGTACTATGGGACTAGGCGTACATAAAGTGCGTGAGTACACGAAATCCCCGCAAGTATTTGCGAAACCAATTCTTCAAAGCAGAAGAGTATACTCTTACTTAATCTCAAGTATCGATATAACAAGTTAATACTAGGTTCAGTATCATCTCTATTAAAGCTGATGTTACCCCTGCGAAAGCAGGGGTCTAAAAATGTATAACATACCTTCTATGCTATTTTTTTAGACCCCTGCCTACGCAGGGGTGACATCCGAAGATGCAGGGATGATTGCATGGACTTTGTCCATATATGACATCGTTTTTGGCTAAGAGATTAACATATATACTCAAATGATTTGAAGAATTGGATTTGAAAATGAATGGTGAGCATGCTAGGCGTACATATAGTATAGTTACGCATGCGAATCCATGATATTTTCAAAAAACAATTCTTCAAAGCAGAAGAGTATAGCTAAAACCTTCTTGGGTTAGCTATAGCATTAATCCTTATTGTTTCTATTCTTACTTTGCAGTTTTTGGTTTTGAGTCTTTACGTCCATTGCAGGCAGATTTTAGTTTTTCACCAGCAGAAAACTTAGGTTGAACGTAAGCTTCAATTTTAAGAGGCTGACCAGTTCTAGGATTTTTGCCAGCTCTAGCTGCTACTTTACTAGAGTAAAACTTACCAAAGCCAATCAGTATTACGTCTTTACCTTCAGCAAGAATAGAAGTGACTGCATTGGTAAATGTATTTATAATCTTTTCAGCTTCAACTTTAGTACAATTTTGTTGGTTTGCTATATAATCAATGAATTCACCTTTGTGCATAAATTTTTCCTTTAAGTGAGTTAGTTTATATTTAATTCAGCTAATGATAGCTTGACTATCAAGTAAAAATATAGATATAGATGTTGTAAATCAATAATTATTAGCTATTAAAGTTATCTATATTATAAAATATTTTCACTTTACGTTTCTTTTTGATATTATTAACACAGATCTCCATTTGTTGTTACTGGCTGTCAAGCATCATCATATACTCGATGAAAATCAAGAATTGCGTTGTCGTCTTCAGGGATCTTCGGTCATAACTGTCGAAAGTTAGAAGAGGAAGGGGTTTTAAATAGGGTAACGTCATTGCGAGGAAGACCTTAGGTCGACGAAGCAATCCAAAAAAGTAACCATAAGTGGATTGCTTCGTCGGCTTACGCCTTCTCGCAATGACAGCGGTTATAAGCCCACAACTTTTAAACTGTCATTATGACTTCTAAAACCCCTTCCTCTTCTAACTTTCGACAGTTGTGGATCTTCGGTGCTCACGTACTAAATGTACGCTCCGCTCCTCGACCCTTCGACTCCTAGCACTTCATAATTTTGATCTTCGTCTATCAACTCTTTATTTACGAGCAGTATATATATGAATTTTATATAAGAATCTAAATAATCACAAGGCAAGTTTACACCAAAAAGGTATAAGCTAAAGTAAGAAAGGTAAAAAATGCAAATGAATCAGTTATGGTGGTTAAGAATACACCTGAGCCAGTGGCGGGATCAATATTTAAATAATGTAGCGTAATTGGTATTACTGAGCCAAAAAGACCAGCAATTAGAAAAGTTAGGATAACGGCTATGGAGAAAATCAAGCTAAGATTTGGATCAGAAAGCATTGCTAAGCTTAATAGTGCCCCAACTAAGGCCAATATAGAGCCGTTAAATCCGCATACAGCTATTTCTTTAAGAATCACTCTCAGCACGTTATTATGGTGAATATCTTTGTTGGCAAGTGCTCTGACTGTCACTGTCATGGCTTGTGTACCGGCATTCCCTCCCATAGAAGCAACAATAGGCATAATAGCTGCCAGTGTTATAAGTTTTGAGATTGTAATACTAAACTGGTTAATAATTATCGATGTCATACAAGCAGTAATTAAATTGACAAATAACCAAGGGAATCTATGTCTCACAGTATAAAATAGATTGTAAAATGTATCTTGAGTATAAACGCCACCGAGTGACATTATATCTTTTTCTGTTTGTTGTTCAATGATGTAAAGCATACTATCTATTGAAACAGTACCTATTAACTTGCCACTTTTATTCACCACTGGTACAATTGTTAGAGCATATTGTTTAAAAATAAAACTTAACTCACTTAAATTAGTAAATACATCGGTAATTTTAAATTCAGGATTCATAAGATCTTTTACTAACTTATCCCCTTTATGCTTAAGTAAAGTGCTTAGAAGTATACTACCTATAGGTCGGTATTTACTGTCAAGTACAATAGCAGCATGAAAATCTTGTGCTATATGTTTGTGTCTAATAAAATCTATAGCCGTGGCTACTGTCCAATCTTCTTGAAATGACACAAAATTTCTTTCGATTACCCTACCAACAGTGTCTTCTGGGTAAGTACAGCCTTCTATAATTTGCTGTCTTTTTTCTGCTTTGAGATTATCTAAGATCATTTCTTTTGTTAGATCATCAAGATCCTCGATAACTTCAACAGCATCTTCTATAGCAAGTTGATTAATTAGGTGTACACTTTTCTGTATACCTAAAATTTGCATTATAAGTGGTTTACTGTTCACACTAAGTTGCACTAAAGTTTCAGGCTTTAGTGTATCCTGTAATAAGGGAAGAATTATTTTATATGTTTTCTGATTTATATTATCTAAAACATCTGCAAGATCTGCATAGTGGAGATTACTCATAATCTCTATTGCTTTGCCAAATTCATCATTATTCAGAAGATTATTAATTTGCTCAAATGTTTCGTCAAATTGGTTTTGATGAACCGACAACATATTTTTTGATTGATTTTGCATAACTCCTCATTTGAGTATACTCGAATGATCCTACGAATTGGATTTGAAAATGAGGGGTGAGTAAGCGGAGTGTACATTTAGTACATGAGTACGCGAGTCCCTGATATTTTCAAAAAACAATTCTTCAAAGCAGAAGAGTATATACTGAATTTTCTAAAAGTACCCTCAGTAGCCAAGAAGGATGAGTCACTTGTATTCTAACATGTTAGGTTTTATAAGACAACTAAGTTGAGAGTATATAGAAAACTGGTGCGGTCGAGAAGACTTGAACTTCCACTCTGTTAAGAACAGCCCCCTCAAAGCTGTGCGTCTACCAATTTCGCCACGACCGCAATTAATAATAAGTTTTTAATAAAATTATTCCTGTAGCCTAAATAATTTTGGTTAATCCAAATAGTGTATATAACAAATTATTCTACTAATATCAATATATACTCGCATGATCTTCCGCAGGGTAATTTAAAAGTCACAGTCATTAGTTGTTATAGATGTAAGTTTAACTACTACCTATGTCATCCATGCGAAGGCTTTGCCCGCGTAGATCACTAGTATGTCATTCTCAGCAACGGCGGGAATCCATAATATCTAATAGCCTTTGTAGGTTATTTTTTGGATTCCCGCTTTTAGCTAGGAATGACATCGAATACATATTAAGCACTTTTCCCCTTATCTATTAGGCTTACAAGCTGACTTTTAAATTACATTAATCCTCCGAATTAGATTAAAAATAAAGGGTAAGCGAGTGCATAGTACATGAGGTACATGAATACAAGAGTTGAAAACAATTCTTCAAATCATTCAAGTATCCTTGTTAATCTGCAGTCAATTGAATAACAAAATTTGGCATTACTTCCTGCTCAGTTGCTGCAATTTTCAAATGGTGCATTTTTTCTTCAATAGTATGATACTGGTTATGAAACTTTGTAGCATTACCTGTTAATACTAAAGCTGAATTAATTCCTACTTTATTCGCCCCTAAAATATCAGTATAGAAAGTATCGCCTATCATAAGAATACGTTTCAATGCAATATTTGGTAATTGGTTTAATACTTTATGATATATTTCTATATAGGGTTTGCCGGTAAAAATTACTTCACCACCAAATTGTTTTATTTTTGCAGCAAAGTATCCAGCACAATATCTCTGTATTCCTTGTTGCCTAATTCCAAGATCTGGGTTCGCACATATGCTAACCATGTTTCTTTTAACTGCAGTTTTTAATAAATCGTCAAACTCATCTAAATTTAAATTTTTTCCTTCATCACGATAAAGCGTTAACAGCAAAATATTAGCTTCATTTATGTTTGTGGTAGTAGGTGTCTGTAATCCGTCCATAAGATCGTTACCTTCTTGACCAAGATGATAAACTATAGGATTTTTTATACCAAATCTTTTATCACTTTCTAGTATCATATCAATTGCTACTTCACCAGAACTAATAATCATTTCTTTCGTTGCGTTAATGCCCCAGCTGTTAATTTTGGTCAATAAGAAAAATGTGTTGCGTGGGGCATTAGTAACAAAAAAAACTTTCTTTTGCTGTTTAAGCATCTTGTTAATATTATCAACTACTCCGGGATAAATTTGGTTACCTTCTACTACCACTCCCCAAAGATCAAATAAAAAAACATCATAATCATCTATTACAGATGAAATATGTCTAAAATCTAGTTTAGTCATTTTGTACACTATACTTATAGGATAATCTGATGATAATAGACAATAAATATTTTTAGTAAAATATATTTGTTGAAAATTGTAGGGTAATTTAAAAGTCACAGTCATTAGTTGTTATAGATGTAAGTTTAACCACTACCGATGTCATCCCTGCGAAGGCAGGGATATATATTACTTAATAGTCTTTCAGGCTATTTTTTTTAGATCCCAGCTTTCGCTGGGATGACATCAAGTACATATTAAGCACTTTTTCCCTTATCTATTAGGCTTACAACCCGACTTTTAAATTACCCTGAAAATTGTAGGGTAATTTAAAAGCCTACCCTAAAAAATCTCTCATAAAAAAACAAATTATTTTGGTTTCCTTAGAAAGGTTGGAATATCATGGATATCAACTTCTCCATCATTCTTCTGAAGAATAGGTGGTGTGGGCTTTTTTATTTGCTCCTGAGTTTGAGTAGTATTAGATCTGAGTGAATTCCACATTCTACTTAGTAAAGATGATTTTGCATCATTACTGCTTATAGTTTGCTGATTTAGCATATCAATTGATGTTGCTTGAACACTGAAATTTAAAGGTTGTGTTTCAGAATCCACTAAACTAGGCTTTTCACCAGTATATTGAGCAAAATCTGGAATTTCTTCTAATATTGTTGTTTCTATCGAATTGGACTGACTATTCATCTGTTCAGAACTTGTAGTAGTACTTGCTATTAATTCAATAGGTTGGGATTTGCTACTTATTGAGTGATCAGCATCAATACCAGTAGCAACTACCGATACTCTAATAACACCATTTAATTCTGGATTAAACGTAGAACCGAAAATAATATTAGCATCACTATCACCCACTTCTTCTCTAATTCTATTAGCAGCACTATCAACTTCAAATAATGTCATATCCGTACCACCAGTAATGTTAATTAAAACCCCCCTAGCACCACGCATTGAGTTATGATCTAATAATGGATTAGAGATAGCTGCTTCAGCAGCTTTAACTGCCCTATCCTCGCCAGAGGATTCCCCTGTACCCATCATAGCTTTACCCATTTCGCTCATCACCGTTCTAATGTCGGCAAAATCTAGATTGATAAGCCCTGGCATGATCATCAAATCAGTAACCCCTCTAACTCCAGCATGTAATACATCATCTGCCATTTTAAAGGCATCTGCAAATGTAGTACTCTCATTTGCTATACGAAATAAATTTTGATTCGGTATTACTATCAAAGTATCAACAAATTTCTGTAAATCTAGTAAACCTTGCTCGGCAGTTCTAATCCTATGCTTTCCTTCAAAATGAAAAGGCTTAGTTACCACTCCGACAGTAAGAATTCCTAGTTCCTTGGCTATCTTTGCAACAACCGGAGAAGCACCTGTACCAGTGCCTCCACCCATTCCGGCAGTGATAAACACCATATTGCTACCCTCTAAGTATCCCTTAATCTCGTCAGCTGATTCTTCAGCGGCTAAAGCACCGATTTCTGGAGATGCACCAGCTCCAAGACCCTTAGTAATAGCAATTCCTAACTGTATTTTATTATCACATAAAGAATGTTCCAGTGATTGTGCATCAGTATTAGCAACAACAAAATTTGCTCCTTGTAATTTTGCAAGTACCATATTATTTACCGCATTACCACCAGCTCCCCCAACACCAAATACTGTAATAACTGGTTTAAGAACTATATTCTCTGGTGCTTTGAAATGTAAAGCCATAATAATATTCTACCTGTTAAATTAAATTGTTGTTAGTATAGTAAAGAATCCAAAAATTTCTACCATAAAATATACTTATGGGCATCACCCTAATTATACCATATTTTCGAGTACCACTAAGCTATCAAACTCTTCACCTGATAAAAAATTTAATTTTATAGCTGCTTCTCTTAAAGTTATGCCATCTTGATAGGCTTTTTTTGCAATCTTTGCTGCATTATCATAGCCTATATGTGGATTTAATGCTGTTATTAACATTAGCGATTGTTCTCTGAGTTTATTAATACGTTCTATATTTGGTACTAGCCCATCAATACAGTGCGTAACAAAACTATTGATGCTAGAAGAAATTAAGTCTATTGACTGCAAAATATTATATATTATAACAGGCTTAAAGGTATTCAGCTCGAGACAACCGTTTGATCCGGCTACAGTTACTGCAAGATTATTTCCCATGACCTGAACACAAACCATAGTTACGGCTTCAATTTGTGTTGGGTTGACCTTACCTGGCATAATTGATGAACCAGGTTCATTTTCTGGTAGGTGTAATTCACCAAAACCACATCTTGGCCCTGACCCGAGCAGTCTAATATCATTGGCAATTTTCATTAAACTTACCGCTATAGTGTTTAGGGTACTAGAGAATTCTACTAATGCGTCATGAGTAGCTAGTGCTTCAAATTTATTAGCAGCACTTTTGAACGGATAGTTAGTATATGAGGTCACTTTATCAGAAAATTTTACAGCAAATTCTTTACGGCAATTAATACCAGTACCTACTGCAGTACCACCTTGTGCCAAGAAATATACTCTTTTTAGTGATTCTTCAACCCGTTCTATAGCATATGCCACTTGCGTTACATATCCAGAAAATTCTTGTCCAAGAGTTATTGGTGTAGCATCCTGTAGATGAGTACGCCCTATCTTAACTATTTTATTCCAAACTTGAGCTTTGGTATTTAACGCTGAATGCAGACTTGTTAAGGCTGGAATTAATTGTTGTTTACTCGCAAGTACGGTTGCTATATGCATAGCAGTTGGGAAGGAATCATTGGATGATTGAGCCATATTCACATGATCATTGGGGTGAATTGGTGATTTACCACCTTTTTTACCTACTAGCTGTTCATTACCAATAGAGGCGATTACTTCATTTATATTCATATTAGTCTGTGTACCAGACCCGGTCTGCCATACTACTAAAGGAAATTGATCATCAAATTCCCCATCTAATATTCTAGTGGTAGCTTGATCTATTGATTCTGCTATTTCAGGCTTAAGATCACCTAATTCCCTATTGACCTTTGCTGCACATTTTTTTAAAATTGCCAATGCCTTAATCAATTGGATAGGCATTTTTTGATTACCTATCTTAAAATTTTCAAGAGACCTTTGAGTTCCCGCACCCCAGTAAAAATGATCATCTACTTTGATTTCTCCAAATGAATCAGTTTCAATTCTATAATTTTTCATAAAAATCTTTTCCTTTTCCTACCTTCTATATTAAGCTTCTGCAAGAAGTCTATTCATCTGCCCAAGCTTTTGACTTACCTTGTTCATCAAGAGGGTTACCGGTATCATCAGTAACCAAAGATTGCTCCGTGAATCTAAAGAAGAAAGCTTTGTTTGTATTATCAGGTGTTTCTACAAATATAGCTCCATCTTGATAAATACCATTACTTTCACTTTGCGGCATCATTAAAGAAGTACCTTGGTTCATATGTATATCATGTATACCTCTAGGAGGTAGATGATTATATGTTTGTCTTAGATGTAAGCCATAAGGCATCTCTTGCATTGTTTCACTATTATAATACGATTCACCTAAAATACACACTTTTGCACCACATATAAGATATTGGTCTAACAAAGCTGATATTTCTTGCCATGATTTTGGTAGCATATTCTTTAAATCAGCTACTTTTAAAATTCCACTACGAAGATAATCAAGCCTAGAAGTGCGAGGTAACTTATCCAAACTAAACAATCCTTCATTTCCTAGTTTATTTAAATTAGTTAATAGTTCATTACTAAACTGATCGGTATAGTACACCTTAACATTAGGTATCGAATCGGACTGAGTGTCTATATTTACTTGATAGTCTAATCCATTAGCTTGTACTATAAGATTATGGTGAGTCATTGTGTGTTTTATATGATCTTCTAAATCCTTTGATACGATTCCCTTTAAACACGAATAGTTTTTTAACATACTAATAGCCTTTTTATACAAAGTTAGATTCGCTCATTCTACTATAGAAGCTTGTAAAGTGCTACCGTATTTTAAATTCTTTATATTTAAATTACTTGACTCTTTTTCCTACCATATTATACTTATAATATGTCATACCCTCAATATATGGCATAACATTTTCTATCTATTATAGGTTATTTTTATGTTAAAAGAATCAGATGATTTAAAAAACCCCCTATTATCAATAAGCGTTAAAAATACTAATGCAAATTCTATCTTCTTTCCTTTTGCCGCATATCCCCATCATTTTTACATGTTTTGGTGCTAATCACCTTATTTCTGTTTTTCCAAAACGCTTTAATTCTTAATTTAACAACACATAATTTAACCGCGATTTTTTGTTTTCTCGCTTAATTTATGTGAAATTTTAAAAAATGTTATTGAAAAGTGCTGTCTTTTGACGTGCGTGCTAAAGAATCTTATTAAGTTTTAGTAAGTTCTTTGGCTTAGCCTTAGAATGACCTACTTCCATATATAGTCAAACCTATTGAATTAGGTGATACAAATTTTGTGTCATACCTGCGAAAGCAGGTATCTAGATTCCCGCCTACGCGGGAATGACAATTTACAATTGTTATGTTCTTTGTCACCTAATCCTATGGGCTTAACTATAACATTCAAATTTTAACATTATATTTAGGTGTTTTATGAGTGCAATTTTAAATGTACCAAATTCAACGAGGTTTCCCAAATTTTTAACAATGCTATTTTTTGTTGAAATGTGGGAGCGATTTAGTTACTATGGGATGAGATCTCTTTTAGTGCTTTTCTTGACTTCCCGTTTGGGCTATGAAGATGCAAAAGCTTATGCCATCTATTCATTATTTGCAGCGGTTGGTTATGCAGGTCCTGTGCTTGGAGGCTTCCTTGCTGACAAATTAACAGGATTTCGTAATATGGTACTACTTGGCGGTATCATTATCACTATTGGTCACCTGTCCTTAACTTTAGTTGAATTGGAGTCTGAGCTAATATATATAGGTCTTGCGTTAATTGCTGTAGGTACTGGTATGTTTAAAGGGAATATAACTAATTTGTTAGGTTCATGTTACAAGGAAGACGACCCAGAACGAAGTAGAGGATTTACTTTATTTTATGTAGGTGTAAATCTAGGATCATTCATGGCATCCATATTATGTAGTTATATAGCTTATTTATATGGTTGGCACTATGGTTTTGGTATAGCTGGGGGTGGTATGATCTTAGGACTTACTATTTTTATCAAATTTCAATATTTGTTAGGAGATAATGGTATTTCCCCACGACCAAAACTGATGAATAAGAAAATACTAGGGTTAAATATTTTTACTATATTAATGATAGCTAGCCTTCTTTTTTCTCTTGTAGTTGCTAGAATGCTTATATCAAGTGAGTTTTTTGCTAATATACTTGCTTTGTGCGGTATTCTAATTTTAGGTGTATTTATTTACATAATAGTAAAATCATCGCCACTACAAAGAAAAAGATTAACAGTATTATTAATACTAATGACATTTTTTATGTGTTTTTTTGCATTAGAAATGCAACTTGGTTCACTAGTCAACTTATTTACTCAAAGAAATGTTGTAAATGAAATATTGGGTTTAACAATTCCACCTGCTGCTTTTCAGGCAATAAACCCTCTTTCAATTATAATATTTGGTTCTCTATTAGGGACATATATGAAATTTGATAAAAAATATACCACTCCTATATTTGCTTTTGGTATTTCTACCATGGCTATATGCTTTTTTATATTATATATAGGATGTTTAAATGCAAATATAGAAGGAAAGATAGGATTCCTATATTTAGTAGGTGGTATAGCATTTATAGGACTTGGAGAACTATGTATAGGGCCATTAATACAAGAACAAGCAACTTTACTTGCACCTAAACACTTAAAAGGTTTGGTAATGGGTATAATAATGTTATTTGCAGCATTTTCTAATTTAGCAGGAATTTTAATATCGAAGTTCATGTCAATCCCTTCCATAAATGGAGAAGTAGATTGTTTAGAGTCCTTAGATATATATAAAGAAGGATTCTTAAAGATAGCAACGTTTAACTTAGGGTTAGCACTCTTGTTTTTACCTTGCTATCTGTTTGTAAATAAGGTTATAGCACAAACGAGTACAGAAAAAGTGGACAAAAAACGCCAACGTAAGTAATGGTACTTACAAAGCCAAAAACGATGTCCCTGCCCCTTCGGATGTCACCCCTGCGAAAGTAGTAGGGTCTAAAAAAATAGCATGGGAGACTATTTATTTCTAGATCCCGCTACTTTCGCAGGGATGACACCCTAGGCTATTAAACCGATGTCTTGCAGCGATACTTGAGGTTAATTTACAGTTTACTATAAATTAAACTAATCAGCTAGCTTATTTTTTAAGATAACCCTACAAATAAAAAAAGAAGAGGGTTACTAAAAGCCCTCTTCTTTTGTAGAACAAAAATAATAAATCTATAAATTATTACTAAGTGTGCAAGTTTTTTTAACTTAAGTACCCTCGGTGTCATTCCCGCGTAGGCGGGAATCTAAAAAAATAGCATGGATAATGTGTTGTTAGATATTTTAGATCCCCGCTTACGCGGGGATGACATCAACCTTTAAGGAGTATTATACTTACTTAAACTTGTGTACTTGGTAAATTATTATTAAATATCAAATCTTAAGCCAGCCATTAAATTGTGACCTCTGTAAGCGGTTTTAGGTAATTTTTCAGTCTCCTTCTTATCTTTATTTTTAGAATTTGTTTCTCCATAATCTCTCCAACTATAGGCAAGCTCAACATTCACACCATCAGCCACATTAGCAGAAGCACCAACAGTCAACTGATAAGCAAAATTATTAGCAGGTTTCCTAGTGTCAGAACCTCTGTCAGTATCTTCAACCTTTCCATCAAGGGTTGTAGTATTATCATAAGTTATTTTTTCTTTTATTTGAGCCATACCAATACCTGCTCCAGCAAAGAATTTAGCAAAACCTGCATCATACAAATCTACATAACCGCTGAGCAACAATGACACCACTTGCCCTTTAGCTGTTATTTTGCTAACTTCTTGACGCTTTGAACCCAAATCTTCAGTAGTAGTATTAGTAAATTCTGGATTGATTAGGAAATCAAGTGTCAATTCTGCTCTAACATTATCCATGGCATAATAACCTGCACCAAGACCCAAAATAGCGTTAGTTTTAGCTTTAAATTTCAAGCTATCTTCTTTCTTTGTTTTAGCATTCTCCCATTTCATTTTCGTATTATTCAACTTACTCGCACCACCTTCAGCTTTAAGATAAAACTGTCCTACATCTGCAAAAGATGTAGCAGAAGTTAAAAGAGCCGTACTTGTAGCAGCGATTAAAAACAATTTTTTCATAATATTTCTCCTTAAATTATATAGACAAGAATCCCCTTATAGATTCTCAAATAATACCCGTGAAACACAAATCTCTCCAAATTCCACTTAGGCTACCTAGTTTGGTATATATAGCATACTAATTTCCTTATGCCAAACTAAAAACTATTCTGAGCATTAATCAATAGTGTTATAGAGAGACTTTGTGGCAATAAAAACACAATAGACTGATCTATAGCTAACCCGAAAATGTTTTACTCGATAATCAAGTTTTTTTCTGAAGGCTACAATTCATGACAGTTTATGTCACCCCTGCGAAGGCAGGGGTCTAAAAAGTTTAACACACCCTTTCGGTCTATTTCTTTAGATCCCTGCGTAGGCAGGGATGACATCAATTCTATCACCATTACTATGCCCTAAACCTTTTCGTGTTAGCTATAACTGAAAACATTTAGCAAATTCTCTACGCTATCTGTGTTCGCAAGTTTATTGTTTTTATATTCTCCACATTTAAGGCATTTATGGGTTAGAATTATGCCCTTTTTACTGTCGAGTTTATAGGAAACTGGCTGCATTAGTCCGTTACATCTAGAGCCTCTATCCCCAGGGTTAATATCCACATGCTTGCTGTAGAAACATATTGAACAATGGTTAGTATAGCCATTTCCTTGTACCAATTCACTACATATCTCACAAATAAAATCTTCTTTATTTCTGTAGAACTTTTTTGTAACCATTTTTTAACTTTTTTTGGCAATATTAACTATATGAAATTATTAAAAAAGCTGTATTACTAAATATACCTAATGTCTAGATAATTGTTTGAAAAGATGGATATCACTCCTGAATATGCTAACTAATCATACACGTTCTTATTTTATTTGTTTCTTCTTACTAGGAATAGTTGCAGGAGTAAATTTTTCTTTAGTATCATTTACTACTCATTACCAATTATCACAGGCGGGATATTCAACTGATATTATTGGTGTAATGTTTCTAACATCTATTCCATATTGCTTAAAACCAATATGGGCACCGTTTATTGATAAATATTCTATACCTGTGATATGTCAAAAATTTGGTCAACGTCGTGGATGGACACTAGTTACCCAAACATGTTTATTAGTCAGTATTAGTGGGTTTTTAATTATAGATCCCCCTGTTAATATAATTATTACCGCAATTTTAATTTTTATTATTTCCTGTTGTGCAGCAACTCAAGATGTTGTTTTAGATGCATACCGTATAGAACGGACTAGAAAAAGAGAAGATCTCTCAATTGCCACAACTTTTAGTTCAACTGGTTTTCGTATAGGAATACTTATTAATAGTACAGGGGCGTTATATTTATCTTGCCTCTTTAATTGGTACGTTGTATATCTATGTATCTTTTTTATAACAATGGTTGCACCTATAATAACCTTATATATGCAAGAACCTGTTACAAAAAAAACTCAACACACCTCTACTGATTTAATTTCACCTGCACAATATTTTCAAGCCATTGGTGATAGCTTACTATTGTTAAAACGAAATCATCCAAACTGGATGTTCATTATGCTGTTTGTCTTTCTATATAAAGCAAGCGACTCAATTCCTATGGCAATGAGTTCTCCATTGTTTATTGACTTGTCTTTTACCTCTCAAGAAATTGCTTCTATTTCAAAAGCATATGGATTCATGCTAATGATCTTTGGAGGAGTTATTAGCGGTATTTTGACTGCAAAAATAGGAATATCTCGAAGTGTCCTAATATGTGGTAGTCTACAATTACTGTCACCCTTAATGTTTGTGTTTTTATCTATAGCAGGTCATGATATGCTTATATTTACTATAACAATTACTGTGCAAAATTTTTGTTGCGGGCTTGGTAATACAGCGATTCTTATTTATTTTTCTAGTTTATGTAGTAGCGAATTGATAGCCACACAGTACTCCATTATATCTTCTTTTGGCTCTTTCGTACGAATTATTTTATCCTTTTTATCTGGTATTTGTGCAAATTATATGGACTGGCCTCAACTTTTTTTATTTACTACGTTATTTAGCATGTTATTTGTACTAGCCTTTTCAAGGATACGTAAGATTTAATAGAGTTGATACTTTACTACTCGATAATCAAGTTTTTTAAAATTGTTAAAAATACGTCATTGCGAGGAGCCGCGATAGCGGCGACGTGGCAATCTTATGAAGGAGACCTTACTTCATGGGATCGCCACGGCATCTACGATGCCTCGCGATGACGTTTGTGGGTACACGGCGGCTCTTTAACAATTCTAAAAAACTTGATTATCGAGTTACTATGCTACCTATTTTTCTTTCTATTAAACAATTATTCTAGTATATAATCACAGAGTCATGGTTTGATAATTGATCTACTAGAAGTGATTATGAGCAGTTATTTTGAGTTATTAGGTGTAGAAAGAAAATATAATATTGACTTAAATATATTGGATTGTCAATATTTTGCTATGCAGTCAAAATATCATCCAGATAGAGCTAAAACTAACAATGCGAGGCAAGAAAATTTGGCTATCTCTATTGATATAAATAAAGCTTATTCAATTCTTAAAGATGATTTAGCCCGAGCTGAGTATCTTCTACTTTTAAACAATATAGTCTTGGATGAAATAACGGTTAGGCAAGGTATCTCAAAGGAACAATTAAATGTTGTGTGGAATGAATTAGAGCTTGTTGAAACTACTCAAGAATTAACTAAGTTAGAGCATATGCTAAATAACAAAATCCTTGAAAAAGAAAAACTTATTGAATCTCTAACTACTGCATTTCAAGATCAAAATATGCAAGACGCTCTTGATACTACCATAAAATTTAAATACCTTAAAAATTTAATTAATAATATTCAACTAAAAATCAAATCATGCAAATAATAGAAATTAGCGAAGCTGGCTCTTCTAACCAGCATGAACATGATAAGGATATAGCAGTTGGTATTGATTTTGGTACAACCAACTCATTGATTGCTTTATCAAATAAACAAATAATACAAATTATCATAGATGATCATGGCCGAGAACTTATACCATCAGTTATAGCGTTTCATGGTAAAGGCTTTATTGTTGGCAATGATAATATAATTGACAATTTTCGTTCTATTAAAAGACTTTTTGGTAAAAAACTATCTGATATACGCAACAACCCTGTGTTTTTTAGTTTAGTGAAAGACTATATTGATTTAGATAGTGAAATTTTACGAATAAGGTTTGCTGGAAAATTACTGACGATTCCAGAAGTTGCCGGGCAAATCTTTTTGTACTTAAAGAAACAGGCTGCTCAAAAATTGAATTCGGAAGTCAAACAAGCTGTAATAACCGTGCCAGCACATTTTAACGATGCTGCTAGAGGAGAAGTAATGCTAGCTGCAAAAATTGCTGGGTTTAGGGTATTACGGTTAATTGCAGAACCAACAGCAGCAGCTTATGCATATGGTTTAAATAAAGAAAGTAGGGGTTGTTATTTAGTGTATGACCTAGGAGGTGGTACTTTTGATGTATCAATTCTAAATATGCAAACGGGCGTATTTCAGGTCATCGCCACTGGTGGAGATAATATTTTAGGTGGTGATGATATTGACCACTTAGTGATGAGGTATTTTTGTGATCAATATAAATTACTAGAATCTAGCGAATTAATAAAATTAGCAAAAAAAGCTAAAGAAATACTTAGTGGTCAAAATAAATTTGCTATGATATACGAGGAGGCGACGATATTGGAGTTAGATCTAGAAAATTTTGAGCAGTTAATATTACCATTGGTAGAACGTACAATATCTATTACTAAAGATACGCTAGAGCATGCAGGCAACCCTAATATTTCAGGTATCATCCTTGTTGGTGGTTCAACTCGCATACCCTTAATTAGTAGAAGTTTAGCACAAACGTTTAATACTATTATTTTCTCGGATATTAACCCAGATAAGGCGGTAGTATGGGGAGCAGCCCTGCAGGCAGAGAACCTAACTTCGGCAAATGTTAATTCCTTATTAATCGATGTAGTTCCTTTGTCACTCGGTATCGAATTAAATGGTGGTATTACTGAAAAAATCATTCTTCGTAATAGCCCCATACCGATATCGGTTACTAAGGAGTTCACCACTTATGTAGATAACCAAACTTCTATGAAGCTACATGTGGTACAGGGAGAGAGAGAAATGGTAGAAGATTGTAGGTCACTGGCAAAATTTGAACTAAAATTACCAATAATGAAAGCAGGAGGAGTAAGAGCAGAAGTAACATTTTCTATTGATGCAGATGGTATCTTGTCAGTGTCAGCTCTAGAAAAAAATAGTGGTATATCACATGATGTTGAAGTAAAACCAAGTTATGGTTTAAACGAAAGTGAAATTACCGAAATTCTAGAAAATGCTTATCAAAATGCTGCTAGTGATCATAATAAGAAATTATTGCAAGAAACAATTATTCATACAAAATCTTTGATTTATAATATAGAAAATGCTATTAGAGAAACGCCAAATATTTTAGCAAAGAATGAAATGGAAAAAATTGAAATGGCAATTAAAATTTTGAAAGAAGCAATAGATTCAAATGATCGTGATTACATTATAGAATGTAGCAAAACTTTTGAGACTATAACAGAGCATTTCTTTTATGAAAGATTAAATAGTGCTACTTTGGGCTTACTGAAAGGTAAGCATATTGATAAAATAAGATAAGAGGTAATGATAATTAATGCCTAAAGTAATTTTTATTATAGATAAAGATGGTACGGAAAAAATAGTGGATGCTCCTCTTGGATTGTCTATTTTGGAAATTGCTCATCAAAACGACATTGATCTTGAAGGTGCATGTGAAGGATCACTAGCATGTGCCACTTGCCATGTTATTGTAGATGAGGAATTTTACCACAAATTAAAAAATCCTTCTGAAGCAGAAGAAGATATGCTTGACTTAGCGTTTGGTCTTACCCATACTTCAAGACTTGGTTGTCAGATTATTGTTAGTGAAGAACTTGACGGTATAAGGGTTCGCTTGCCATCTGCTACCCGTAATATTAACTTATAATTGAGTATATAGAGTGATACGTAAAATTTTGTTTTTTATTTGTTTAATTTACACCATAGTATGGTTTGGCATTGCTTATACTATCAAAAGCAATATAGTAAATACTATAAAGAATTCAGAGACAGATAATACTAAAATATCTTATAGCCAAATCAAAGTTTCTGGCTTTCCTATTCGCTTTCAAATTCGTTTAGTCGAGCCAAAAATAAAATTTATCGATCATGTTAATTCCAAAGAGATATCTACTGAGGAAATGACATTTTTGTTCGATTTTAGTTTTAAAAAGGCTAGATTGATTTTAGGAGGACAAGGGATAAAACAACAAGAAAATTTTGATGGTAAATTAATAGAGTATAGTGTTCAGTCCAAGGAGTATATTACAGCACTAGTTAAATTTAATAAACCTATATATAAATTATCCCATGGAGATAGTTTAAAATCTATCGTAAAGTTTCTGCAAGTTAACAATAAATTATTATCCTTCATTCAGGAAGATAAGGAAATTTTTAATATTGCTGATTTAGTTTTCCTAATCAATAAGGCAAAATCTCAGGATGGTGAAAATATAGCTCTACAATTACGTTTGTTGTACTCTGCGGGGGAAGATTTTTTTAATTTCAAAACAGCACAGCTTGATTTAGCCACACTGATCAATATTGCTACTAACCAAGGTAAAGATACAAATTCTATCAGAAATTTAAATATCGATCGTTTAGTTTTTTCTTGTGATGATAATGCCCAAGTAGATTTGGTAGGGTTCTTACAATTTTTTGATAGTAAGTTACCAAAAGGTAAATTATCTTTTGAATTGACTAATTACCATGATATCGTCGATAAATTGATTCCTAACAATTTGTTATTACCTAAAAAAATGGTCAAAACTATCATTGAGAAAGCTGTTGATTCTTCTTTATTTGGAGTAGTTAAGACAGATGATAATGAATTAGCAACTTATGAAAAGGTGAAATTTGATATTGAATTTTCTGATAATGGTATACATATAGGTTCAATTAATTTGCTTGATTTTAAACTAGAGGATAGTAAAGTAGATGAGCCTATAGAAGAGAGCAGCACTGAAAGTTAACATTAGTTCGATATAACTTACCCCAATTCGGGATAAGAATTAGTTAATTCTTATCCCGAATTCGCGTAATTTGTTATATCGAATTGATAGGGGTATTACTATGAGAAATGTTCAGGAAGTATTTTCAGATAGAACCTGTTATAAGTTTTTGGATAAGCCAGTTGATAGAGTGTTACTTGAAGAAATTTATAATATGGCAAAACTTGGTCCTACTTCAGCTAATTGCTGCCCCTTGAGAATTGTTTTTGTTCAGAGTTCAGCTGAAAAAGATAAATTGTACAAATGCTTAGTTCCAAGTAACGTTGAAAAAGTTAAGTCAGCACCTGTTACAGCCATTTTTGCCTTTGATACTAAGTTTTATGAATTAATGCCCAAGTTATTTCCTCATGATGCAAGTATAAAAGATTATTTTGCCTCTTTTGAGCAGATTGCCCTAGATACCGCAATTCGCAACTCATCATTACAAGCAGCTTACTTGATGATTGTTGCGAGAAGTAAGGGATTAGCTTGTGGTCCTATGTCGGGGTTTAATAAAGACGCTATAAATAGTACTTTCTTTAGCAATTCAACTTATCAAGTAAATTTCATATGTAATATTGGTTACAAAGATGGTGGTGACCCTTTCCCACGGCTACCAAGACTCGATTTCAATGAGTGCTGTAAGATTACCTGAGTGTTCTTATTCATAGTACCCTACATTTTTCTATAATCGTCATCGCGAGGCATCTTTAGATGCCGTGGCGATCTAGGTAAACAGCGAAGCTGTTTTTTCTAGTACGCTTCGCGTATCTTGGATTGCCGCGTCGCCGCTTTTTCGCGACTCCTCTCTAATAGACGATCAGCAGCCATTTTAATAGTGGTTATATAAAAAATGTAGGGTACTATGGTTCTTATTGTTCGGAGGTAATTTTGTAAGCAAAATTACCTCTTCTCGTGTTTTAGATCAGGACAATTTAAAAGTTATAACTAATAATTGGTGTAAACGCACATTTAGCCACTGTTGATGTCATTCCTGCTTCGGTAAGGAATCCATAATATCTAATAGCCTTTGCAGGCTATTTTCTAGATTCCCGCCGTTGCTAAGAATGATGGTATGGACGAGTAAGTAAAAGAAACTTTACTTACTACCGTGATCACGAATATAATTCGGTCACATAATTATACTATTTAATAATTAAAAAGGAGTCCATACCATGAAAGATATTAACATACTAGGCATTGATTTAGCAAAAACAATTTTTCATATTGTTGCATTAAATAAAGATGGTGAAAAAATATTAGCTAAAAAATTACACAGAGAAGAATTTGAAGACTACATTTTAACAAACATTCCCAAGAATAGTTTATTGGTAATGGAAGCATGTGGCAGTTGTCATTATTGGAGCAATAAGTTTATGGAATCAGGTTTTACAGTAAAATTACTTAAACCATGTGATGTAAAAGCTTTTGCAAAAACTCGGCAAAAAAATGATACAAATGATGCTTTGGCAATAGCAAGAGCAGGAAAAGATCCGGAGTTAAAATCGGTTCGTATAAAAAATATATCACAACAAGAGATTAGTTGGTTACATAAACGTCGGCAACATATTATTAGACAAAGAGTACAATATAGTAATGGTTTAATGAGTGATTTACTTGAATTTGGTTATTACATAAAAATGAGTAAATCTAAATTTGCCCGTGAGGCATTAAATATAGTAGAAGATGCCAAAAATGCTGGTGTGATTTCAGAGAGAATGTATAAGGAAATGAAGGTAATAGCTGAAGAAATTGCTACGTTATTAATACAAGAATCAGCAATAGATAAACAGCTAATAGCAATAAATAAAGAATCTGAAACAGCTACTTTATTAAAAACAATACCAGGTATTGGAGAAATTAATGCTAATATACTAAGCATAGCAGCTTATGAAAATTATGATGATTGTCGAAGTTTTGCTGCAAGTTTGGGATTAGTGCCTAAGCAAAATAGCACAGGTGGTAAAACAAGTCTTGGATCTATCACTAAGAAAGGAGATAGATATGTTAGAACTATGCTGATACAAGGAGCAAGGTCTATTGCAATCAGAGCAAAAATACAAAAGGACCCCACTGATCATTTAGTGCTATGGGCAAAAAAATTGTTGGGAAGGATGAGCTTTAATAAGGCTGCTGTGGCAATAGCAAACAAATTAGCTAGAATAGCGTATGTATGTGTTACAAGAAAATGTGCATATGCTTGATAGTTGGTGGTGTATATAGATTTATCTGTATTTTATCTATATAAAAGAAGAAGTAAGTAAATAGGATTTAAGAGGTACGATATAAGCGAAAGTGATTGGAGATAATAAATGGGCATTCCAAAAACAAGTCCGAGATTTTATGTCAAGGCTCTAGAAGCCGTAAGAATGAGTGGATAACTCCAAGGATTGCGTGGAATGCGAAAACTATTATGGCACTAGATGCCGAATATATGACAGCTTATTTTTTTATTACTCCCGCATCATTTTTCTTATTGACTTACTTACTCGTCCATATATGACATCGTTTTTGATCCTGTAAGTACTATTACTGTTAAAAAGCGTGCAATAATGACCCACTAAATGGGTTAATGTGCGTTGAAAAATGACCCACCTAAGAAGTGGGAAAAGTAGTACGTTATTAATCCATTATTATCAACCTATACTTCTATTATTTTCAGAATAAATAATAGGAGTATAAAATCAGAGATGTTAATAATGGAAAGTAAGAGAAAGATATTAGGACGTTATCGTCGTGGAGAAGGTATACGTTCAATAAGTAGAGAATTAAATATATCACGTAATACAGTTAGAAGTATCATTCGTACGCAAGGAGAGATTAAATCTGATTATATACGAATAATTCAACCTATACCTAAACTCGGGAAATATATTGAGAGTCTTGAGAGGATGTTGCGGGATAATAAGAATTCAAAGCCTAAAAAAACAGGGAAAGCTTTATTTGAGGAGTTAAAGATTTATGGGTATCAAGGCAGTTACTCTGCTGTTAGTCGTTATATTAACACTTGGAATGATAGAAATTTTGAGATTAATATAAAAGCTTGCGTACCTTTATCCTTTGCTCCTGGGGAAGCTTACCAATTTGACTGGAGTAGTGAGCAAGTAATATTAGCTGGAGAAATAATAAATGTTAAAGTAGCTCACTTTGTTTTGTGTTATAGCCGTAAAAAATTTATCTATATTTATCCTACTGAAGCTCAAGAGATGGTATTTGATGCACATGTTAGAGCCTTTACTTTTTTTGGTGGTAGTCCAACTAAAGGGATTTATGATAATATGAAGACTGCTGTCAGTAAGGTTTTAAAAGGCTCTAATAATAGAGAATGGAATCCAAAGTTTGAAAAGCTCTGCGCACATTATCTCATTGAACCGATAGCATGTTCTCCAGCTCGAGGTAATGAAAAAGGTAGGGTTGAGCGACAAGTACAGATTGACCGGGAACAGTTCTTTACTCCTATGCCAAAAGCTTTAACCTTGCAAGAATTAAACGATATATTAACCAGCAGATTAGTTACTTATAATAGCTCTCATAAACACCCCGAATATAAAGATAAGACTATAGATGAAGCATATCAACTAGAACGTAATTTTTTAGTATCCGTGCCTGTATTATTTAACGGTTGCAAAGAAATAGATATCAAGGTTTCTATTACTTGTTTGGCTAGATATGAAAGCAATAATTATAGCGTTCACTGTAGTTGTGCTGGGAAAATAGTACAATGTAAGATATATGCTGAACATCTAGTATTTATTTATAATGGTCAAGAGGTAGGTCGTCATAAACGGAAATTTACTAAGGGAGAAACTTGTTATGACGTCAATCATTATCTGCCAATATTAAGGTATAAACCCGGAGCATTAAGAAATGGTGAACCATTCCTTAATATGAATTTACCAGAAGAGCTCATAGAAGTTAGAAGACGTCTTGAGAGCAGCCCAGCAGGTACAAGAGATTTTGCTCATATATTATCGTATATAGCAATGGAATCCATAGAAGCAGTAGTATCAGCATGCACCCAAGCACTAAAAATAGGAACTGTTAGTAAGGAGGTAATTTTAAATATTATATTACGTAATAAAGATGAGTTAAAAGTAACAGAGCCAAGTAATTACCAAGAATATCATACTTTAAAACATATCCCGAAAGCTAATTGTGAGATATACGATAATTTTCTCAAGTTAGGAGGTAAGTAATGAACAATGTATATCAAGAATCTACTAGAGAAGATATTATAAATGTTATGAGAAAGCTAAAATTTACAGGGATGCTTGAGTCTTATGATGAAATTATATCTGATGCCATAAGGCGTAAAGAAGCCTCGAATTATATTTTACATAATTTATTAAAATCTGAACTAACAACACGAACTCTTAGGTCTATTCAAAGTAGGATTAGCGCAGCAAAGTTTCCTGAGAAAAAAGATATAGATAATTTCATATTTATCGATACCCCAATAAACCAAGAACAAATTATGCATCTATATAGTTGCGAGTTTATTAAAACATCTAGAAATATAATCCTAGTTGGTGGTACTGGTAGCGGTAAAACTCACCTAGCTATTGCATTAAGTACAAAAGCAGTACGAAAAGGTTATAAATCAAGATTTTTTAATCTTGTAGATCTTGCTAATCAATTAGAATATGAAAAGAACTCTGCTCAGGTAGGAAAACTAGCAGCTTCCTTGCAAAAAATAGATGTACTAGTCCTAGATGAGCTTGGTTATCTACCATTTTCTAAGAATGGCGGTCAACTTATCTTTCATCTATTATCTAAAATACATTCCAACACTTCAATTATTATTACTACTAATCTTATATTCTCAGAATGGTCACAAATATTTGGTTGTAATAAAATGACTTCAGCGCTACTTGATAGAGTTTGTCATAATTGTGATATCATTGAAACGGGAAATGAAAGTTATCGTATGAAAAAAAAACAATAGTTCTAGACTTATGTGGGTCATTTTTCAACGCTTATTGACAGTAATAACGCATCTTTGTCCTCACAAACAATTCCTTTATAAGCTAATAGATCAGATAATACTTCAGCTATCTTATTTTTGGGTATCTTATAGAATGACGAGAGAACAAACGTTATTTCAGTGAATACTGTTTGTTCAAGAATAATGGAAGCTTTTCCTGTTTGTACTTGGGCAAATACTTCCTTAGTTTTTAGAAACATTTCTGAATTCTCTCCTAGGAGATATCGAATAACAAAGTTGGTATCACAATAATACTTCATCACTATTCTTCACTGCTTGAATTGTTAATTTTAATCAAAGTGGAATCTTGCCATGATTGCTCCCTTATCTCGTCGAAAGAAAGTTTTGTATCTTTATTATAAGAAGAAAAAATTCCCCCTAATTCATTAATGGGTGTAAGTAATATTTGGTTTTGATCGTTAACTAACAGAGATATAGTATTGCTATTAAGAATCTTACGTATCTTTTTAGGTAATACTATCTGTCCTTTATGAGATATTGTAATTGTACTGATATACATGGAGTATAAACCTTTATATCAAATGGCTATAATTTATTATATAGTACTACATAAAAATATACTAGCATAAATGTAAGTTCATCTATTTAATATTAGGAATCTAATATAACACAAAGTAAAGTATAAATATGAAAAGTAAGCGGTAATGTAAGTAGTATTACTTGTAATATATATAAGTACTAATTAGATAATAAAGCTTTATATTAATGTAAGCTGTATAATGTCAATTTTAAGGCTTGTCTAACTTTACATTTTTGAAAGACGGAAGAAATGTAGATTTTGACTGGGTTTTTTTAATCATAAACTGTCAAATATAAATGTAAAGCAAGTAAATGTAAAATATAAGCATATTATTTAACAGTTATACTAAAATGATATACAATAGTCTTAACCAAGCTATTCCAACAATTATAGCGTTTGATGAAAATAAATAATGTTACTTTTATTGATGCAGATTTAGTAAATACTGCAAGGGAAGCACTGGTAGTTGAGTGTTAGTAATACGTCATTTAATTCTCAAATTCACAATCTAGCTGACAATCAAATAGATAACCAAAATTCAACTGGCAATCGTACGGAAATTTTATAATGTCTGTAAGTTCAAATCTTGACTAGTACATTGTCTGTCCGTTAGAAATCGAGGAAATAAAATTTTAACAGGTAATTCCTAAAATTCTCAAGGTTTTTACTATATTTTTAACAATTTTTGCACAGTTTGTGGCTGTTTTATAGAAAAAAATATCATTTTCCTTATATTAGCGAATTTGGGATAAAAGTTATCCTAAATTCGGATTGCGTTATTTTTTTAGAAAATGGTATTTTACCTGTAACTTACTTACTCAAGCAGTTATGTAATAACAACTATCCTAGATTATTTGAATCAATTAGAAGATTTTAGTTTTTGGATTTCTTCAATAGTTAAACCAGTAACTTTGGCAATATATTCAAATGTGGCATTTTCTGCCAATAATTTTAGAGCAGTAACAGTTTGAGGATCGTAAGTCATTATTTTAGATTTTCTATTTGAGATTTACTTAACTTAGTGTATTTAATAATTTTTTCCATCGGCTCATTGTTTAACAGCATTTCTTTTGCCATAGATATTCTTTCTTCCTCTCTACCTTTCTCTCTGCCTTCCTCTCTACCTTTCTCTCTGCCTTCCTCTCTACCTTCCTCTCTACCTTTTTCCAGTTGTTTTTTTAGAGTGTTAGCTTCGATACGAAGCCATTTAAGATGGTCTTCATAGGCCTCTCTTTCTTCGTCAGTAAAGTTCATAACATCTAGCACTGTTAGAGCTTTTTTTAAGGAGGCATTGTCTAATTCTTTAGGCAAATTATCTTTGTTAAGTAAGTCATGTCTTGTTAAAAAAGCTGTCCACATATCTAAAGAGTTTTTTACTTTTTTCAGTATATCAGGTAATTCCTCATAAGAATTATCAGTAAACTTATTAAGCTCAATAGTATGTAATTCGAGATCCTTGAAATACAACAATCCACTATCTTTTTCAACTATATGGAAAACATTGTGATACTTAGTTACATTCGGAATAGAAGTAAAGTTTAGAATATGAATACCAATGGCTTTGCTTAGGGTAGAATAGTCCTGAGCTACCTTTAATTGCTCGGTATATAATTTAGCCCAATAATATAAAGCTCGCTTATCATAATCAGCTTCGTCGCTAATTTGAATTTCAATATTGAACCTTTTGCCATCAACGGATTTGGCTTTAACATCTAATATTGAGAGTTTATCACTCTTAAAGTTCTTTGGATTATATGGATTAAGCAGCGTTAGTTCTGCCACTTGATCTTCCTTAGATACAATTGAATTAATCAAGGATATCAGCAAATCCTTATTCTCTTCTACGCCAAAGATTTTCTTAAATGCCAAATCAACTCTAGGAGTTATTTTATCCATATATATGCTGCTATTAGTAGTTATCAATTATAAAGCTATAGCTAACACGAAAAGGTTTAAGGCATAGTAATGGTAATAGAATTGATGTCATTCCCGCGTAGGCGGGAATCTAGAATGTTTAAAGCACCCTTTCTGTCTGTTTTAGATTCCTGCTTTCGCAGGAATGACATCGCTTCTAGCTAAACTAAGATTAACTATAACTAAAACCTTTTCGGGTTAGCTATAGTATAGCACATAAATTATAAAGCACTAAGTAATATAATGTGAAAAAAATCGTAAAATGTGAATTACCAAGTGTCTTTTGGCAGTTTGGTAGTTCACTATAGGAAAGTAATTGCTATAAATTATTCAGATCAGAATCACTATTGGAGTTTTGTTGAGAAACCTCATCATTATCAGCAGTAGTGGGCTTAATTCTACCAACCATTTCATCTAGTGATATTTGGAAATAATCCGCTAGGGCTACTATGATTTGGCTGTTTAAAGTTTTTTGTTCTCTCTTACCATTAACAAAACTATGCAAAGGATTACTACTAAAGCCTATATCCATACTTAGTTTATATAAATTTAGATTTTGCTTCTTTACTTTATTTTCTAGAAATCTTTTTATATTAGTTATTATCTCTTCTAAAGTGATTTCATGAAATACTAAGTTTTTTGTGTTAGGTAAAGTGATATAGTCATTTCTGCCTATAACTTCATCAATTGAACATCTAAAATAATTGGCAATTTTAAGTATATTACTTATATCAGTATTTAGTTTATGTCCTTTTGTTATATTAATTACAGTAGAATAAGGAATACCGCTATTTCTAGCGAAACCTTTTCTTTCTAAGTTTAATTCGTCGAATTTTCTCTTTAAAAATTCTTGTATTTTATAAACAAGAGCCATTCTAATACCAAAAGTGCTATTTAAGTAATAAAATATCCTGCGACAGGGTATTTTTCTCTTGACACCTCAAAATAATTATAATAAACTCCCAAAAATAGGATGAGACCTAAAAAAAGAGGTCAGTAACTACTGACTATTTTTTTAGAACCAAAATACACATTTTGGTTTAGCTATCCGATTAGTATTTAGCCATATAAATTGGCGTCATTGCGAGAAGCTACTTTAAGTAGCGACGAAGCAATCCAAAAACATTAAATTTGGATTGCTTCGTCGTGCTTACGCACTCCTCGCAATGACGGATTAATGCTAATCGGGTTAGCTATAAATCTCAAACTAAAAAAGCCAGTGTAACACTTAAGTATTAAGCTTATTAATAAAGCCAAAACTTAAATGTTACATTTGGGAATAATATACTGGTAAGTACTCAAAGTTTCACACGCTCAAAAGTACTTACCAGTGAAATTAATCAAATAGCATCAAATGCTATTTAAATAATAATAACCCTTTTGTAGAGGTATCAGTATGATTATATACAAATTTCTTAGCCAAATCAACCCCTATTATTTTCACAGTCTTATAACGTAAGTATTAGCAATACCAACGTCATTGCGAGACCACGTGAGTGTAGTGGCAATCCACTATTCATTAGATTAGATTGCTTCGTCGCTACTAAAGTAGCTCCTCGCAATGACAGTATACATGCGTCATTGCGAGGAAGTTGTATGTAAATTGTAATCAGCTATTGACCCCTTTAAGGGAAAAATTGTAATGAAAATTGACCCCCTAAATAAGTAACAATATCTCCAAAAAATTAATATTTTTAATATTTGTAAATTGTAATCAGCTATTGCCCCCCTATTGTAATAAACTATTGCCCCCCTAACCACATAAAAAAATTAGTTAATTTTGGTTAAAATTCAGATAGAATTTTCTAAAATCATTGTAATTTTTAATTAATACCGTAGTCTATTATTTTAATCTTTAATCTACATCTTTCCCTCCTCTAAAACTTTTATTACCAGTTTCTATGATTTGACAATGATGTGTCAATCTATCGATAATTACTTTTGTTGCCTTAGCATTACCAAACATATCATTCCATTCTTCAAATCTCAAATGGGTAGTAATGATCACTGAAGTTTGCTCATACAATTTAGCAAATAACTATCCCAAATGCTAAGCCACCGCTTTCAGCGGTGGAATCATAGAGTTTGACATATACTAAAGATATCCCTAAATGATTTTGCCGCTCAAAGCAGAATCAAGAAGGATAATGTATATGCCAAACTATAATAGTTTAAACCACTGTACATGGGAATGTAAGTACCATGTTGTTTTTACACCCAAATATCGCAAGAAAACGATATTTGGATTAATTAGGAAAGAGTTAAAAGAAGTGTTGCATCGTTTAGCGGGTCAAAAGGAATGTAAGATAGAGGAAGGATATTTAATGCAGGATCATGTGCATATGCTAATATCCATTCCTCCCAAACATTCTATTTCAACCATTGTGGGTTTTATTAAAGGTAAAAGTTCTATATGGGTAGCACAAAATATAGCAAATAAACAGCAAAATTTTGTTGGTCATAAATTTGGGGCAAGAGGATATTTTGTGAGTACCGTAGGAGCGAATGAAGAGGTAGTACGTAAATACGTTCAAAACCAAGAATCTGAGGATAAAAGAGCTGATCAACTTAACCTGTTTTACAGGTCAAAATAAGTAATATTAACCCGCTTTGAGCGGTTCTATAACAAACTCCCACTTCTAGGGGGAGTAATTGGCTCAAATAACAGGAATCTAGCTTCGGCTTTTTGTAAATTGTAATCAGCTATTGACCCCTTTAAGGGAAAAATTGTAATGAAAATTGCCCCCCTAAATAAGTAACAATATCTCCAAAAAATTAATATTTTTAATATTTTTTTAAGGAGTTTTTAAAAGGTTGTTTATAGTGGAAACAATTGGAAGAATACGTAGAATGTATTACGTTGATGGCAAAGCAATTAAAGCAATTGCTAGAGAACTGAATATATCAAAGAATACAGTAAAAAAAGTCATTCGCAGCAATCAAACTAAATTTGAGTTAGCAAAATATAGCAAAGGTAAGCCTGTTCTTGGCAATCATCTTGAAGTACTAAATCAGCTATTAGCAGAGAATAGCAAGGAGTCGGTTCGACGTAGAATGACGGCAAAAAAGCTATACCAACAGCTTCAGATATCGGGTTATACAGGAAGTTACGAATCTGTGAATCTAATTGTACGAAACTTCCGTAGAGAATACGAGGCAAGGGGCGGGCAAGTTTTTATTCCATTAAATTTTGAAGCTGGTCAGGCGTTTCAGTTTGATTGGGGAGAGGAAGAAATATGTTTAAATGGGGAGGTTACTAGAGTTAAAGCAGCGAGAATAAAGCTATGCTATAGTCGTTATTCTTTGGTAGTGGTTTATCCTAATGAGCAGCTGGAAATGGTTATGGATGCCCATGATCAAGCTTTCAAGTTTTTTGCTGGTTGTTGTAAGAATGGTATTTATGACAATATGAAGACGGCTGTCAAAAAAATATTGATTGGCAAGGATCGTATCTTTAACGAGAAGTTTATCCAAATGGTCTCTCACCATTTATTTGAGCCACTTGCCTGTAGTCCAGCATCAGGATGGGAGAAAGGACAGGTTGAGAAACAAGTAGGAGACACTAGACGTAACTTTTTTACTCCAATATTGAAAGGAGATAGTTATGAAGCTATTAACATTCAGCTAAGAGAGATGTCTATAGAGTGGGCTAAAACTAAAAGACATCCTGAATTTACAGAAAGAACGATTCTAGAAATATATGAGGAAGAGAAGGCATATTTAATAGGATATAGAGGGCAGTTTACCGGTTATAGATTACATCCAACGACCGTATCACCTTTGAGTTTAATACAATACGACAGCAATATGTATAGTGTTCCGTGTGAATATGTGGGACTTAGCGTACAGATTAAATCCTATGCTTGGCAAATAGTGATTTTACATGAAAGCAAGATTATTGCAGAGCATGTTCGTAGTTTTAAACGCTATCAGAAGAATTATAATCCATGGCACTATATAGCAGCTCTAGAACGTAAACCCGGTGCTTTACGTAATGGTGGACCGTTCAAAGAGTTAATGAGTTTGTCACCTGAGATATTTGGCAAACTACGAAATAAGTTAGAGACTTACAAGGATGGTGATAAACAATTTATAGATATCCTGCTACTTGTTAATAAGTATGGATTAGAAAAGGTAACAAATGCTTGTAACCTAACAATTGCTGCTGGCGGCTGTAGCTCTAAATTAGTTGAGCAATATTTGTTGCAACCAGCAATGAAACTAGATATCCAAGAGACTGAGTTTATTCAGCTAAAAAATCCTCCTGATGCTGATTGTAGTATTTATAGCAAGTTGCATTTAACAACGGAGGTAAATTAAATGAAAGACTTAATATTGTTATTAGATAAATTAGGTTTAGTCGGTATGAAGATGCAGTTAGCTGAGTCAAGTAATTTAACAAATGATGTCCCTACTACTAGTGTGTATGATGTGTTAAAGAAACTTCTTGAAGCAGAGTGTGAATATAAGAAGTCACGCTCGCTAGGTTATAGGTTGCAACTAGCTAAGTTCCCAACCATAAAGTTACTATCAGATACATGCCAAGCTAAATTGGTTGAAAATATTGATATACAAAAAGTGATTGATAATCATCAGAATATCATGTTCATAGGTGGTTCTGGGTCTGCAAAAACTCATCTAGCAATTGGTTTGGCGTTCACCGCCATTGAAAAAAGTTACAGGGTAAGATTTTATACTTTAAATGAATTAGGGCGTGTCATCAATTAAGTTGACAAGAGTGTTTGTTTGTTGTGTAATAGAGAAAAAATTAAGGATAAATTTTCTCTATGCGTCGATATGCTCTACGTGACGATCAATGGGATCGGATTAAAGATAAGCTACCTGGAAGGGAAGAGTCTGTTGGTGTAACAGCCAAGGATAATCGCCTATTTGTAGAAGCAGTCTTGTATCGATATAGGGCTGGTATACCTTGGAGAGACCTGCCTGAACGTTTTGGAGATTTTCGAGTGATTCACCTACGTCATTCAAGGTGGAGCAAGACAGGTGTGTGGAAAAAGGTTTTTGAGATGCTGGCTGAAGATGCTGATAACGAGTATGCCATGATTGATTCAACCATTGTTAGGACTCATCAACATAGTGCTGGTGCTAAAAAAAAGAGTTAGATGATGACCAAGCAATTGGACGAGGTAAAGGGGGGCTGAGTACTAAAATCCATGCCACATGTGACGCTCTAGGGAATCCAACGGGATTCCATCTTACCCCGGGTCAAGCTCATGATTTGCAAGGATCTGATGTTTTGATGAATGAATTGACGAAAGCGGATGCTGTACTTGCTGATAAGGCTTATGATGCCGATGCACGTATGCGAGATAAGCTGAAAGATAAGGGATGTATAGCTGTGATTCCCCCAAAGAAGAATCGTGTGAATCCAGCTAAGTATGATAAGGACCTCTATAAAGCTAGGCATTTGATTGAGAACTTTTTTGCAAAATTGAAGCAATATAGAGCTATTGCAACACGATATGACAAAACATCTCAGAACTTTTTGGGAGCTGTTTATATGGCTTCCATGGTAATTTGGCTCAATTGATGACACACCCTAGCTAGCCAATTGCTTAATGCTAGAATCCATAATTATGAAAGCAAATTCATCGATTCAGTTAAGAGATTCCATCTGATTGTAGTAGATGAATTAGGCTATGTATACTCGATGAAAATCAACAATTGCGTTGTCCAAGACCTGCGGTGCTCACGTACTAGTGTACGCTGTACTCCTCGGCTTGGACACTCCTAGCACTTGTTGATTTTGATCTTCGTCTACCAACTCTTCATTTATGAGCAGTATACCAATAAAAGCCGAAGCTAGATTCCTGTTATTTGAGTTATTTGCTAAATTGTATGAGCAAACTTCAGTGATCATTACTACCCATTTGAGATTTGAAGAATGGAATGATATGTTTGGTAATGCTAAGGCAACAAAAGTAATTATCGATAGATTGACACATCATTGTCAAATCATAGAAACTGGTAATAAAAGTTTTAGAGGAGGGAAAGATGTAGATTAAAGATTAAAATAATAGACTACGGTATTAATTAAAAATTACAATGATTTTAGAAAATTCTATCTGAATTTTAACCAAAATTAACTAATTTTTTTATGTGGTTAGGGGGGGCAATAGTTTATTACAATAGGGGGGCAATAGCTGATTACAATTTACAGCCCATAAAATTGCAGACCTCCTCCCTTGGAATATTATACTAGAATAAATAATAATTCTAGACCACCTTTACTAGACGGTTACTTACAATTTACATGAATACCAATAGCTAGGGGAGTAGGTGGGGTGGTAAAACATTTGGGGTAAGTAGTTTGCAGCAAGTTTAAGATATTAGTATATTCATCCTTGCTTAGTAATATTTTCGGTCGGGTTTTTAATTGAATTTGGGTGTTTTGCTTTTTGGAAGTGATGTCGGTAGGGTTGTTTGTCTGTATAATTACAGGTTGAGCTGAATTATTGTCTGCTAGCTCATTATTGGCTCTGTCCAAAAAACTGTGTAAATTCGAAAAAATAGGTCATTAAATTTTGTTAAGCCTATCCTCAAATTTAACCATCAAATGAGCCATAGCTTCATTCCAGTTTGGAATGGGCATAGTCCATTTTTTGGTCATATAGTCAATTGTCAAATATAAACTTTTAAAAACAGCATTATCATTAGGAAAAACCCGCTTATTATTTGTTACTTTACGCAATTGACTATTGACAGATTCAACTGAATTAGTTGTATAAATTACCTTTCTAATTGACTCAGGATACCCTAGAAAAATCATTAGATTGTCCCAATTATTATACCATGATTTGGCAATTTGTGGATATTGTTTATTCCATTTTTCTTCAAAAGATACTAAAGCTAAATGGGCTTGTTCTTCCGTTACTGCAGTATATATCGGCTTTAAATCGCTAGACAGTTGCTTCCTATCTTTATACGACACATATTTTAAACTATTTCTAATCTGATGTACAATACACAATTGATGTTCTGTTTTTGGATAAACTGCTTCTATTGCCTCAGACATACCAGTAAGATTATCGCTACAGGCAATCAGTATATCTTTTAGCCCTCTATTTTTCATTTCGGTAAAATTACCGAGCCAAAATTTTGCCCCTTCATTTTCACTGATCCATAATCCCAATATATCTTTTTTACCAGATAAATCAATTCCTAATGCAACATATACTGCCTTATTGATTATCCTTTTATCTTGCCTGACTTTTACTACTAAACAATCAAAAAATACTATCGGATATATCTCTTCTAATGGTCGACTCTGCCAAGCTTTAACCTCATCCATTACATCATCAGTAATTTGGCTGATTAAGCCTTCACTTATTTCAACACTGTATAACTCCTGTAACTGAATCTTAATATCAGATATACTCATGCCTTTAGCATATAATGATAGTACTTTATCGTCAAAACCATCAAAACGTTTCTGGCGTTTTGGTAGTATTGCGGGTTCAAAGGTATTATGCCTATCCCTTGGTACTTCTATTTCTACAGCTCCATGTTCGGAGATCAGTTTTTTGCTAGTTATACCATTACGAGCATTATCATTATCTGCACGACTGTATTTATCATAGCCTAGATGATTATTCATTTCTGACTGCAGTGCCTTCTCTATTAAACGTTTGGTCAATTCTTTTAATAAACCTCCTTCTTTCAGTATTGTACTTACATCTGTATCATTATCTATTAATAAATCTACTGCTTGCTTTATTGATTCATTAGTTTTTTTATTCATGTAATTTCCTTTTTTGTTATACTTTTATATATAACCTATTTCGAAATTTACACAGTTTTTTGGACAGAGCCGCATTATTGTTAACGCTAGGTTTGACTTGAGTTATATTTGTCTTTAATCTTAATATTGGTCTATTATACATAATATATCTTATCATTGGTAAGCGATATAGATGGAATTATCTAGAAGATTTTAGTTTTTGGATTTCTTCAATAGTTCAACATCTAGTCGCTTATTAGATTTATAATTAAACTAATCATTAATTCTTTTTGCATTGGATCACTTTCTGCAATAAGCAAGGCAAGCGATGTTATGCTATTTGTTCCCATAGTGTTAAGCCCAATTTTTGCTTTACTCAAATAAAGCAAAAATAATAAACTACCTATTCTCTTATTACCGTCACTAAATGGATGATCCTTGATAATGAAATATAATAGATGTGCTGCCTTGGCTTGCGATGATTGATATAATTGCTCTCCGCCAAATGTTTGATCTATATTACCTAAAATAGCACTCAAGGCATCATCCCTTTCAACTCCAAATAAATTGCCGGCTTCTGCTCCTTGTTGTTGTAATTCTTGTCTTAATACTAGTATTGCCTGTATTGATTCTTGGTAATTTAGTAAACCACTACTTGCCTCCTGCAAGTTCATTGGCATATTTAAATTATCTTCGTCATACTTAATCAGCATATCCCATGTTTTACTATAGGCTTTAATTAGACTAACTAGTTCTCTACCAGTATCATTAACTAAATTATGATTGTTCAAAGTCGTTGATAATAGCTCAACTGTTTGCTTTAACTGAACTAGCCTGTTTTGCACGACTTTATCTTGATTAATGCTATACCCTTTAATGAGATAATCTTTTAATATTTTGGCTGCCCATTTCCTAAACTGCACTCCTCGTTTAGAGTTTACCCGGTATCCAACGGATATTATCATGTCCAAATTATAATATTTCGTATCATATTTCTTACCATCTGATGCAGTATGTGCAATTTTTGCACATACTGTGTTATCAAGCTCCTCTTCTGCTAAGATTTTATTAATATGTTTAGTAATTACTGTTCTATCTTTATCAAAAAGTTCTGCTATCTGTTGTTGAGTAAGCCATACCGTGTCATCATGTATTTGTACGTCAACTTTGGTTTCACCATTTTCAGTTTGATAAATAACTAACTGATTATTTAGCATTTTATTCATAGATATTCCTAATGTGTTTTAAGACATTTTAAATGCATTTACAAAAAGGTTTATTTCTAACCAACGCGGTTTTTCTAAAAAACAAATATGGGTTAAATTACAGAAACGGGGCAAAAGCTAACTAGCAGCATGAAATTTGCCCGAAATAACTTCTTTTTATAAAACATATCATATCATAACATAAATTATAACGTCCCATCTATGCATTCCTTGAGATATATACCTTGGAACAACTAAAGCTAAGAAATCTAATCGTATAATAATACTTATACGATCAGAAAATTGTAAGATAATTTTAGAAAATACCTAAAAAATTGCCAAAAAACATCTCCTAATGTCGGATTTGGTCTCTACTTGTCATATTACCCAAAGATTAGCCACTCCCTTACAAATTGCTTATTATACGATCAGATGTTCTAGAATATAAATGCATAAATCATTATCACCCTATAGGGGCAAGGAATTTAAGTAAGCTAACTTATTGCAGGATATTTTTTATAACAGAGAAAAAATTGACAGCAATTTCGATTCCTAGTTCGCTTTTGCACCGTTTCTGTAATTTAACCCACTATTCCAAAAACACATATTTTTGGTACACTCAGAATGATATTTTTCATTTTCAATCACTCATGGTTTTATCTGTTTGTGCCAAGAGCGTTTAATATTATGATAAATATTGTGCATACTATCTAAAAATGATTTTCTTTTATGCCAAAATGGTGGATTTATCCCAGCTTTTTTAATAAGTACAGTAGGTATTTTTACCACTAAACTTGTTTTTATCTTTTTATGAGGATTACCCCAAAAATTTCTAAGCTCAATTGCACCTATTTCTTTAGTAGGGATTAGGGTAGTATTTACAACGCTTGATGAACTAACATACTTTTTTATTTTTTCAGATAATAATTTTCTTTCTATTCCCCTAAGTTCAAATAGTAACAAAGGATTGTAATCAATTTCTTCTGCAATCTTTAAATATAATCCTGCTATATGCTTACAAGGATTCTCCCAATCAGGACATGAACAAGAAGTTTCTATCTCTTTACTATTCTGTGGTAAAATTGTAGAGATAGTAGAAGGTAATTCTCGTGTTACTAGTTTAGCAAGCAATAAGGGGTCACTTTCAATATTGCTAATTATAGATGCTGCGTTGGACAATTTAGAGAAAGTAATTTGGCTGTTGTAATAGGGAACTTTATACACTCCAAAGTATGGGTTTATATTACCCATCATGGTAGCTGAGACGCTGTTTTGTTCTTGTCGATAATTAGATAATCTATTTGGAGTACGGTAGGCACTTCCACGCTGCAATCTTCCCTCTTCTATAAAAGACTTTAAAACTTCTAGAAATTTCTCTCCCCACCACGTTTTATTATTCACCTGATAGAGCCTCCTGTCGTAATTTTATTAAATCCATGAAAGTTTGAGTATTTATACCTTTAAGCCATGATGAATCATCACTTAACACAGATTCTGACAAAGTGACTTTATCTGTAATAATTTGATCTATTGTCTCTTCTAAAGTACCTTGAGTAATAAATTTGTGTACTAAAACCTTTTTCTGTTGTCCAATACGAAAAGCCCTATCTGTTGCTTGATTTTCAACGGCGGGATTCCACCACCTGTCAAAGTGTATTACTTGACTTGCTTTTGTTAATGTAATGCCGACACCCCCTGCTTTTAATGAAAGAATAAATATTGCTGGAGGTGTGTTATCACTTTGAAACTCTTCAATCATACTATCTCTTACAGTTCTACTAGTAGAACCATGTAATAGATAAGTATTATACTTTAAAGCAAAAAATTTATTTATAGCTTCACAAATTTCCTTATATTGAGAGAAAACCAAAATACTTTCTTTATTTTCTATACCCTCATCAATTATTGATTCTAATCTTTGTAGCTTTAACGATCTGTTTGCCGTAAATTCACTATTATCTTGCAAATATTGCATAGGATGATTACAAATTTGCTTTAATCTAGTTAAACTAGATAGCATGTCCGCACTCGAAAATTCTCCGCTTTTAATTTTATCGCTGATCTTATTAACTACGGCTTGATATAATGAGGCTTGTTCTTTAGTAAGTTGGCAATAAACTTTTTGTTCAATTTTATCTGGCAATTCCGATATAATAGACTTATCAGTTTTAAGTCTACGCAATATAAACGGCTCTATAAGCCTCTTTAACTGGGATCTATTTTCATCTTCTCCATGAAATTTTTTCTTAAATATTTTTAAATCTCCTAAATAATCCTTATTTAGAAAGTTAAATATTGACCAAAGATCAACTACGCTATTTTCTATAGGTGTACCGGTTAATGCAATATAGTGTTTAGCTTTTAAACCAAATAAAGATTTGCTTTGTTGGGCTTTTGGATTTTTTATGTTTTGTGCCTCATCAAGAATAATTCTATGCCATGCAGAGTCAGTAAATACTTTATAATCTTTACGGATCATAGTGAACGTTGTTAAAACTACATCGCAGTGAGTAAAATCACGATCTTTGTTTTTAGCATGATAGGTTTTTATAGAGAGATGGGGAGCAAATCTTTTAAATTCTCTTTCCCAATTGCCCATGACCGAAGTAGGAACAACCAAGAGATTGTTCCCTGTATTATTTGTTGCCGCAATGTGTGCAATAATTTGAATAGTTTTACCAAGACCCATATCATCTGCTAAACATGGATTCAACCCCATTTGCTCCATATACTGCATCCAAGAAAAACCTTGTGTTTGATAAGGTCTTAGTATTCCATAGAATGCACTTGGAGTATCTAGTATTTTAAAGCTTTGTTTGCTATAAAGAGACATAAGGAATTGATCGGTACTGTGATCAAATTCAATATCAGGATGAGAAGCTTTGTTAAGTAGTTGAAAAATATTTATATCCTCTACTTGATTATTTGCCCAAAAATCAAGTATGCGATCCATATGTTCTAAATCAAGCTGTACCCATTCTCCTCTAAATTGCACCAACTCTTCCTTATTGGCAATTAATTGTCTCCATTCTTCAAAAGTAATGTCTTGTCCGTTTAAAGATAATGAGTATTCAAACGATAAAATACCGTCAAGGGTGAAATAACTATTTTCATTTTGTGATGCAGTGCCATTATTTTTACGTTTAAGCTTCAATTTAGCTGTATTGTATCCTTTTGGTGTATACCAAGAAGGTATAATTACGCTAAAGCCGGATTGTTGTAATGTCCAAGCAGTCTCCTTGAGAAAGAGCCTAGCTTCTTCTTGCGTTAATTCAAACGGTATAATTTTATCTTTACTAAATGCCTGTTCTAGGTCAGGATAAATGCGCATTGCCAAACCTAAATCATTTAAGCAATCATGCCATTGATTATTAATAAGTTCATACTTTGACTGTTCGTCATCATCTTTTTTGAGCAGAGTAAGATTCCATTTAGAATCTTTATTTTCAGGGGCTTCAAGTTTGATGCAGATATTATGTTTAGTTTTATCTAGAGCTGATTTCCAAATTAACCAATGTTCTTTATCAGCATGAGAAAACTTCTTTTGTTTTGAATTAAAAAAACTCTCTAAAAAAGTTCCTGTGATAATTTTAGTTTGTTCTGTAGACAAGTATGTTTGCTTAGCAATATTTGTAACAGTATGATCAAAAAAATGTTGTAATAATTCGGATTTATCATAACAATTATTATTAACATAACAACATACCTCCGGCATCTGTTTAGCTAATTGCCTCACATCAGGATGATATGTAGTCCAAATTGGTTCATCGTTCTGATCAATGCTAGGTATATATAATTCATACTCTAGGATTTCAGAGATTATATCGGTTAGTTGCTGCCAATACATGAAATCTTGTGCCAAGCGTAAAGTATCTGAAGGTAATATATTTTTAATTTCCGAAACATTAACATAGAGACAATTGACTTGATGATATTGCCAACCTATCTTATCCGGAATTTCTAAGTTGTATTCTCTTTCTATTAAAGGTGAGGCAACTGGCATTGTATCGTATGTAGGAAGTAAAATATCAACTTTTCCTCGTTTACCGAAAGCTAGCTGCTTATCCGGAGTGTATATTTTGTTCTTTGTTTCGAGCCAAAGACATATCTGATTTTCGGCAGGATGCCATATTCCGTGTAATACTTCCATAATATTAAGACTTACTGTACATATCTAAATAATTATACCATTAACTCTTCTATTTCTTTTTTAGATAAACCAGTAGACGCAGAAATTATCTCAACTGACACACCAGCTTTAAGCAAGTTTCTAGCTACAGCCATAGCTTTTTTCTTTTCTCCTCTAGCTTCTCCAATTTGGATTCCGTACTGTGTACCCTCTTCTATATATTTTTGTGCAACAGTCCTCATAATGTCTCCTTTTTCTTCTTCAGATAAAGGCTTAGCAAAGACCTGCTCTAATTTTGGTTGCTGATCCTTGCGTACTAAAGATGCCCTTGCACTTAAAAAAGCTCAAGGACAAATATTAGGTAAACCAATTGGTAGTATACAAAAAAGCAAGTTTGATAAAGACGTTAGTAAAATTAAAGAATTACTAAAACTAGGTCTGTCGGTAAGAAAAATATCTAGATTCTTTGGTTATAATAACCATATATCGCTTAACTGTGTGGCGACAACTATAATTACCGAACAATAATGTAAATGTCAAGCACTAAGGTTAGATAGTAATCTCAAAATTTTCTCTAACCTCAGTGTCCATTCCACCTAGAGTAAAACAGGAGTTCATTTTATGGCGAGCGATATTAAAAATCAACAAGAAAACAAATCTACCCATGAAAAAAATCTAGAACTAGCTAATTTTATCCACCAAGATTCTGTAAGAACTATATCCATTAGCATAAACAAACCTTGTAGTGACATGTTTGCTCTTTCTACAGTACTATATGAATGCGAGGAGACCATTCAAAATCAGGGGCAAAATTTTGAGTCCAGCTAAAAATGGGGGGTAAGGCTCGATGATTATGGGTACAGCAGCAGTATATCATATTAACAAACTTATTGGCAGATTCTAATGAATTTTTGTCCCCAATTTTTAAAAATTTACTGAGGTAAGAAGAATACGTTGGTCTAGATACTGGTCTTTCAAGCTTTGGCTTTATTTTTATACTCCTGCTGTACCCATAATCATCAAGCCTTACCCCCCATTTTTAGATGGACTCTAGGTAACATATAGGCTATTTCTTGCCATCTCTTTAATAATTCATGCTCATAAATATTTTTAGAAAAAATTCTAATATCCTAGACCATGTTCCCTTTTTTAGTTCCTCATCCTAAATTTCATGAATGTTAACTAGCTGCTAATATTGACTATTAAATAGGATCTTTATCAGTACCTTAATAACACAAATTTCTGTAATGTTTCTACTTAGTATAAGAAAAGTGCTTTTATTTTAAGCCTTAAATAAGATGGGAAATTCCAATTTTACCCTAGCAGAGGTGTTTGATCTGCATAAATATTAATATCATCTAACATATTACGATCTAAAGCCTCACTATCATTATTGCCACATTCTAATGTGGTGATTAAGGTGGTGACATCGAAATTATCTTGTGTACTAATGCTATCTTGATGTTTATGTAAGTACTTCACTATTTTAGTATGACCATGTATCAATGCTGCATCTAATGGGGTTAACCCGCAATTATCTTGTATATTAATATCAGATTGATATTTACATAAAAGTTTTACTATTTTAGTGTGACCAAATATTGAGGCAAAATGTAATGGGGTAGAACCATTGTGATCTTGTGTGTTCACATCTACACCACGGTGTATTAAATACTTTACTAGCTTAATATAACCAAATTGTGATGCATAATGTAAATACATTGGATTAATATGATCAAGAGTAGTATTTTTGTAGTCAAAAGTCTTAAAAAATAATTTATCGATGATATTCACTGGTAACTCATTTGGTATTATTAAAAATGCATGTGGATGTATTATTGTTATGTTTATAAAACTATCATTCCTTCTAAGAAAATGTTAACTCTAAGGATGCCTAGTTATTATAAGCATTCAAATCTAAACTATGATACGATATATAATGATTTTTTAAGAATGGCAATAATTTTATTTAAAAAAATATACTGATTAATTTTAAGCATGTGTGGAGTCCAGCTAAAAATGGGGGGTACAGCAGGAGTATAAAAATAAAGCCAAAGCTTGAAAGACCAGTATCTAGACTAACGTATTCTTCTTACCTCAGTAAATTTTTAAAAATTGGGGGCAAAAATTCATTAGAATCTGCCAATAAGTTTGTTAATCAGTCTACTCGGTAACGTCCAACAGGAATCTAGTTGACTAATTTTCAACATATCTCTTATAGATTTACTCTTTGCAGAGATGGTGCTTTGTGCAATGACATAAGTGGAAGAGATTTGAATAGCACATTTCAAAGAGTACAGAAAGATGTTATTGAAATGTTAGAAAAAAAATCCTGATGCATTTTCTTTTTTTCAAAAATGATGTCTTTAAAACGTAGGGAAAATATTTATAGACACGTTAGATTTAGGGACGTATTTTAGAGGCGGTTTTTAGAGAGTTTTAGCAAGACTTTTTACATTCTTCACTCCCATCTATAAAACGTTCATTTTTTAGACATAGTAAATCTATAAATTTGTTGCTTAATTTATCTAAATGACATATAATAATAAATGATAAAATGACTTAAACAAGTATTTGGTATAGAATATGGAGAAATTAATAACAAATATGGATCAACATGGCAGAGTATTAATTCCATCAGAAATAAGAGAAAGGCTTAATATACAACCGGGTGATAAAGTTAATCTAGAAGTTTATGAAAATGAGGTAAAGATAATTAATGCTAACCAAATAATAGATGAGATGCATGCAATCTTTACAAAAAACCAAAATAATAGAAAAGATTCAGTGGTAGATGATTTTATAAACAGAAAGCATGAAGAATACCAAATAGAAGAAAATAGAAGTATAAAAAATGGCTAATAAAATAGTGTTTGATTCCTCTGCTCTTATAATGCTATTTGCAAAAGAACTTGGATATGAATCCATAAGGCAACATATGAAATATGCAATAATCTCAAGTGTAAATATTGCGGAAGTATACAAATACTGTATTGAAGTACAAAATTTAACAGAAGACGACTGTAGAAACCTGATAAAGCTTTCCGGTATCAAAATTATAGATTTTTGTGAAGAACAAGCATTAATAACAGCAAAAATAATCAAAAAGACAAAACAGTATGGTCTATCCTTAGGAGATAGGGGGTGTATTGCTTTAGCAATGTTTAAAAATTACCCTATACTTACTTGTGATAAGATATGGCAAAAAGTTGACCTTGATATTGAATTCATAATGGCAAGGTAATGACTGATATTTTGGGATATGCACGTGTATCAACGCAACAACAAGACTTAGATTCTCAGAGACACCGTCTTAAAAAAGCGGGAGCTATTAAAATATTTGAAGATGTTATCAGTGGTAGAATATTTGAACGTCCGGGATTGGAGGAATTAATTGCTTATGCTAGACCCAATGATTTACTTTGTATAGTACGACTCGATCGTTTGGGACGCAGTTTAAAAGAATTGCTTGAAACAGTAGAATATCTTAAGGAAAATAAGATTGGTTTGATGTCTCTTGAAGAAAAGATTGATACCTCTTCTGCTGCTGGAGAACTTGTATTCCATGTATTCGGTGCTATTGCCCATTTTGAAAGACGACTAATTTCAGAACGCACTAAGGAAGGAATCAATGCTGCACGTTTAAAAGGTAAAACTCCCGGGCGTCCTAACTTAGATAAAGAAAAACTTGATGCAGCATTAAGATTAATTAAAACCGGAATATCCCCTACTAACGCTGCAAAACAATTACAAATTGGGCGGTCTACAATATATCGTGAATTAAAATATACTCAATAGGGCTATTAAACTTCTTTAGCTTTAGGTTCATTTGAAAAAGATAAAAGAAGAACTCCAGCTAAATTTAGCAGAACTATCTGATCATTGGTAGCTTCCCATATATTTGGATCAATTCTAAGAACCTTTTTACGTCAATTCGGGATAAGGATATTGAGAACATGTAGATTAAAATCAAATTTTGTTGAAGGTTTATTTTTCTTTAATGAATAAGCAACAAGAGTAGATAATATATGGACAAAGGCATTTATTGGTGATCTATGTCTAGTATGTTCAAGGTTCATTTTATTTTTTAGATAATCAAAAACTGTTTCAATTAAGTTACGCTTTCGAAGTAAGATTTTTTCTTTCAAATCCATTAATTTATTTTCCATATTCTTCTTAATTCCATGAATCATTTTTAAGCCTCTTTCATATAAATTTAAGAACAAATTTTGCTTAATATAACCTTTATCAGCTGCTATAATTCCAGTTAATCTTTTTGTTAACTCCGGTACTGGAACCCTATCATCTACATTGCCTTTGGTCACTTTTAATGCCATAAACTCCCCTTTATTATTGATTATTACATGTAATTTAAAACCATAAAAATACCCCATAGAGGATTTACTATGTTTGGCTAATCCTTTAAAAACTTTATTGCTATAACGCCTTTTATTGTGACAAGCTTTAATCGTTGTAGAGTCAATAAAATAAATACCTGTTTCCTCACCAAACAACAAATGAATCAACATATTTAGCGGTATGAATAATCGTGCCATTAATTCAACAAATCTATTATAACTCAAGGCTTTAGGGAAATCATCCTTATGCATGCACTCTATATAACTTTTATAGAAAAATTTAAAATTCTTAGCATAGGATGTATGAAACATAATTATTATTGTTAACATTTCACTTAAACTCATGCTACAACAGCGATTTCTCTGCTTATTTGATGGTAATAACTTTCTCTGTTCATACTCCAAATAAATTTTACAAAAATCATCTATAAAACTATATAATTCTGTGATATCTTTTTTCATGCCTGTAGTTTGTTTTTTTGTTTAAAAATATAAATACTGCAGGCACTCCTTTTTGACAATCCTTTTATCTATTACTATTTCATCTATATCTTATCCCGAACTGACGTTTTTTACAAACCATTCTTGCTGGTTTTGTCGCATCTGTTAGTTTATGTGTAACGTGCCAAGATAAATTGCCTAAATTGAGCCAAATTATTTTGCCTTATTCTAAGTCCTGTTAATTACTCATCTTCAGATTGTTCTATTTGAAATTTTGGTAGAAATGAATTGCATTAATATGTAATATTCCACTGACTTCTATCAATTATTAAATTGTCTTCAATACTTTCAAACGAGAGATCATGCTATCAAGTTGATGAAAAAATGCTCAGTACATGACAAAAAGATTAACAAGAAGAAAAAAGAGAGGATAACGCATAATCAAAGTCCTATAACTTAGGTTATTCAAGCTTAAGAAGAAGGAGTATGAGTTCAGCGTTATCACAACTATTAGGAAACTATTTTTTTAAGAGTTTTGCAAGCATAAAATTAATAGAACAAATAATATTAGGATTACTGCAAGTGAGAGATGTAAATCTTACACAGCTTGCCTTAATGATAAAAGGAGATAAGCAAGAATCACGCTATAAGAAATTACAGAGATTTTTTGCCAAATGTAAATTATCATATACGTCCTTAGCCAAGTTACTGGTTAGGTTGGCTGGAATTGATACTGATCAATGGCTACTAGTGCTTGATCGGACAAATTGGAAATTTGGCAAGCTTGACATCAATATTTTCTGAAGATGAAAGACAAAATACAGATTTGCAAGATGATGCTTTGATAAGAGCTAAAGTTGATCAACGCAGCAATATATTTAAAGATCAAGCCAGTGGAGCAAAAATAAAAAGAACTGGTTTAGAAGAAGCTTTGAATTTTCTTATAAAAGGGGATTGCTTATACTGATTATCTTTCAAAATAGAATTAATAATTTAATTCTAACTAATGATAGACCTAATACTAAATGATACCATGTTAATTCTATTTTGAAAGATACTCAGTATTAGTTGTTTGGAAGCTAGATAGGTTAGGGCGTTCTTTACCTCATTTAATACGGAATCAACGTAAGCGTTTGGTAAAGGTGATATAGATTTACTATTTACTCTTTATTGACTTTATAATCTTGAATTGTTGTAAGTACTTTTTGTAGATATTTCCAAGGATTAATATTAGTATTATTTTTTTAATGGGATAGACAATTCGTATAAACAAAGATCTGTAAAAATTAAGAATGAGACTATAGAAAGATATGTATAGTAAATTGAAGCGTTTTTTTAGTAGAGCAAGAAAACTATCTCTAAGCGAACAGTTGTTGAATGCAATTCAGGCAGAGGATAAAACACAGTGTATAACAATTGTTAGTAACAATGAACAAAATCTAGAAAATTTAGATTTGTCAAAATGTCAACTAGCTTTACTTAAGAATCTAGCTGACAACCAAAATCAAGAGAGTCACATATTTTCTGATTTCAAACAGTCATTTGTAGATAGATTATCTGTAGAGCATATACCATCAACATTTTCAAGACAGATAAGCACACCTTCTAGAGGAACTGCTGTACCAAAGACATTTGTTACCCAAAAAAGTGTACCTTCTAGTATTCCCATTGTAGATATATCACTGTCAGAGCTGGTAAGTACAAGTTCTAGAGCATCTTCTGTGCAAGAACCATCTTTAGACTCTATAGATTCTATGATATTGTATAGACTTATACAAAAGAATGATACTCATGCACTAAATGTATGTTTAGGACATAATATTGATCATAATATTGTAAGAAGCATATTAGATACAACAATAAAGCAAGATAATGTAGAAATAGTAGAATTATTATTAGGGTACTACACTGATGTTAATGCTAAAAATTCTTTAGGTAACACTCTATTACATATAGCAGTAAAATCAAAGAGTAAAAAAATAGTAGAGTTGTTATTAAATGGTAACACTGATGTTAATATTGCGTTCTTACACAATTCTCCCTTGTATATAGCAATATCTAATAATTCTACTGAGATAGTAGAACTATTATTAACAAAATTGCAAACAGTAACTAAAGAAGAATTATTTAAAGCAGTAAAAAATGGTAATACTCAAATAGTACAATTGTTATTACCCAAGATTACTAATATTGATGCTATAGATTACAGTGGACGAACTGCATTACACATAGCATCATCTGATGGTAATATTAACATGGTTGAGTTTCTGTTACAACACCAAGCTAATCCTAATACTAAAGATAATGAGCAAAAAACACCGTTGGAATCAGCAATATCTAATAATTCTACTGAGATAGTAGAACTATTATTAACAAAATTGCAAACAGTAACTAAAGAAGAATTATTTAAAGCAGTAAAAAATGATAATACTCATATAATACAATTGTTATTACCCAAGATTACTAATATTGATATTAATACTATAGATTATAGTGGACGAACTGAATTACACATAGCATCATCTGATGGTAATATTAACATGGTTAAGTTTCTGTTACAATACCAAGCTAATCCTAATACTAAAGATAATAAACAAAAAACACCGTTGGAATCAGCAATATATCATGGTCATTTAAATATAGTGAAGCTGTTGTTTGATCACAAAGCTCATGATGACCTCACACATTTATTAGTTACAGCAGCAGTGAATAATCACAATAAAATTGTAAAACTTTTATTAGAAGAAAAAAATGCTAACCCGAGAAATACCAAGTACAACGCAATGCCCTTGTTACATGTTATGATAACAAAGGGTAATATTGATATTGTAAAGATGCTAATAGAACATGGTGGTAATATTAATGTTGTATATAATTGTGAATATCCAATAGATGTTGCAATAAAAAAAGAACAATATCAAATACTGGAGTACTTGTTAGAACATAAAGATAAGATGGTTGAATATTTTTATGCGGTTGACTTTTCTGATCTTTTATTATCTAAGGCAATACATAATGATTGTCCTAAATTATTAGATATTTTATTGGAGAAACAGCACCAAGAGGTTAATTCTTTATGCAAATATAAAGGTAGTCCATTTAAAGATTCCTCTTCTCTAATACATATAGCTGCGTATTATGGAAATTTAGTACAACATCTATTAAACAAAGGAGTTAATATTGATTTAGTAGACAAAAATGGAGATACTGTGGCACACGTGGCAGTAATGAGAAATAATATTGATGTATTTAAGACTTTACTAAACAAAGGAGCTAATATAGATATAAAAAACAATAATGGTACATCTGTTCTAGATTTAGTTAATAATAGTAACAATCAAAATTTTGTTGATTATAGACAAGCACTTGACAAACTATCTGCATGTGTTATTCCTATTATAGTTGATGAAACACAGTCATTAAATGCTTCACATAGAAATATTTTGCAACAATATCAAGAGGTGAGAGAAAATTTATTATTCATACATTATATAAAACAAGGACTAGAAGCTCATGGAATTGATAATACAAGTGATATTAATAATTTATGGGTAAAACTAAATAATCGTATTAGTGAGTCTTATTTTCAGATTACTAACATAGTACAGACAAAATGTGTTCTTGAAAAAGGATTTGAGATATCTACTGATATACTAATGAAGATTTGTAAACATTTAAAATTAACTGATATAATTAATGATACAAAGGCTACTTGCACAAGTGATGTAAGTGATTTAGGAGCATGTTCAGACTTGATATCATTTGATTCGTGAAAATTGAAGTTATAAGCACCAAACAAACTGCTGTGCATTTGTAATAACATACATTGTATGAAATGTATGACCAAGTAAAGATTGAGTCAAATTTTTGGCAGACTTAAAGATGAAATATGAATTTACAAAAAATTATCAATCTCAACAAATTTAAAAAAAGATTCACAATAAAACGGACAATTACCTTGTTACAAAACCCGGACATTTTAGAATGTTATTGACAGTACAAAACTTATGGGTAGTTTAGCACAACATTGGGAACAAATAGGTGAAGATATATTAGTAAAAACGAGAAAAATGGTAGTTCTATTGAAGCAATCCAAAAACTAAAATCTTCTAGATAATTCCATCTATATTGCTTACCAATGATAAAATATATTATGTATAATAGACCAATATTAAGATTAAAGACAAATATAACTCAAGTCAAACCTAGCGTTAACAATAATGCTGAGCTAGCAGGCAATAATACAGCTCAGCCTGTAATTATACAGACAAACAACCATACCAACATCACTTCCAAAGAGAAGAACACCCAAATTCAATTAAAAGCCCGACCGAAAATATTACTAAGTAAGGATGAATATACTAATATCTTAAACTTGCTGCAAACTACTTACCCCAAATGTTTTACCACCCCACCTACTCCCCTAGCTATTGGTATTCATAAGGAGTTACTTTTGTTAGAGCAAGAGTATTTGCCTAAAACTAAAATACGTAAATTTTTGAGAATATATTGTCGCAATATAAACTATCGTAAAGCTATAATTTTAGGGAGCAATAGAGTAAACTTAAATGGTACAGTAGTTGGTACTATTACAGAAAATAAGCCTTTAAAGCAAAATTAACTTATGAATTCTCAAAATCTCTATAGTACTCTTAGTCACTGTCCAATAAATTATAAGTTAGTGGACAGTAATAAATAGGTTTAATTTATTATCTATTTAATCGATAATTAACATATAGTAGACAGTATAGTATACTATTCCACTTAGTAGACAATTCTTTGATTGAAAGTAACAACTATTAACTTGAATTCAATGATAAAGCTTATTATATCAGATGACGATAACACATATAATAAATTGGAAATAGAGCATTATGAGAACAATAGTTGACATACCTGATAAACAAATAGAAATTCTAGACCAGCTATCTAAAAGAAAAAAAGTATCAAGAGCGGAAATTGTAAGGCAAGCTTTAGATAATTATATTGGTAGTTATAATAAAAGTAAGGAAAATTATCGAATGGCATTTGGGATTTGGAAAGGAAAAAATATAGATAGTTTGCTATATCAACAAAAACTAAGAGATGAATGGTCTAAATGAAAGCATTATTTGATACTAATATTTTAATAGACTATTTACAAGGAATTGTAGAGGCCGGTAAAGAAATTGAACAATATAAGGATCCCCAAATTAGTGTGATAACTAAAATAGAAATATTAGTTGGAACTACAGAAGATGATGAACAAGCTATTAGAGAATTTTTAAATAATTTTACTGTTATTAATCTTAATGAGGAAATTTGTGAAATAGCCATATCTCTTAGGAAGAAACATAGAATTAAAATACCTGATGCCATAATATGGGCAACTGCTCAATATAATAATGGTTTACTAATAACAAGAAATATTAAAGACTTTCCTAATCATTCATCGGATATAAAGATTCCGTATTATATATAAGTAGAATATTATATGAGATTATTTGGTTATGCTAGAGTATCAACTTCCGATCAATCATTAGAAATACAAAAGCAAGCTCTTAAAAAAGCAGGAGTGCAAGAATCAAGAATATTTTTTGACAAACTAACTGGTAGTAATCTTGATAGGGAGGGACTAAACTTATTAATGGTGAAAGTAGGGTGATGTAGTGTTAATTACCAAGCTCGATAGATTAGGTAGGGATACGGCAGATATGATAAGCTTAATTAATCGCTTTAACAAAATAAATGTAGGAGTACGTTTTTTAGATGACAGTATTAGTACCGAAGGGTCAACTGGTAAAATGGTATAACCATTTTATCGGTAGTAGCAGAAGCAGAACGTCACCGGATTCTAGAGCGTACAAATGAAGGTCGACTTGAAGCAAAGCTCAAAGGCATAAAATTTGGAGCTAAGCGGCGAATTGATCGAAAACAATTACTGCAATATAAGGATCAGGGTATTCAGCTTTAGCTAAAAAGATGGGTATAAGTCGTGCCGCTGTGTACAAAATATTAAACGATCTTTCGAGAACATTCGCTGAACTGTGTCAGTATAGAATATCATACTTTAAAATTCAACCTATCAGGGAAGAAAATATCTAGCTGCGAAACGGTCACTGCCCAATTTGGTATTGGCATATTCCATTTAGCTGTAATCTGTTTTATAGCACAAAATACCAGTTTAAACAAGGCATTTTCACTAGTAAAAGCTCCTTTTGTTTTAGTATATTTTCTGACTTGACGGTGAAAGCCCTCAATCGGATTGGTGGTATAAATCAGCTTTCTAATCTCGCCTGAATACTTAAAATAAGTTGCTAGATTATCCCAATTTTGTTGCCAAGATTTAATAACCATCGGATATTTTTTACCCCATTTTTCCTCAAGTCGTAGCAGGTTATATTCTGCCACATCTCTACTTTCCGCTTGGTAAATCATCTTTAAATCTACCATAAATGATTTCTGATCTTTGCTAGCTACATGCTTTAAAGAATTACGAATTTGATGTACTATACAAAGCTGTATTTCAGTTTTTGGAAATACTGTATTAATGGCTTCCGGAAAACCTTTCAGCCCGTCAATACAGGTTATTAATATATCTCTCATACCACGTGTTTTTAAATCGTTAAGAACACCTAACCAAAAATGTGATCCTTCTGATTCACAAGCATAAAATCCTAGAATATCCTTATGACCATTTTGGTCAATCCCCATAATATTATAAACAACTTTAGTTGTTACTTTGTTATCTTGTCTAACCTTAAAAAACATAGCATCAAGAAAAACTATCGCATACATCGCTTCAAGTGGTCTACTTCGCCATTCATTTAATTGCGGCATCAGCTTGTCGGTAACAGATGAAATTGTAGCAGCTGATACCTCTACACCATATATCTCTTGTAGGTGTCCAGCAATCCCTTCGTAAGATGTCCCAAGATCATAAAGAGCTAATATTTTATTATCCAGCTCCTCATTTAAAATAGTTTGTCTTTTTTTAATCAATTGTGGTTCAAAACTACCATTACGGTCTCTTGGTGTTTCAAGTTCGAAGGAACCTGTAGCCGTCTTCATAGTCTTAGTATTAATGCCGTTTCTACGGTTACTACCTTGTTCCAAACTATTTTCTAGTAAGTGATAATCCATTTCACCTTCTAGGGCAAGCTCCGTAAAATCTTTCACTAAAGACGTTAGCAGTCCACTTGGACCAAGTAATGGCTTGCCTTGGTATAGTCCTTGTATGATCTCCATACATTTATCTTGATTAAGTATTTGTGATACTTTATCTAGTTGAATTGGTTTCATTGGTTTACTCATGTCAAATTTCCTATTATTTTACGCGAAGAACATGTGGATAAGTTGATAGTAACTTATCCACATTCTTCGCTATTTACAACATCAATAATCTTTATTTTATATATTTAAAAGATTATCTTTTTCTATTTGACACAGTTAGACGAACATTCCCGATCTTTCCTAGGGAAAAATCTGTGTTACAAGATTAGTTAGGAAATTTAATACTTTTACTAGGGCATGTCATCAATTGAGCCAAATGACTATGGAAGCATATAAATAGCCCTAGAAAGCTCTTTGTAGATTGTAATCAGCTTTTGTAAAATATTTTATAGGCTCATAAATATTAATCTGTCTTTTAAAAATATTTTAATATAATAACATCACCTTATTAACTTAATATCTACTTGATTGATTTCTAAGTTATACCAAGTGTAAATTGTAATCAGCTATTGCCCCCCCTAACCACATAAAAAAATTAGTTAATTTTGGTTAAAATTCAGATAGAATTTTCTAAAATCATTGTAATTTTTAATTAATACCGTAGTCTATTATTTTAATCTTTAATCTACATCTTTCCCTCCTCTAAAACTTTTATTACCAGTTTCTATGATTTGACAATGATGTGTCAATCTATCGATAATTACTTTTGTTGCCTTAGCATTACCAAAGTAACCGTCTAGTAAAGGTGGTCTTATAAAAGAAGAAAGATGTAAGTATTATTCTGTAGTAGAAAGAACAAAGGAATAATAGTATGAATAAAAGTAGGATGTCTATTACAGCTGAACAAAAGAGACAAATAATTTCAGAGTCATATGTGTCCGGGTGTGTTATATCACAAGTTGCTCAGTCTTATGGAATTTCGAAGAAGACATTATACGGATGGCGTAGTAAGGAAAGGAGAATAAGAGGGGAAGAGGCAGCAGTAAATAATTCAGGCAACAAATTTGTAGAATTATCAATACAGAAAACAACAGTACAGGAAACAAAATGTGCAATATTAAAGAAAGCTGAATTGACATTTAGTGATTTTTCTTTATCAATTGAAGGTAATGTTAGTAGTAGCAAATTATTAGAGATAGTTAAAATATTGGATAGAGCATGCTAGATATAGGGCATGATAGCAAGATCTATCTTTGTACCGGTTGTACTGACATGCGTAAGGGCATTAACGGTTTATCAATACTGGCACAATCAATATTGTCAGAGCAATTTCACAAGAGTGCCTTATTTGTATTTAGGGGTAAAAAGGCTGACCGGATAAAAATATTGTGGTGGGACGGACAAGGTTTTTGTTTATATTACAAATGTCTTGATAGCGGTAAATTTATATGGCCTAAGGTTGACGAGAAGCAATCTGTTGGAATTACCAAAGCCCAGCTATCAATGTTGATAGAAGCTATTGACTGGCGGAATCCAAAATGGTTTAATAGACCTCAATATGCTGGATAAAAATTTGATGTAAAAGTATATATTATTGATAACAGTTATGGTTTATGATTTAAACAATTCACCTAGTGATATACCAGTGTTGCATAAGATGCTTGCGGCATTAAATAATAATATACAGTCACTAATTACAGAGAATCAATTGCTGACTACAGAAAACCAGTCATTAACCACTGAGAATCAATCATTAAGAGAACAGCTGGCATTACTAAAAGCAAAGCGTTATGGGAAATCATCAGAAAAGCTAGATAAACAAATAGAGGAGATTGAGCTTAAAATAGAAGAAAATGAGCTTATTTTAGGATTTAAAACTGAGCAAGATAATATTAATTCCGATAAGAGTATCGCTACTGTCGATAATAGTAAGCAGAAGCCAAAACGACAAAAATTACCTAAGCATTTACCAAGAGAAGATGTGGTATTAAAACCTGTTGATCAGTGTCCTGCATGTGGTGGGGTGGAATTCCGTAAGATAAGTGATGATATCTCAGAAACATTAGAATATGTTCCATCATCATTTAAGGTGATACGGCATGTAAGACCACGCTGTGCCTGCACCCACTGTGAGAAGATAGTACAAGCCTACGCACCATCAAAAGCCATTGATAAAGGTAAGCCGGGGTCTGGGTTACTGGCACATATATTAATTCAGAAATATTGCAATCATCTGCCATTATATCGTCAATCGCAAATTTATGAGAGAGAAGGCGTAGAAATTTCGAGGACAACAATGGCAAGCTGGGCGGGACAATGTGCTAGATTGCTAGAGCCAATAGCCAAAGCAATTCAACAATTTGTCTTTGCGAGTAAACAGATACATGGTGATGATACGCCAGTAAGAGTGTTAGCTCCTGGGATTGGTAAAACCAAAATTGGGAGAATATGGACCTATGTATCAGATGGTAGACCTCATGGGGATAAGTCTCCAGTTGCAGTTTGCTATTTTTATAGCCCTGATCGGAAAGGAATAAGACCGATTGAGCATCTAAAAGATTTTACAGGGGTGCTACATGCAGATGCTTATGGTGGTTATGACCAATTATATGTCAATGATGAAAAATCAGCTGCTAAGATAGAGGAAGGATATTTAATGCAGGATCATGTGCATATGCTAATATCCATTCCTCCCAAACATTCTATTTCAACCATTGTGGGTTTTATTAAAGGTAAAAGTTCTATATGGGTAGCACAAAATATAGCAAATAAACAGCAAAATTTTGTTGGTCATAAATTTGGGGCAAGAGGATATTTTGTGAGTACCGTAGGAGCGAATGAAGAGGTAGTACGTAAATACGTTCAAAACCAAGAATCTGAGGATAAAAGAGCTGATCAACTTAACCTGTTTTACAGGTCAAAATAAGTAATATTAACCCGCTTTGAGCGGTTCTATAACAAACTCCCACTTCTAGGGGGAGTAATTGGCTAATTTTTTTATGGGGTTAGGGGGGTCAATAGCTGATTACAATTTACAGTCGTAAATACTATACTCTGAGGTTGATAGTTCACCACCAAAGTTTGTTTATGTTTTTACATAATGCATAGCATTTTGTTTGGTGCTGTTAAAAAACATACAAAACATAAAGGTTTCTCTTTTGGAAATAGAGCTTGTATAGCACTTGGTATCAAACTGAAGGTTTCTATATATACTTCTGATAAAGCTTGGGATAATTTAGAAATCAAACAAGCAGATATTAAGTTAATAAGGTGATATTATTGTATTACAATATTTATGGTGCCGATAGAGGGAATTGAACCCCCGACCTACGCGTTACGAATGCGTCGCTCTGCCAGCTGAGCTATACCGGCAATAGGTTAGCTCTAGGTTCTTATATCTTAAAAATATGTTATAAGTAGTTATAAGAATCTAGTCAATTTAACATTCTTGACCATTCAGGATCAGAAGCATCTTGAGGAGTGAGAATCTCTCTTTCATTATAACCAGTCAAATCAATGGAATATATACGATTTTTACCTGCTGTTTTGTTTCTAGGAGGCCAGCCTTTAGCAAACATAATTATCCTACCATTGGGTGACCAACACGGACCTTCAACTAGATAGCCACTAGTTATAATTCTTTCACTATTCTCATCACCATAGGAAAGTGCTTTCATCACTCCAATGGTAAAACCCTCTCCTTTAGAAAGTTTAGTAAAGGCTATATAATCTCCTCTAGGTGACCAACTTGGTGCAGTATACATTCCCCCGCCAAAACTGATACGTTCCACATTTGAACCATCAGAATTCATAATATATAATTGTCTTGATCCACTTCGATCAGAATTAAAAACTATTTTACTGCCATCCGGTGAATAGCTAGGAGAAGTATTAATACCAATACCGTTAGTCAATTGCCTAGTTGCCATGCTATTCAGATCAATTTCAAAAATATGCGTAGCTCCCTTTCTTGCTATCGACATTATAGCCTTCTCCCCTTGAGGTGAGAATCTTGGAGCAAAGGACATACCGGGAAAATTACCAACCAATCTTTCCTTACCTGTTTTAAGATCACGAACATAAACATGTGGTTTTTGCTTGTGAACATAGGATAGATACATGATCTTATCTGCTTGTGGTGAAAATCTTGGAGTAAGGACCAAATTTTTACCATCTGACAGATATTTATGATTAGCACCATCATGATCCATCATAGCTATTTTCTTTACTCGTTTTAGATAAGGTCCACTCTCTGACACATACACTATTTTTGTATCAAAATAACCTGAGTCTCCAGTAATTTTCTCATAAATTTTATCAGCTATTTTATGTGCTACTCTACGCCATAAATGTGGTGGTATTTCAAAAATCTCACCTATAAGATCTTTTTCTAAGCTTGCATCCCATAATATAAAACTAACCTTTAGCTTACCAGAAGATAGCTTTATAACTTCACCATTAATCAGAAGATTAGCATTAATGTGTCGCCAAGCAGCAAAAAGAGGTTTATGTTTTATCCCCACAATTTGTTCTATAAAAGAAGCAGTAGAAATTGGGCGGAACATGCCGGAAATCTTTAGATCATTAGATATTACACTAATTATATCAGCACCAATTACATTATTCGCACTATCATCTGCATCAAATTTATTAATGGCTATCGGTATTGGATCAACATGTCCTCGCTCTATAACTATAGTTTCTATTGCATAACTATTGAAGTTAGCAACTAACAACAGCATAACACAAAAATACCTGACCACTAATACCACCTAGATCTTTTTTTAACAATATTTAACATCAACTTGTATTTAGGTTCTGTCGCCAAAAACAACCTAAATACAAATTGATGTTAATATATAATAAAAGTTTGGTGGGCGATAGTGGACTCGAACCACCGACCTTTACGATGTCAACGTAAGGTTCGGATGGGCAAAACTATCACCACTCCCCCATACTTATTACCTTTTCAGGCTTTTTCTATTCTTATTAAAAATTTCATATGTAATTCATATGTAACTTCTCAGACAAATTTCCTGAAATTTGACCTACATAATAGTCTATTTTTAACCCTATTACAAGGGGGAAAATATGACAGAATCGTTAACTTTTTCTCGCTCTGTAGTTGAAAATCAAGATATTATCTTTTATAACATAGTCGGTAATTTTGTCCCGCCTGAGTGGCGGAATCTTACCAACAATTGTGGTATGTAAATTGTAATCAGCTATTGCCCCCCTAACCACATAAAAAAATTAGTTAATTTTGGTTAAAATTCAGATAGAATTTTCTAAAATCATTGTAATTTTTAATTAATACCGTAGTCTATTATTTTAATCTTTAATCTACATCTTTCCCTCCTCTAAAACTTTTATTACCAGTTTCTATGATTTGACAATGATGTGTCAATCTATCGATAATTACTTTTGTTGCCTTAGCATTACCAAACATATCATTCCATTCTTCAAATCTCAAATGGGTAGTAATGATCACTGAAGTTTGCTCATACAATTTAGCAAATAACTCAAATAACAGGAATCTAGCTTCGGCTTTTATTGGTATACTGCTCATAAATGAAGAGTTGGTAGACGAAGATCAAAATCAACAAGTGCTAGGAGTGTCCAAGCCGAGGAGTACAGCGTACACTAGTACGTGAGCACCGCAGGTCTTGGACAACGACAACGCAATTGTTGATTTTCATCGAGTATACATAGCCTAATTCATCTACTACAATCAGATGGAATCTCTTAACTGAATCGATGAATTTGCTTTCATAATTATGGATTCTAGCATTAAGCAATTGGCTAGCTAGGGTGTGTCATCAATTGAGCCAAATTACCATGGAAGCCATATAAACAGCTCCCAAAAAGTTCTGAGATGTTTTGTCATATCGTGTTGCAATAGCTCTATATTGCTTCAATTTTGCAAAAAAGTTCTCAATCAAATGCCTAGCTTTATAGAGGTCCTTATCATACTTAGCTGGATTCACACGATTCTTCTTTGGGGGAATCACAGCTATACATCCCTTATCTTTCAGCTTATCTCGCATACGTGCATCGGCATCATAAGCCTTATCAGCAAGTACAGCATCCGCTTTCGTCAATTCATTCATCAAAACATCAGATCCTTGCAAATCATGAGCTTGACCCGGGGTAAGATGGAATCCCGTTGGATTCCCTAGAGCGTCACATGTGGCATGGATTTTAGTACTCAGCCCCCCTTTACCTCGTCCAATTGCTTGGTCATCATCTAACTCTTTTTTTTAGCACCAGCACTATGTTGATGAGTCCTAACAATGGTTGAATCAATCATGGCATACTCGTTATCAGCATCTTCAGCCGGCATCTCAAAAACCTTTTTCCACACACCTGTCTTGCTCCACCTTGAATGACGTAGGTGAATCACTCGAAAATCTCCAAAACGTTCAGGCAGGTCTCTCCAAGGTATACCAGCCCTATATCGATACAAGACTGCTTCTACAAATAGGCGATTATCCTTGGCTGTTACACCAACAGACTCTTCCCTTCCAGGTAGCTTATCTTTAATCCGATCCCATTGATCGTCACGTAGAGCATATCGACGCATAGAGAAAATTTATCCTTAATTTTTTCTCTATTACACAACAAACAAACACTCTTGTCAACTTAATTGATGACACGCCCTAATTCATTTAAAGTATAAAATCTTACCCTGTAACTTTTTTCAATGGCGGTGAACGCCAAACCAATTGCTAGATGAGTTTTTGCAGACCCAGAACCACCTATGAACATGATATTCTGATGATTATCAATCACTTTTTGTATATCAATATTTTCAACCAATTTAGCTTGGCATGTATCTGATAGTAACTTTATGGTTGGGAACTTAGCTAGTTGCAACCTATAACCTAGCGAGCGTGACTTCTTATATTCACACTCTGCTTCAAGAAGTTTCTTTAACACATCATACACACTAGTAGTAGGGACATCATTTGTTAAATTACTTGACTCAGCTAACTGCATCTTCATACCGACTAAACCTAATTTATCTAATAACAATATTAAGTCTTTCATTTAATTTACCTCCGTTGTTAAATGCAACTTGCTATAAATACTACAATCAGCATCAGGAGGATTTTTTAGCTGAATAAACTCAGTCTCTTGGATATCTAGTTTCATTGCTGGTTGCAACAAATATTGCTCAACTAATTTAGAGCTACAGCCGCCAGCAGCAATTGTTAGGTTACAAGCATTTGTTACCTTTTCTAATCCATACTTATTAACAAGTAGCAGGATATCTATAAATTGTTTATCACCATCCTTGTAAGTCTCTAACTTATTTCGTAGTTTGCCAAATATCTCAGGTAACAAACTCATTAACTCTTTGAACGGTCCACCATTACGTAAAGCACCGGGTTTACGTTCTAGAGCTGCTATATAGTGCCATGGATTATAATTCTTCTGATAGCGTTTAAAACTACGAACATGCTCTGCAATAATCTTGCTTTCATGTAAAATCACTATTTGCCAAGCATAGGATTTAATCTGTACGCTAAGTCCCACATATTCACACGGAACACTATACATATTGCTGTCGTATTGTATTAAACTCAAAGGTGATACGGTCGTTGGATGTAATCTATAACCGGTAAACTGCCCTCTATATCCTATTAAATATGCCTTCTCTTCCTCATATATTTCTAGAATCGTTCTTTCTGTAAATTCAGGATGTCTTTTAGTTTTAGCCCACTCTATAGACATCTCTCTTAGCTGAATGTTAATAGCTTCATAACTATCTCCTTTCAATATTGGAGTAAAAAAGTTACGTCTAGTGTCTCCTACTTGTTTCTCAACCTGTCCTTTCTCCCATCCTGATGCTGGACTACAGGCAAGTGGCTCAAATAAATGGTGAGAGACCATTTGGATAAACTTCTCGTTAAAGATACGATCCTTGCCAATCAATATTTTTTTGACAGCCGTCTTCATATTGTCATAAATACCATTCTTACAACAACCAGCAAAAAACTTGAAAGCTTGATCATGGGCATCCATAACCATTTCCAGCTGCTCATTAGGATAAACCACTACCAAAGAATAACGACTATAGCATAGCTTTATTCTCGCTGCTTTAACTCTAGTAACCTCCCCATTTAAACATATTTCTTCCTCTCCCCAATCAAACTGAAACGCCTGACCAGCTTCAAAATTTAATGGAATAAAAACTTGCCCGCCCCTTGCCTCGTATTCTCTACGGAAGTTTCGTACAATTAGATTCACAGATTCGTAACTTCCTGTATAACCCGATATCTGAAGCTGTTGGTATAGCTTTTTTGCCGTCATTCTACGTCGAACCGACTCCTTGCTATTCTCTGCTAATAGCTGATTTAGTACTTCAAGATGATTGCCAAGAACAGGCTTACCTTTGCTATATTTTGCTAACTCAAATTTAGTTTGATTGCTGCGAATGACTTTTTTTACTGTATTCTTTGATATATTCAGTTCTCTAGCAATTGCTTTAATTGCTTTGCCATCAACGTAATACATTCTACGTATTCTTCCAATTGTTTCCACTATAAACAACCTTTTAAAAACTCCTTAAAAAAATATTAAAAATATTAATTTTTTGGAGATATTGTTACTTATTTAGGGGGGCAATTTTCATTACAATTTTTCCCTTAAAGGGGTCAATAGCTGATTACAATTTACAATTATTGTCATTGCTAATGCAAGGGTTAGAGATTATTATTTAAAATCGGCAAAGACTTGATAAAAATTTAAACCTATATTTATTTAAATTTTTATCAAGTCGTGGTTTATTGCGAATGTTAAGCCTAGAGATTTATTTGTTAACTCTCTAACCAACTTGATTTTTTTATTTTAAACTTTTTCTTAATTTTTTAAAAATCATAGTTGATGACACCCTAGGCTATTAAACCAATGTCTTACATCGAATTCAGGTTACCCTAGTTTTAGACATCCATATTGTTAACGTTACCTGTGAAAGGTGTATCTTCATAATTGTCTAAATGACTGTCTAGGTTTACTCCTACTAATGCAAATGCTTCATTGCCCAAATGGCTTACTCCACTACAAAACTTCTTGATAATAGCTCTAGCACCAAATATAGCAGCTCCAACTATAACAGCTCCACCTATAGTAGCTCCAACAGCAATGCCGGAGATTTTTGCTATTGACATTGTACTACTAGCAGGATCATTAGGATTTGATTCCTTAGTAGTAGCCTCTTCCTTAAAAATAGTTTCCTCAGGAGTAGTTGAATTTTCAGTGGAGAAAGCAATAGACTCTGTCATAGTAGCACTAGACCCATCCGTAGTAGGAACAGTAGACTTCACGGTAGTAGGAGTAATAATCTCTTGCTCAGTAGTAGTCGGATATTCAGTGGAGGAAGCAATAGACTCTGTCGTAGTAGTACTAAACTCCTTCGTAGTAGGAACAGTAGACTTTACGATAGTGGAAGTAATAATCTCTTTAGTAGTAGTCGGATCTTCAGTGGAGAAAGCAATAGACTCTGTTATAGTAGTACTAGACCCATCCGTAGTAGGAACAGTAGACTTTACGATAGTGGAAGTAATAATCTCTTTAGTAGTAGTCGGATCTTCAGTGGAGAAAGCAACAGACTCTGTCATAGTAGTACTAGGCCCATCCGTAGTAGGAACAGTAGACTTTACGGTAGTAGGAGTAGGTTCTTCCTTAAGAATAGTAGTTTCTTGAGGAGTAGACCCTACTGTAACAGAATCAGTAGTAGGATTCCCAGCAGAGGAAGCAATAGACCCTATCGTAGTAGGAGTAGTAAGCTCTTCCTTAAAAATAGTAGTTTCCTCAGGATTAGTTGAATCTTCAGTGGAGGAAGTAGTAACCCTCATTGTAGTACTACTAGACCCATCCGTAGTAGGAACAGTAGACTTCACGGTAATAGGAGTACTAATCTCTTGCTCAGTAGTAGTCGGATCTTCAGTGGAGGAAGCAGTAGACTCTGTTGTAATAGTACTAGACCCATCCATAGTAGAAACAGTAGACTCCGATATAGTAGAAGTACTAGGCTTGTCCTCAAAAGTAGTAGACTTTACCGTACTAGTACTAGACCCCTCCGGAATAGAAGTAGTAAGATCTTCCTCAGTAACAGTAGTATCTTCAGTAGGGGAAGAAGTAGGCTCATTAGTAGTATGAATATCACGCTTCTCTCTCTTGCCAGTATGGGATATATCTTTAGAAGTAGCAGGCTCTTCCTCAGTAGTACTAGACTCCATTGTAGAGGTGTAGGACTCTTCATTAACATGTCTATTGTGTTCTAGTACCTTGGAGATTTTTTGTAATGTCTCAGGTTCTATATCTTTGTTGCCCCATAGGTCTACTTCAATAATATGAGTATCTGTAAGTTCTGGTATAAGATCTTCTGCCCCTTTATTGCTTATATTGTTAAGTGCTAAATTTAATACCTTAACCTTAGTATTGCCTTTTTTAAGTGATTTTATAAGACCTATTGCTATTTCATCTCCTATTTTATTACGTGCTAGATTTAATGTAGTAACTTCAGTATCTGCAAGCATTATTCCAAGGTCTGTTGCTCCGGCTCTCATATTATTATGTGCTAGACTTAATTCTTCAACCTTAGTACCTTTAAGATTTTCTCCAATCTCTTTTGCATATTCGGAACTGATGTCGTTAGCATCTAGTCTTAATACAATAATATTAGTATCTTTGAGTGCTACCATAAGTTCTTTTATCCATCTTGTATCAACGCCATTACATGCTATACGCAATGTACTAACCTTACTATTTTTAAGTATTGTTCCAATCTCTTGTGCTTTTTGGGGATCAATCTCAACATCCCATAGGTGTAATATAGTAATATTACTATTTTCGAGTTTTTGTTTGAGAATTTTTGTATTTAGAGGAGCATCGCTGAAATTTAACTCATTACCATTTATAATGTGACCATCACCTACTGCACGTTTTACCCTAGATTGGTCATACTCATCAGATACTTTTTGTTCTTTAGCCAGTTTTATTTCACTACGTTTTGTAGGATATTTTGATTTGTCATGGTTTTGGCTAGTTGGAGTAGTTGCAGAAATAGTATCAAAAAAAACAGGGGGCTTACTCTCTGTGGAATTTTTTACCGTACTTGATAAGTCATTTTGATTACCTGGCGGGAGACCCTTCCTAGGCGGAGCGGTAGTCTCAGGATGAATCATAGGTAAGAAACTAAGAACAGCCAATAAGCCTTGTGCAGAAAGAGTATGAGGCTTACTTCCGTCAATAAACCTAACACCTTCTTCCTGCTTTAAAGGATTGGTCTCACCATTTAGGATAGAACCAGTTTCTAGTATATTATTATACAGGTCTAGCGTATCATCTTGTTTGTTACCACCATTATTCAACTTTTTACTGAATAAGTGTGCTTCACGATCTTGTTTACTCAGAAACTGTCCCTGAGTCTTCCGATGCTGATTAGCCCAATCTCCATTATTAATACGTCCCATATTTTTTCTCTCCAGTTATATTACAGATTATTGAAAATTTATTTACTATAGGGTACTATTAGAATAATATTTGTTAAGCAATGTCAAGCGAATAATAAGAATATCTTAATATTTAGCAACTTTTTTGTAAAATAACTTAATCTGTATAGCATTAATGTAACCTGAATCAGGGGTAACATCAACCATAACAGAGATGATACTGAGCCTAGTATTAACTTGTTACATCGAATTGAAGTTATATTTAGCAGAATATTCCCACATAGGATTCCAATAGGTTTCTAATAATATTTTACTAGCTTCTATACTATCTACAATGATGCCAAATTGTTGTAATGATGTTGGGTAAAAATTATGACTACCAAAATAAAAAACTTTGTCATCTACTATCCAAAACTTATTATGGCTTCTTGCATTGGTATTAATAATATGATTATAACTTATATAGGCAAGATGGAGATGCTGTTTTAATTCTTGTTCGGCTATTTTACTCTCAACATGATAATCAGAAACTATCGTATTAAGTATATAATCATATAAATATTGTAAATCTACATGATCTGAGTAATTAAATCTGAATAAGTTGCTGGTCACTATATATGTATCTACTGCATTATTATGTATAGCATGTGCTATTGCTTGGATAATATTACCATTAATAGTATTAATTGGTTGTAGAACTTTATTTGCCAGTGGATCATCCTCACCTTTATTAAATAGGGCTTGTTGGCTAATTTTGATAGAGCGAGTAGCATTTTTTAGAGCAAATACCCTTGCAATTTCTGATTGATCAGCATCATCGCCAATGCCAACTCCATTGTTCAATTTACTAATAAACATTGCCTGTACAGGTAATGAACTATTAATATTAAATTCGTTATTTAAGGAAATATCTTTAGCACATTTTGTTGAAATATTACCTCTCTTATATGTATAACAATGATTCACGAGGATATCTCGATGATGTTGGACATATTTCCATAATATATTAGCATAAGTTGTTGCCCCATTTACAACAGGTCCAAATATTTTAATATTGGCATCATTAACTGGCTTTGCTTGAGTGTAATCCTGACCAAATAAATTTTCTCCACCAGTGATTAATGTATTACCATCCACCGCAATAATTTTGCCATGATTCCAAGAGAAATCAAGAGAGATATCATGTTGTTTCTCTTGATTTCCACAATTGGATTTAAATGTACATGACCTAATATTAGCAATTGATATAATTAGTTTATTATTGGCTGGTAATTTAGAAATAATATTATTTAAATAGCTTTTCATCCATTCAGGTGGGACTTCTTTATACGTACCATATAATAAGCGTATAGTTATAAGATGAGGCGAATTAATGCTTTTTTTACCTAGCGTTATGATAGCATTTTTCAACATAGCAGTAAATGCTCCTGAACTAAAGTAATCTCTACCAAGAGTTGTAATATCTACAGATGTAGTAGCATTAATAATTGTGTTATACATAGTGTCTAATACATTATATGCATTTGTTAAACATAATTTTCTATTATCCAAAGTAAAGTCAGCAGTTCGACAAGTACTGAGTCCACGGCAATCTGATTGAGTACGGCATGTTGGGACGAAAAATTGTGCATCTATCACATTATCTCCAACTGGCGTAAGCCCTTCTCCATATTCTTCTAAAGTAGCCCCCCAAATATTTGGCGTTTGCAGTAACCAATTATTTGGTATTAAATAATTGGTTGAAGGTTTATTATAGGTAATATTGTTGTAACTTGGATATGTTATCAATAAATGTTGATATATGCTATCAATTGACAATGGCTGTGCCAAAGCGGTTTTAATCGTAAATAATAAAATTAATAGTTTAATAATTAATATATTCTTCATGGTTATTTAAACGTACAAATTTGAATAATAAGAACTTAGCGGAAATACTAATTGATATCTAGGGGAATTTAAAAGTCGGTCTTGTAACATTACTAACATATAGTTATCTTGAAATCTATAAAATGGCATGTTATAATTTTACTTTTTGATCTTAGTGATCGATATAAATTAATATATTATATGTTATAATTATGGCTAACGTTTTTTTTAATGGTCCTGCCGGTCGGATCGAGGGGCTTTATACTAAATCTAGTAATCCTAAAGCTCCACTTGCTTTATTATTACATCCACATCCGCTTTATGGTGGCACTATGAATAGCAAAGTAGTTTACAATGTTTATAAATCATTAGTAGCTAATGGGTTCACAGTACTCAGAATTAATTTTAGGGGCGTTGGGCGTTCCCAAGGAGAGTTTGATAATGGTATTGGCGAAATGACTGATGCTGCAACAGCACTTGATTGGCTGCAGCTTAACAACCCTACTAGCAGTCTAAATTTGATAGCGGGGTTTTCTTTTGGAGCATGGATAGCCATGCAACTTATCATGAGAAGACCAGAGATTAATAATTTTATTACGATATCTCCGCCAGTGAATAAATATGATTTTTCTTTCTTGTCTCAATGTCCTATTTCTGGCTTTGTAATACAAGGTGACAATGATAGTATTGTATCCGAAGAATCAGTGCTTGAACTAGTAGATAAATTATCTAAGCAAAAACATATAACTGTCGACTATAAGATTATCCAAGGAGCCGATCATTTTTTTCGTAACAAACTTGGTGAATTTACCCAAGCAATTAATGATTACTTACAATTAAGGTTATTGAATAATCAGGTTACGCATTTAAAGAAGGATTTTTTAACTGAAGAAAATTTAGCAAACAAACCACTACAAAAGGTTTTTTTAGATTAACTGCAATTAACAATTAATTATAAATTATAAAAATTAGATCCTTATGGCAAAAAATCAAGAAGAAATTAAACAATCTTTACATACTCAATTATTTACAACTTTAATAAAACTTACAAAGTCAAATGGCAAAAATCAAGTTGTAAATGACAGAATCTCTAGAAAATGTGAAGAACTTGCTAGTAGCGTGATAGCACTTGCTCAAGAGCAATCATACTCTAATATTGATTTGTATAGAAAGAAAATGCGGGAACTTACACGTTCTAAATACATTGTAGGTGAAGCATTAAAGGTAATAAAAGAAACGTTTCCTGGAGATCACAATAAAGAGCTAAGGGAGCTAATAGATATTCCGCTTATGTATGCATTAGTTAAAGAAAATAAGCCAGCACGTCCAAAAAAGCTAAAAGAATCCAAAAAAATTCCACTTAAAGCTATGCTACGTGATAGAGTAACGGCTAACAAGACAGAATTTATACAAAAAGACAAGAAGAAAGCTGGTGTATCTGCTGGATATGTTGCTGAAGAAAAAGGAACACATAACACTTTCATGTTAAAACGTTTCTATAAACAGCATGTGCATTGTTTAGCTCTACATGGAGAAAAACAGCGAGAGCAAGCTTTAGCAGATCGGGATGATGGTGTGAGGGAGTTAATCGGTTCTTCTATGTATCAGTTTTTATTATATGATCGCACCCCTAAAGAGGCATTAGTAGTATCTAATCTAGCCAATTCATCATCAATTGGTATACGTTCTAAATTCTTTGATAATGTGGTACAGCTTGCAGAATTTGCTAAGGGTACTTATACTACTAGCGTTGGAGCAAATGATCAAAAATTAAAAGAATTAGAAGGATTTGAAAAGGTTATTGCTGCTTGTCATATGTTAGGGGAATTGGATTATCATGCTGGTAATTTGATGGTGCAGGATGGGAAGACTGTAACTAAAATAGATCATGGTAGATCTTTTGAAGTGTTTCACCAAGATTTTGGTGCTATGATTGAGGCAACACATAAAATGTTTTCAGAGGATGGAGTTAACTATACTGAAGCTATTAAGGCAGGTAATTTATCGTTTAACATTGAAAAATATAGTAAAGCATTAGCACAAATGACCAATCAGTTAAATGATCAGCAAATAGATGCTATAATTGATCAAAAAGTTGATGAATTGAAAAAACATGGGTTCTCTCCAGAAGGTCTCCTTGTAACAGCTAGATTTGAAGGTGATAAATTTGAAGTAAAGTGCGTTAAGGATTTTAATGAATTAAGCACATTTTATAAAGAACATATCAAGGAAAATCTCAATAATATGAAAGAGGTAGCAAGAGCAGCAGACATAGTGGCTAAATTTAGTGATGTATCTCCTGAATTTAAAAACGGTCAGTGGTTAGAAACTTTTTCTAAATCTCCTATTAAAGACCCGGTAGCCTATGCAGCTCACCATAATATTCAAATTGAGGGAAAAAGTGCTTTACAGTGGGTTAGCGAACATGATTATCAAATTAAAGTTCCTGCTCAACCTGTAACAACAACTGTTCAAGAACAACAATGGCAAAAGAGTCGAGATGGTAAATGGCAAGAGGTAAAAGTCTCGGTGTCAAAGGTTCAAAAAAGTATAACAAGTTTGAATCCAACAGAATATGTTGCAGATATAAACAAACGTCTTCAATCTCTTGGAAATAAAGTTGAGGATTTCATAAAAGAAACAGTAACTAAAGACATTACTACAGAAAAACTAGAGCATTTTTATGACAAATTATTGACCCATCTAAAAAAAGAAAAGTACCTCACTGATGAAGATGTTAAGAAAATAAAGGAAGATCCGAATTATGACAAGAATATTATACAGACAGCTCGATTAATGGAAATGACGACCCCTGATTTAACTGTTGTAGAGAAGATGTGTTATAAGGTAGCAAATTTTTGTGAAAAAATAGGACTCTCTAATTTATCGAAGCATTTGATGCATAAAATTACTCCTGAAAAATTGGCTAAGATAGATGACACAGAAAAGGTTGTAGCTGAAAGCCTAAAAATTAAAGAAATATTGTTAGAACCTATAGTAAAACCTATAGCAGTAAAACCTATACCAAAAGCTAGCCTAGGTAAAGCAAGGTAAACAAAATACCTTGCACTCGATAATCAAGTTTTTATTGAGTTATATAATTCATGGCATTTAAAAGTCATGAAAAGAAGCTGAAAAGATGTCATTCCTGCGTAGGCAGGAATCTAAAAAAATAACATGGATAATGTTGTTAGATATTTTAGATCCCTGGCTTCGTAGGGATGACACCGAGGCTATTAAACCGATGTCTTATACCATTTCCCATTATTAACTACGCTAATACTACAGCTGTAGTTACTACCCAAAGCTGTCATTCCCGCTTCGGTGCGGAATCTAAAAAAATAGCCTAAAAGACTATTAAACATTATTAGATCCCAGCTTTCGCTGGGATGACATCGTTGTGACATTAGTACTACAACTGTAGTGCTAAATAGCGTAGTTAATAATGGGAAATGGTATTACATCGATATTTGAGGTTAACTAAATATAGCAACAACGGGTATATGATCAGAAGGCTTAATTTTAGTTCGTAAATTATAATGCATGTAGCAATCATTTAGATAATCTGCAACATTGCTTGATGCAAGTATCATGTCAATACGCATACCTTTATTTTGTTCAAAGCAACCTGCTCTATAATCCCACCAAGAGAATTCTTGCTTAGTAGGATTTGATAATCTATATAAATCTTCAAAACTAGAATTTAAAATAATTCTCAGTCGTTGTTTTTCTTCACTAGTAAAACAAGTAGTATTTTGCAACTCTTTTGCTGAGTATACGTCAATATCAAAAGGAGCAATATTAAAATCTCCTCCAACTATCACCTTAGTATCAAGAGATCTCTTGGATTCGAAGTAATTAATTAAATTGTCATAAAATTCTAATTTCATCTTAAATTTATCACTACCTACCAATGAACCGTTAGGTGCGTATAATGAAGTGATACTACAAAAACCTATAGGAGTCTGTAGAGATATTTCTATAATCCGTGCTTGATTAGTACAATCAATACCCGGAAAGTCTTTTACCACTTCATTAGCTGGAAACTTTGATAAGATAGCCACACCATTATAGGATTTCTGACCATACACATAGAAATTATATGCTAGATCTGATAGTTCATCAAAAGGAAACTTATCAGTTTCACACTTGATTTCTTGTAACAAAACAATGTCTGGATCTACTTCTGTTAAAAAGTCCCGTAAATGTTGTAGTCTTATTCTTATAGAATTAATATTCCAAGTAGCTATTTTCATTTCTAATTCTTAGTGTAATTGACTATACTCGTGCCATAACACTTGCTCATAAAGGTTTATTATAAGATAATATATTTTTTTAGAATAGAAAAATAATTATGGAATGTTATAATATTACTATAAAGTATTCAAAAAGAAAAGTACCTTATATTTACTTGTGTAATTTTTGATATTAGTTTACAATCTAATCTGTTATTGCAATTATCAGGAATATAAAAAAGTTTACCTTGCGTGTGTTCGTAGTAAAAATTTATAAGTAGTTTTAATAAGATGACAAAAAAACAGAATATTCAAGAAGTTTCGGTTAAAAGTACTAAGGATCAGATCTTAGCAGCCTATAATGAGGTGGTAACAAAATTAACTGAAAAACAGGTTGAGAGTCCTCAGGAACATAAAAAGCAGGAAGAGAAACAACAAATAGTAACCAAAGCAATCAATAATTCATCGGATGATATATTAGCTGACTTAAGTACTTTAAAATCAAAGACTATTAAGAAAATTGATAATTTATCAGAACAATTGTTGGATGAGTTTCAAAAATTAGCCAATTTGCGGGAGGCTATTATTTTGGAACAAACGCATTTACAGGAACTATATCAAATTCATGAAACAGCAAATACTTTATCAGCTTTATTGCAAGCTCAATCTGAACAAAAAGAGCGTTTTGAGCTAGAAATGCAGCAAATAAAACAGAATTTTCAACAGGAAATGGCTAGTGAGAAATCCCATTGGCAACAACAACGTACGATTCTTGAGCAAGATTACAAGGAACAGAAAGATATTCTTGCAAAAACTAGAAAGCGTGAGGAAGAAGAATATAGTTATGCTTTGGAATTAAAGCGTCGCAAGGAAACTGATGAATATAATAACAGAAGAGTCATTATGGAAAAGGAATTATCTGACTTAAAAGATAATTTACTAAGACGAGAAGCTGATTTGGTAGCAAAAGAGCAGGACTATGATGCTTTAAAAGTGCAAGTGGAGGAAATGCCAAATAAAATAAAAGAGGCTATGGCAAATGCCGAAGAATTATTGCGTACACAATTATTACAACAATATGAGTTTGATAGCCAATTGAAGCAGAAAGAATATGATGGCATATTAAAACTAAACGAGCAGAGTATCGGTTATCTTGAAGACAAAATCAAGAAACAGGAAACATACATAAAAGAACTGACTGAGAAAGCAGATAATGCAACTAAGCAGGTACAATCAATTGCTTGCCGTGCCTTAGATACTTCGGGTCAACGCTTTGTGACTTTGGGTACAAGTAAGACTGAAGAAAAAAGTTGATATTTGTGACAACAACAAATAACAGAACAAATACTATAGTAGCACCAAGGATTCTAACTGACCATGGTAATTTAAAATTCACAATTAATAGTTGTTATAGATATAAATTCAACCACCATCGATGTCATTCCCGCGTAGGCGGGAATCCATAATACTTAATAATCTTTCGGGCTTATTTTTTTAGATTCCCGCCGTTGCTAAGAATGATGGTATGGACGAGTAAGTAAAAGAAACTTTACTTACTACCGTGATCACGAATATAATTCGGTCACATAATTATACTATTTAATAATTAAAAAGGAGTCCATACCATGAAAGATATTAACATACTAGGCATTGATTTAGCAAAAACAATTTTTCATATTGTTGCATTAAATAAAGATGGTGAAAAAATATTAGCTAAAAAATTACACAGAGAAGAATTTGAAGACTACATTTTAACAAACATTCCCAAGAATAGTTTATTGGTAATGGAAGCATGTGGCAGTTGTCATTATTGGAGCAATAAGTTTATGGAATCAGGTTTTACAGTAAAATTACTTAAACCATGTGATGTAAAAGCTTTTGCAAAAACTCGGCAAAAAAATGATACAAATGATGCTTTGGCAATAGCAAGAGCAGGAAAAGATCCGGAGTTAAAATCGGTTCGTATAAAAAATATATCACAACAAGAGATTAGTTGGTTACATAAACGTCGGCAACATATTATTAGACAAAGAGTACAATATAGTAATGGTTTAATGAGTGATTTACTTGAATTTGGTTATTACATAAAAATGAGTAAATCTAAATTTGCCCGTGAGGCATTAAATATAGTAGAAGATGCCAAAAATGCTGGTGTGATTTCAGAGAGAATGTATAAGGAAATGAAGGTAATAGCTGAAGAAATTGCTACGTTATTAATACAAGAATCAGCAATAGATAAACAGCTAATAGCAATAAATAAAGAATCTGAAACAGCTACTTTATTAAAAACAATACCAGGTATTGGAGAAATTAATGCTAATATACTAAGCATAGCAGCTTATGAAAATTATGATGATTGTCGAAGTTTTGCTGCAAGTTTGGGATTAGTGCCTAAGCAAAATAGCACAGGTGGTAAAACAAGTCTTGGATCTATCACTAAGAAAGGAGATAGATATGTTAGAACTATGCTGATACAAGGAGCAAGGTCTATTGCAATCAGAGCAAAAATACAAAAGGACCCCACTGATCATTTAGTGCTATGGGCAAAAAAATTGTTGGGAAGGATGAGCTTTAATAAGGCTGCTGTGGCAATAGCAAACAAATTAGCTAGAATAGCGTATGTATGTGTTACAAGAAAATGTGCATATGCTTGATAGTTGGTGGTGTATATAGATTTATCTGTATTTTATCTATATAAAAGAAGAAGTAAGTAAATAGGATTTAAGAGGTACGATATAAGCGAAAGTGATTGGAGATAATAAATGGGCATTCCAAAAACAAGTCCGAGATTTTATGTCAAGGCTCTAGAAGCCGTAAGAATGAGTGGATAACTCCAAGGATTGCGTGGAATGCGAAAACTATTATGGCACTAGATGCCGAATATATGACAGCTTATTTTTTTATTACTCCCGCATCATTTTTCTTATTGACTTACTTACTCGTCCATATATGACATCGAGTGCATATTAAGCACTTTTTCCTTCATCTATTAGGCTTGCAGCCCGACTTTTAAATTACCCGTGGTTTAGAACGTAATTACTATCATTCCTACAATTATAAAAATTCTAAATACGGCAGAAAATATTGCCGAAGCTATTGAATCACGTTCTTGGTAATTAATAATTATATTTATAAAATGCAGAATAATATCATATATTTATATAATGATTTAGGAGTGTCTATCGAATCTATTAGGCACATTATGTATACACTAAAGCAAATTGTTTTTCCTAGCTATAAAATACATTTAATTAATGCCTCAGAAATTATAGAAAACAAATGGTCAAATCAAGCTGCTCTATTAATAATACCCGGCGGAAGGGATGTATATTATACTAAACAACTTAATGGTAAAGGAAATAAAGCTATAAAAAATTATGTAGAAAATGGAGGTAACTATTTAGGTATTTGTGCAGGGGCTTATTATGGTTCAGGATTTGTAGAATTTGATAAAGATGGTTCTTTAGAAATCCTAGGAGAAAGAGAATTAGCATTTTTCCCCAACAAAACTATCGGACCTGTTCTTGCAAAATACAATTATGACGATAATAGTGGTGTACGTGCAGCATTAATTAAGTTAGCTATAGACGATAATTCTTTATCTAACAAAATTATGATTTATTATAATGGAGGTCCTTATTTTGTAGATCCTCAATTATATAAAAATATCAATATTCTTGCTTACTATCAATTTCTAGACCAATCAGTTTTACCAGCAGTTTTAAAAATCAAATATAATAAGGGGAATGTAGTTTTATCTGGCATACACTTTGAGTATTCCCCAAAGTTGTTAAATATGGATGATAAATTTCATGCTCAAATTTTATCTGAATTAGAACAAAGTGAATTTGATAGAATTAAATTCGCTGGTGTTATTTTAAAATATTTAGGATTGAAATTAAAAATCAAATATAAATAACTATTAGTTAAGTAACTGTCTAGGAAGTTATAATATATTCTAGATATTTTACATCGGCTTAAAAACCATTAAAAAGAAAATAATAACTAGGCTGATAAATGCTGGCCAGCCAAGATAAAACCATAAATTAAATAATTTATAATATTGTGCTGGTAATTGCTCATTATTTTTTAATGTTCTGACTGCAATATTCCGTAATTGTATTTGAATCCATACTACTGGTAGCCAACATGCTCCTGTAATAGCGTATCCTAAATAAGTTAAAACAAGCCATAAATCAAAGAAATCATATCCAATTATATTGATTAATATTATGCCACTAATTGGTTGAATAATAGCACTAGTGGTAGTAAAGAGAAAATCGGCAATAACCGTAGTACGTGCTGCATAAACTTTGGCTGCTAAATCCCCGGTTTTATTAGCCCACCACATAAAAAAAGCAATACCAATACCTGTACCAAACAAAATAGTAGAGCTAATGATGTGAATAGTTTTGACGACAGAATACCAATCCATTATTTATCCTTTTCTATAGCAAGTAAGACAAGAGTAAGAAGTATTATAGGAATATTTTTAGTAAGTGACCCCAAGGGTTCTAGCCATAAATCAGGCTTAAGAAAGGTTAGAAAAAATGTATAAGCTAGCATTAATAAAATCTGTAGTATACATACCCCTATAATTCTTGGCTTGATAATCATCATAGTTCCAAGAATTATATCAGCAAGACAGCTTGAATATAACATAACTTGTGCAATTTGTTCGCTAAATCCTAACTCTGTTATTATTTTCAGACCTCGTTCTGAAGTAAAAACCCCCGTAATGACGCCTGTCATAATCCAAAATAAACCTAAAATGATTTTTAATAGTGGTTTCAACAAAAAAAGTCTTGCATGCCACAGTGATTGAACAGTAAGAGGTTCAGTGGCTAATCCTTGCTCAAAACTTCTTGGAACGATAGAAGTAAAATTGATAAAGTCTTTCTTATCTGCAATATTTGGTTGTAATAGCATATTATACGAAGTGCTATTAAGTGGTCCTATACTAAAAAAGTCTCCTAACTTAGCTGCAATTCTAATAAATATTAAAGGAATCTTTATTAGTTTGGCAGGATCTAGACCAAGCCAGCTCCTAAAATTAATCAATATATCTTTTACTGTAACTATTTTTGGACCAACTATTTTTAATACTCTACAAATTTCCCCTTCTCTTTTAGTGCAATTAACAACCACTTTAGTTAAGTCATCCATATGTATGGGTTGAAATTGTTGTGATCCATCTCCTATTAAAGGAATAAACCAAGGTAAAGCTGAAAGAGATCTAAATAATGAAGTACCTCCATAACAACCACTTGTATACACAAGCGATGGTTGTAAAATTACCCAATCAATATTTTCTAAAGTTTTTAAATAATTGTCAATTTTTTTCTTTGTTACAGCATAGTCAGTAGTTTTCTCATTATCTATACCAAGAGCTGAAATATGAATAATTCTTTTTACTTTAGCTAAAATACATGCATCAAATAAAGCTTTTGGACCAAAGAAATGAACATTCTCTATTTTGTTGTTATTAGTTGAAGTTAACACTCCGGATACATTAATGACTACATCAATATTTTGTAAATTGTTAAGCCACTTTTGTTGATCAGTATCATTGTTAAAATCACAAGCTAAAATTTCTAGGTTAGGAAATTTTCTTTTAGTAGCTTTTATATCTCTAACTGCACAAACTACATCATGATTATCTTTTAATAACTCAGCGGTGATATATGAACCAATAAAACCATTAGCACCTACTACTAAAACTCTCACCCTATCCTCCCTATTATTTTCTTATAGCTAAAACTTTCCCGCGAATTAGCTATATAACCTGAATTCGATGTAACAAGTTACATCGAATTCAAGTTATAATAACATAAAATAACTAAACACTAAGTACATTAATCTCAATTCGATATAAAAATTATTAATGGATGTTACGCAATAAACGATGAACTATGCAAGCTGAGTAGCAAAAATTGAAAACCGTCTTGAACCTTTTGCACTCATTTAAAATAATAATTAACCTCAAGTATTGATGTAATAAATTAATATAGGCTCAAGTAATCATCGCCATTAGGGGTGATGTCATCAACTTGATTTTTTTATTTTAAACTTTTTTTTAATTTTTTAAAAATCATAGTTGATGACACCTTAGGCTATTAAACCGATGTCTTACATCAATACTTGAGGTTAATTATTTAACAAATTATATCATTTGGAAACTCTTTCTTATTTATAAATTAATAATTTAATCTTGACAGGGTAATAGTTTTTATTAATATTACGGGTATATTTGATGCTTTTGAAGAGTAAATACTTGCGAATTCCTGATAGTAAAGACAACGACAACGCAATTCTTGATTTTCATTGACTATATATAATAATCTAAATCAATAATAAAGTAACAGTATGAGTTTTATGTTATACGAGGATATTGATAATTTACACAATATCACTGATATTATTAGTACTAAATTGCAAGAGAATTCTATAGTGGTGAAGATATCTTGCAGATTAAAAGACCCTCATTCTATCGTAAAGAAATTGGTAAGAAAAGGTATTGGTTTTCATCAATTAACTGACCTCGTTGCTTTTAGAATTATAGTTGATACGCAAGAAGACTGTTATAAAGTACTGGATATTATTAATGATATATATCCTAGTAACCATGAAAAATATAAAGACTATATTGTTAATCCCAAAGATAACGGCTATAGTTCCTTACATATTGTGACTACTATTGGTACATTTAGACGTAATGTGGAAATACAAGTACGGACTAGTCAAATGCATGATATAGCAGAGTTTGGCATCGCTAATCATGGTGAATATAAAGAAGCACAAGAAGCAAGGATAAAAAAATTATTTTCTCCAGAATTACTTAATATAATTGTTCTTCATATCGGACTAAATAATTTATATAAACTTTTTGAACAATTTAATTGGACTATGTCTGAACTGGTTGCTTATGAACAAGAAATTAAAAATTTTTGGGATAATTTTCAAGATAACTTGCAGACAATACAAGATCAATTTATAAAAGAAATAAATGTAGACCAGTTAAAGAGAAATTTTCTATAATTTCACCGAATTTTGGATAAGAATTAGTTAATTCTTATCCAAAATTCACGTATAATGTCAGAGTTGGTCATGCCAATCATTATAAAACTTGCCTAAATCAAGTCTTATTCTTTTCGATCGTTCAGCAGTGATTATAGAGTATATTGTTTCAAGAGTGGTATCAAAATCATCGTTAATAACCACGTAATCATATTGTTTGGCATAATACACTTCTTGAGTAGCCAATTTCATACGCAACTTTATTGATTCTTTACTATCTTGCCCTCTATCTTTAATTCGTTGTTGCAAAATACTAGGACTCGGTGGCAAAATAAAAATTGTAATTACATTTGGTAAGGTTTTTTTTATTAGCTTTGTACCTTGCCAATCTATATCAAACAAAACATCTAACCCTTGATTTAGTAAGTCTTCTACAACTTTTTTAGGTGTTCCATAATAATTATTGTAAATATTTGCATATTCAAGAAATACATCTTGCTCAATTAATTTATTAAATTCCTCTTTGGTCTTGAAATAGTAACTTACTCCATCAACTTCATCTGTTCTTGGCCTTCTAGTAGTTGCAGAAACGGATAATCTAAGATTACTGTCGATTTTTAAAATTGCTCTAGCTAAGCTAGATTTACCAGTAGCCGAGGGCGAAGACAAAATAATAGCTAATCCTTTACTTCTGAGAGATAGTAGCATTCTTGGTGAAACCTTTATATAGCAATAAGATTTTATCTTTTAATATTAATTTTTGTTTCTTTAACTGCCTGACTTTAGTATTATCTTGCAAATGCAAGAATCCGGTATTTATTAGTCTTTCTAAATCATTATGTTTTTTTTGTAAACTTTGTATGTGGCTCATGAGACTCATATGCAAACTCCATAATCAGTTAAAAGCTTGGTTTTTTGTAAACCAAGCTTCATTTTAATATAAGCAAATACACTTTGAAAGGAAAAAATATAGCTATGACTAGCGATAATAAAAAAAAATTGCTTGTGGCAATCTCTGGAGCTTCTGGAGCAATATACGGTATAAGGTTACTTGAGATTCTGAGGCAGATAAATATTGAGAGTCATCTAATTATTTCAAAATCTGCTCATCTTACCATATTACATGAGACGAATTATTCCATAGAACAAGTAAAAGATATAGCAGATTACTGTTACAATCTTTCTGATATTGGGGCTAGGGTTTCTTGCGGTGCTTTTAGGACATTTGGCATGATAATAGCCCCATGTAGCATGAGAACTCTAGCATCAATTGCTGGCAGTATTGAGAATAATTTAATCAGTAGAGCAGCAGGGGTTATACTAAAAGAACGAAGAAAACTGGTGTTGATGATAAGAGAGACGCCTTTACATCTAGGTCATTTAGAAAATATGTTAAAAGTAACGAATTATGGTGGGATAATTGCACCTCCAGTACCTGCTTTTTATAATTTACCTAAAACCTTGGATGACATGATAAATTATTCAATTTCGCGGGTTCTTGATATTTTTGATATTAATACTGATTTAATAAAACGTTGGGATGGTATGCCTACAAAAATTTAAAATCTATTAGTGCTTGAAAAATATCTGCTATAATTGCAGTGACGTCTTGAGGGTCATATATGCAACAAAGTTTTGAAAAAATACTAAAAGGCTATCAGCTATTTAGAAAAAAATATGCTTATGGTAATAAATCTATTATGCAGAGTCTATCCCGTGATGGTCAACAACCAAAGATTATGGTGGTTGCTTGTTGTGATGCACGAGTAGATCCGGCATTAATACTACAATGTGATCCAGGGGATTTATTTGTTGTACGTAATGTAGCAAATATTGTTCCTCCTTACGAAAAAGATGGATCTCATCATGGCACAAGTGCTGCCTTAGAGTTTGGAATATGCTTTTTGAAAGTTGAACACTTAATTGTATTAGGACATAGCCAATGTGGAGGAATTCAAGAATTATTAAATAGTGACGATAGAGTGCAGAATGATTTTATAACCAACTGGGTTTCTCTGATAAAAACACCTAATTTTAGACATCATAATGCTGATGATTATACAAAATTAGCACTTAAACAATCACATCAAAATTGTATGACGTTTCCATGGATTAATGAACTAGTGACCAAGAAAGAGCTAATTATTCATTTATGGTTTTTTGATATAAAAACTGGGCAAATTTTTACTTATTCTGATAAGCAACAAACATATCTACCCCTTGCTTAGGTTCTTGAGTATATACTCGATGAAAATCAACAATTGCGTTGTCGTTTTCCAAGATTTCCGGTACTCACGTACTAAATGTACGCCTAACACCTCGACCCTTCGACTCCTGCTACTATCATAATTTTGATTCTATCATCTATCAACTCTTCATTTACGAGCAGTATACTCAAATGAATGGTAAAAAGATGCCATCCCTACAAGAAAGCAGAGGGATGACATCAAAGTGTTGTTCGTATGAGGAAATGAGCGTTAGAAGTCCATACCGCCCATGCCGCCCATACCACCACCCATGCCACCACGTGGCATAGTAGGTTCATCTTTATCAGTTGGTTCATCAATAATAAATGCTTCAGTAGTAATAATCAAAGAAGCAACTGATGCTGCATCTTGCAAAGCTGTACGTACAACTTTTGTTGGATCGATAATACCAGCTTTAATCATATCAACATAAGTCATGTCTTGAGCATTGAAGCCAAAATGTTTGTCTTTACTATCATTAAGTTTTGCAACTACAATAGCTCCTTCCTCGCCCGCATTTTTTGCAATTTGTTTTACTGGAGCTTGCAATGCCTTCTTAACTATGTCAATACCAGCCTGTTGATCTTTGTTAGTACTTTTTAACGCTTCTAAAGCTTTTGCTGCATAGAAAAGAGTGACCCCACCCCCTGCAACAACACCTTCTTCTACTGCAGCTCTAGTAGCATGCAGGGCATCCTCGACACGATCTTTTCTTTCTTTTACTTCAACTTCAGTAGCACCGCCAACTTTTAAGACAGCTACGCCACCAGCAAGTTTAGCCAAACGCTCTTGTAATTTTTCTTTATCGTAATCTGAAGTAGATTCATCAATTTGTTTACGAATTTGTGAACAACGAGTAGCGATATCAGCCTTACTACCAGCACCGTCAATTATGACAGTATTTTCTTTAGAGATGGTAACTTTTTTAGCAGTACCCAACATTTTGATATTAACATTCTCAAGCTTCATACCAAGATCTTCGCTGATAAGCTGACCACCTGTTAAAATAGAGATATCTTCCATCATGAATTTTTTTCTATCACCAAAGCCAGGAGCTTTAACTGCAGCAACTTTTAACCCACCACGTAATTTATTTACTACTAGGGTAGCAAGTGCTTCTCCTTCTACATCTTCAGCAATTACTAGTAAAGGACGTCCTGATTGCATTACCGCTTCAAGTACTGGTAACATTTGTTGTAAATTTGATAATTTCTTTTCAAATAGTAAGATAAAAGGATTTTCCAATTCTACTACCATCTTTTCGGAATTAGTAACAAAATATGGTGATAGATAACCTCTATCAAACATCATACCTTCAACTACATCTACTTCGAAACTAAAATTTTTGGCTTCTTCGACGGTAATTACTCCCTCTTTGCCTACTCTTTCCATAGCTATAGCAATTTTTTCACCAATTTCTTTATCACCATTTGATGAAATAGTACCAACTTGAGCAATCTCCTCTTGGCTACTGATCTTTTTACTTGCTTTCCTAATTTCTTCAACTACTAGGTTAACCGCTAAGTCTATACCGCGTTTTATATCCATAGGATTTAAACCAGCTGCTACAGCTTCATTACCTTTTTTTACTATTGCTTGAGTTAGCACAGTTGCGGTAGTTGTTCCATCACCAGCAACATCAGATGTTTTGCTAGCCACAGATTTCACTAATTGAGCACCCAAATTCTGAGCTTTGTCTTTTAGTTCAATGGCTTTTGCAACAGTTACACCATCTTTGGTTAGTCTTGGTGCCCCGAATGATTGTTCAATTACAACATTTCTACCTTTTGGACCTAATGTTACTTTTACGGTATCAGCTAAAATATTAATACCTTTTAGCATTTGTTCACGTGCATGTGAACCGTGTTTTATTAATTTTGCTGCCATATATATATTCTCCTTACAATAAATAAATTATTAACCAATTATGCCCATGACATCACTTTCTTTCATAATGACCAAATCTAAACCATCAACTTTTACTTCAGTGCCAGCCCATTTGCCATAAAGTACTTTATCTCCTACTTTAATTTCTAATGGATGGACAGTACCATTCTCACTTCTTGTTCCCTTACCTACAGCTACTACTTCACCTTGTATTGGTTTTTCCTTTGCTGTATCAGGAATAATAATTCCTCCACTTGTTTTTTCTTCTTGTTGAATTGGTTTTACCGCAATTCTATCGT